>NZ_BCRQ01000030.1 GCF_001552675.1 Alicyclobacillus sendaiensis NBRC 100866
CCGACAGGTGACACGGTTTGCAAACGAAAGGATCGCGGTGATAATATGGTTTGAACCAAGGACAGGGTTTGCCAAGGCTGCGACGAATGGAGGATCGTGGCGTGTCAGACTATCTGGTCATCGTCGAGTCGCCTGCCAAGGCGAAGACGATTGGGAAGTATCTCGGAAGCAAGTACACGGTGAAAGCTTCCATGGGCCACGTGCGGGATTTGCCCAAGAGCCAGCTCGGGGTCGACGTGGAACATGGTTTTGAACCGAAATATATCACCATTCGCGGGAAGGGCGACGTTATCAAGACGCTCCGCGAGGCGAGCAAGAAGGCGAAAAAGGTCTACCTCGCGGCCGACCCTGATCGCGAAGGCGAAGCCATCGCTTGGCACTTGCAACACCTGCTCGATCTGAATCCTGACGACGACTGTCGGGTCGTGTTTCACGAGATCACGAAGGACGCGATCAAGCAGGCGTTTCAACACCCTAGGAAGATCAATCTGGATCTCGTGAACGCGCAGCAGACGCGGCGCATCCTGGACCGCCTCGTCGGCTACAAACTGAGTCCCTTGTTGTGGCGCAAGGTCAAAAAAGGACTGTCGGCTGGTCGCGTGCAGTCCGTCGCGTTGAGGCTCATTGTCGATCGCGAACATGAAATTCGCGCCTTTGTGCCTGAGGAGTACTGGACAGTGGACGCCCATGGACAGGTGCACGGGAAGAAGCTCGTGGCTCGCTTCCATGGCTATGGGGAGGAAAAGACGCCGCTGCCCAACGAGGCCGCTGTGCAGGAACTCTTGTCGCGCGTGCAAGGCCATCCTCTCGTGGTCCGCCGGGTCAAGAAGTCGGAGCGGAAGCGAAACCCAGCTGCGCCGTTCACGACGAGCAGTCTTCAACAGGAAGCCGCCCGCAAATTGGGCTTTCGGGCGTATAAGACCATGCAGATCGCCCAGCAGCTGTACGAAGGGCTCGACGTGCCGGGCGAAGGCACGGTCGGTCTCATCACCTACATGCGAACGGACTCCACTCGGATCGCGCAATCGGCGCAGGACGAGGCGAGAGCTTACATCCGCCAGTCGTTTGGCGACGACTACGTGCCGGATCGGCCTAGGCAATACGCGAAAAACGAGGATGCGCAGGACGCTCACGAGGCGATTCGGCCGACATCGGTGATGCGACACCCGGACCAGCTGAAGGATCACTTGTCGCGCGATCAGTATCGCCTCTACAAACTCATCTGGGAGCGGTTCGTCGCGAGTCAGATGGCGTCGGCCGTCCTTGACACCACGTCGGTCGACCTCGAGGCGAACGGCGCCTGGTTTCGCGCGACGGGGTCGGTCGTCCGGTTTCCTGGGTTCATGGCGCTCTACACAGAGGGCCGCGACGACGAAGGCGACGAAGAAGAAGGGAAACTGCTGCCTCCCCTGCAAGAGGGCGACGTCGTTCAGGTAAAGACCTGGAAGCCGGAGCAACATTTCACCCAGCCGCCCCCGCGTTACACGGAGTCGTCGCTCGTCAAAGCGATGGAAGAGCTCGGGATTGGCCGGCCGAGCACGTACGCGCCGACCATCGACATCCTGTTGAAGCGCGGGTACGTGACCCTCGATCAGAAACGGTTTGTCCCAACGGAGCTCGGGGAAATCGTGGTGAACATCCTCAAGGAACATTTTCCTCAACTCATCGACGTGTCGTTCACCGCCGACATGGAGAGCCGATTGGACCAAGTCGAAGAGGGCAACGCGAACTGGATCGAACTGCTCGATCAGTTTTACCATGACTTTGAGAAGGATTTGAAGAAGGCGGAAAGCGCTCTAGGACACGTGGAGCTGAAGGACGAGGTGTCGGACGTCCGCTGCGAGAAGTGCGGCCGCCTCATGGTGTACAAAACGGGAAAATACGGGAAGTTTCTCGCGTGTCCTGGTTTTCCAGAATGTCGAAACACGAAGCCCATCCTCAAGGAGATCCCGGTCTCCTGTCCGAAGTGTGGCAAACCGCTCGTCGAGCGACGAGGGAAGTCGAGAAAAGTCTTTTACGGCTGCAGCGGGTACCCCGAGTGTGACTACGTGCTGTGGCAGCGCCCGACGGGGCAAACTTGCCCGGTCTGCGGGCATCCGATGATTGAAAAGGGCGGAAAAGGGAAGACGGTCGTCGTGTGCAGCAATGAGAAGGCGCACTCGATGATGGCGACCGAGGCTCAGGCGAAATGAGGGGGTGACAGCATGGCTCATGTCACGGTCATTGGCGCTGGCTTGGCGGGATCGGAGGCCGCGTGGCAGGCTGCGAATCGAGGTGCCAAGGTCACGCTGTATGAGATGCGACCGGTTCAGATGACGCCTGCTCACCACACGGATGGATTCGCGGAGTTGGTGTGTACGAACTCGCTGCGGTCCAACAGCATCACGAATGCGGTGGGCCTTTTGAAAGAGGAGATGCGCAGGCTCGGTTCCGTGATCATGCAAGCCGCGGACGCCCACGCGGTGCCGGCCGGCAATGCGCTTGCCGTCGATCGCGAGGGCTTTTCGCGGCGCGTCACGGAACTCGTCTCCCGGCACCCGAACATCACGGTCGTTCGCCAGGAGGTGACCGAGATCCCGAAAGAGGGTGTCACCGTGGTGGCGACCGGGCCGCTCACGTCTCCGGCGCTGTCGGAGGACATCCGGCGTCTGGTGGGGCACGGCGATCTCTACTTTTACGACGCCGCAGCGCCGATTGTCACCAAAGAATCCATTGACATGTCCAAGGTCTTCTTTCAGTCGAGATATGATCAAGGAGATGCGGCCTACATCAACTGCCCGATGACCGAGGAGGAGTTTGAAGCGTTCTACGACGCGCTCGTGCACGCGGAGTGCGCGGAGCTGAAGGACTTCGAAGAAGAGCGGTATTTCGAAGGATGCATGCCCATCGAGGCGATGGCCAAGCGAGGAAAACAAACGCTGCTCTTTGGCCCGATGAAGCCCGTGGGCCTTCGCGATCCGAGGACGGGTCGACGTCCGTTCGCGGTGGTTCAGTTGAGGCAGGACAACGCGGCCGCCACCTTGTACAACATGGTCGGCTTTCAGACGCACCTGAAATGGGGCGAGCAGAAGCGCGTGTTTCGGATGATCCCGGGACTCGAGCAGGCGGAGTTCGTGCGATACGGGGTCATGCACAGGAATACGTATATCAACAGCCCGGTTGCGCTTCTGCCGACGTACCAGGCGAAGGCGCGCCCGACGCTGTTTTTTGCCGGACAAATGACGGGCGTCGAGGGTTACGTGGAATCCGCGGCTTCTGGCCTCATCGCGGGCATCAACGCGGCTCGCGTGGCGGCCGGACAGGACGCGCTCGTCTTTCCTCCCACCACGTCGATGGGCAGCCTGGCGCACTACATCACGCACGCCTCGCCGCAAGGGTTCCAACCCATGAACGCGACCTTCGGCATTTTTCCGCCGCTCGATCCGCCGGTCAAGGACAAAAAGGCGCGCTACGAGCGGTATGCGGAGCGGGCTCTTCACGATCTCCAGGCTTTCATGAGGGAGTTGGAGCGGGTTTGACGCCGTCCGTCGCGGATGCGGTGAACGCCTTTCTTCACGATGCGGAACTTCGTTTTAGCCCGCGAACCGTGCGCAGCTACCGGCAGGACCTTCATGCGTTCCGCGCGTGGCTTGCCGATCGCGGCGTCCACCGCCTCGATGCGCTTTCGACGCGCGATGTGCGCATGCACGCGAGCGACCTGCTGGCGAACGGGGCGGCCAAGACGAGCGTCGCGCGGCGGCTGTCATGTATCCGCACGTTCCTGCGGTTTTGCGCCAAGCAAGGCTGGATTCCGCCCGCGCTGGCCGAACAGATTCGCCGGCCCAAGCCAGACAGGCGCCTGCCGCGCTATTTGCACGAGGAGGAGGTGGCGGCACTTCTCGATCACGTACGCGGCGACGATTTTGTGGCGCTGAGGGATCGGGCGCTGTTGGAGTTTCTCTATGCGACGGGCGTGCGCGTCAGCGAATGTGTTCAGCTGGATCTGGGCGATCTCGACCTTTCGGCAGGCTTTGCGCGCGTTCTCGGCAAAGGCGGGCGAGAGCGGTACGTGGTGGTGGGGCGGCGGGCAGTGGAGGCGCTTCAGCGCTATCTCCCGTGCCGAGATCGCATGGCGCGTTGCCCCGCTGTGTTCATCAATCGCCGCGGCGGCCGCCTGACGGACCGAAGTGTCAGGCGCGTGTTGGAGCGTCGCATTCAGGAGGTCCCTGGGCTGCGCGCCATCCACGTGCACGGCCTTCGCCATTCGTTTGCGACGCACATGTTGAATGGCGGAGCGGACCTCCGGAGCGTCCAGGAACTGTTGGGGCACGCGAGCCTGTCGAGCACGCAGATTTACACGCATACGAGCCGCGAGCAATTGGCTCGTGCGTACTACGCAGCACATCCCCGCGCACGCCGGGGCAGTGAGGGACGGGAGTCGAGCGACGATGGGATATGAGATGCATGGTACAACGATCTTTGCGATGCTGCGCGACGGGCGCGGCGCGATGGCGGGCGACGGCCAGGTGACCTTTGGCAACAGCATGGTCATGAAGCACGGCGCCCGTAAGGTCAGAAGGCTGTACCACGATCGCGTCGTGGCCGGCTTCGCGGGATCCGTCGCGGACGCGTTCACGCTGTTTGAGCGGTTTGAGAAGAAGTTGGAAGAATTTCAAGGCAATCTTCCAAGGGCGGCGGTGGAACTCGCGAAGGAGTGGCGATCCGACAAGATTCTCCAGAAGCTTGAGGCGATGCTTGTCGTCATGGATCCGCGCGATCTCCTCATCGTCTCGGGCGGTGGCGAGGTGATCCAGCCGGACGATGGGATCTGCGCCATCGGATCCGGAGGCGGCTACGCGCTCGCCGCGGGGCGGGCGTTGGCCCGGAATACCCAGCTCGAGCCTGCCGAGATCGCCGAGCAGGCCCTGATCATCGCGTCGGAGATCTGCGTGTACACGAATGACCAAATCATCCTGGAGACCGTTGGGGTATAGGGGGATGGCTCATGCCCAATGAGCGAGAATTGACGCCAAGGGAAATTGTGGAATACCTTGATCGGTATATCGTGGGTCAGCGGAAGGCCAAGCGGGCGGTCGCCATCGCGCTGAGAAACCGGTATCGGCGTTCCAAACTGTCGCCTGAGCTGCAGGCGGAGGTGACGCCGAAGAATATCCTCATGATTGGGCCGACGGGCGTGGGCAAGACGGAGATCGCGCGCAGGTTGAGCAAGCTCGTGGGCGCGCCGTTCATCAAAGTGGAGGCGACCAAATTCACCGAGGTGGGCTACGTCGGCCGAGACGTGGAGTCCATGGTCCGGGATCTTGTGGAAACGGCGGTGCGAATGGTGAAGGCGGAGCACGCCGAGCGCGTGAAGAGTGAGGCGGAAGCTCGCGCGAATGACCGCATTGTCGAAGCGCTGGTGCCCGATCCGGGGGCGCGATCGCGCACGAGGAATCCGTTGGAGATGCTGTTCAGCGGCGGATTTGCGGCGGATCGTTCGCAGGAGCCGTCGTCGGACGAGGTTCGGGAGGAGCGCCGCCGCGTGAAACAGAAGCTGCTCATGGGAGCGCTTGAGGATCACTACGTCGAGGTCGACGTCGAGGAGCAGGCGGGTCCCATGGCGCTGGGCTTCGTTCCGGGCATGGGCGCGGAGAGCCTCGGCAACCTGCAGGAGATGCTCGGCAATCTGTTGCCAAAGTCCACGAAGAAACGGAAGATGACCGTCCGCGAGGCCCGCAAGGTGCTCACGCAGGAAGAGGCGCAGAAGCTCATCGATATGGATGCGGTGACGGCCGAGGCCATCTACCGCGCCGAAAATCACGGGATCATCTTCATCGACGAAATGGACAAAATTGCGGGCCGCGAGACGCACGGACCGGATGTCTCGCGCGAGGGTGTCCAGCGGGACATTCTGCCGATTGTCGAAGGCTCGACGGTGTCGACCAAGTACGGCGCGGTGAAGACGGACTACATGTTGTTCATCGGGGCGGGCGCTTTCCATGTGGCGAAGCCGTCCGATTTGATCCCGGAACTTCAGGGCCGCTTTCCCATTCGCGTCGAACTTGAGCCTTTGACCAAGCACGATTTTGTGCGCATCCTGCGAGAACCTGAGAATTCGCTGATCAAACAGTACACCGCACTTCTGGAAACAGAAGGAATTCGCGTGGAGTTCACCGACGAGGCCATCGAGCGAATCGCAGAGATGGCGCAGAGGGTGAACGAGGAGACCGAGAACATCGGCGCGAGGCGGCTGCACACGCTGGTGGAGAAAGTGCTGGAGGATCTGTCGTTTGAAGCTCCTGAGATTCGCCTCGGGGAGATCAAGATCACCCGCGCCTATGTGGATGAGAAGCTCGGCGACATTGTGCAAAACCGAGATTTGAGTCAGTTCATTCTTTGAGAGCACTGGTCTAGCGGCGGATGGCCCGGTTTGAGGGTCATCCTTTTTTTGTGCGTGGTGGTGGGGCAACCGCTCACAGACCGCTGGACTCGATTCGTAAGAAAAACTTAACTGTCCCGAGCAGGATTCTGCTCGGATTCGACGAATTTGTAGTCTCGACTTGAAGTTCGTCGAATTTTGTCGGGGGAGAGCACCGTCCATGACTGTCTTCGAGTTGTTGCAGAGCGCTCTCGACGCATCGACGCTTCGGCAGGCGGTGTACGCGAACAACATCGCGAACGCCGGCACGCCCGGATATAAGCGCCAGGATGTGGCGTTTGAGACGCTCCTTCAAAGCGCGCTGGCAGGAGGGCCGAGCGGTGCGTTGGGCGACGCGCAGATTCCCATCGGTGAAAACGAGCCGACGTACGATCTGAGTGCGTTGCCGAGCGTCACGCCTCAGGTCTATACCGATGCGTCCACAACCGTGAACAGCAATGGGAACAACGTGGATGTCACAGAAGAAATGGTGTTGATGGCTGAAAATCAGGTGCGATACGACACGCTGGTTCAGGACATTTCGGATCGACTGGATCGGCTGCGCACGGCCATCACGGGGAGCTGAGGCGGATGTTGGACAACACGAGCATGAACATCTCGGCGAGCGGACTCGCGGCGAACCAACTGTGGCTGAACGTCATTGCGAACAACATCGCGAACGTGAATACCACGCGGACGCCGCAGGGAGGGCCGTATCGGGCAGAGATCGTCAATTTTGCGCCGGTGGAAAGTGATGCCTCCTTTCAGACGGCCCTTGGGCAGGCGGTGCAAGGGATTGGCGGGGGCGTCGAGGTGACGAGCATCACGCAGGACACGAGTCCGTTTCAACTGATGTACGATCCGTCCAATCCCGACGCCGTCAATGGGTACGTGGAGACGTCCAATGTCAACTTGACCACGCAAATGGTGGACCTGATTCAGGCGACGCGCGCGTATCAGGCGAACGCCACCGCGTTCGACGCGGCCAAGCAGATGGCCGTCACGGCGCTCGGCATTGGCAAGTGAGGTGAATGGGGATGGTCCAGCCGATATCCTCTGCCCTGACCGCGATTCCCGCAGTGACCACGTCCGCGGGAAGCGGTTCGTCCGGCGGCATGAGCTTCTCCGACTATCTTGGCAAAGCGCTTGATGAGGTGAATCAAGTTTCCGCTCGTGCGGACCAATTGGCGGTGGAGTATGCGAGCGGTGGCCCGGTGTCCACGGCGGATCTCATGATTGCGGAGACCCAGGCATCTCTCGCGGTGGACCTTCTGTCCCAGACCGCCACGCGCGTGCAGCAGGCGTACACCACGCTGATGAACATGCAGATTTAACCCATGACGAGGGGGATAGGGTGAGATGCGTTGAACGAAGCCCTGCGAAACATCTGGACCCAGGCTCGGGGGAAATGGGCGGGGCTTCCAGCGCGCTCGCGCCGCAACGTGATCGTCGCCGCGGCTGCGCTTCTGACCGCCCTTCTGGTGGTGGTGTTCGCGGCGACGCGGCCGCACTACGTCACGATCATGGCGGGCTTGGATGACAAGTCCCTTGGGCAGGTTCAGCAGGAGCTCGACACCTTGAAAATTCCCAACCAGATTCAAGGTACGGCGGTGTTGGTGCCCGCGCGATACGCGGACGAGGCGCGCATCCAGCTGGCGATGGCCGGCCTTCCGCAAAGTGGGTACGACGCGTATTCGGGTGTGACAACCTCGCTTGGCGAGACGCAGGATCAGTTCAACCTGCAGGTGCTGAACGCGCTTCAACAGAGTCTTTCGGCGACCATCAGCGACATCAACGGCGTCGAATCCGCGCAAGTGCATATCGTCATGCCGCAGCAGCAGCTGTTCGTGACGCAGCCGACGACCGATGCCAAGGCTTCGGTGTTCGTCGATCTCGGCCCCGGTGTGCAGCTGTCGTCCGCGCAGGTGTACGGGATTCAGCAACTGGTGGCTCATTCGGTGCCGGGGCTCACGGTGGGCAATGTGACGGTGGTGGACCAATACGGGAATGTGCTCTCGAGCGGCGTCGCTCAGGGCGGTGCGTCAAGCCCGGTGGGTTCGGCGGCGACGGAACTCGCCATGCGAGAAAAGCTCGAAAACGATCTGCAGCAGACACTCATCTCCGGGCTGCAACAGATTGTCGGGGCTCAGAACGCGGTCGTCGTGGTGCACGCGAACGTGACGTTCAACCGAACGCAGACGACGACGCACACGTTGATCAACGCCCCGGGTTCGAACACCGGATTCGTCACGAGCCAACAGATCCAGAAATCTCAGTCGTCGAGCGGCACGCCTGGGGGTGCGGCCGGTCAGGCGGGAAGCAATCCCAATCTGAACAGCACTTATGCGGCGGCAGGCGGAGGAACTACGAATTCCACGTCGTCGAACACCATCACGAACTACGCGTACAGCTACCAAAATCAGCAGACGACCGCGGATCCCATGCAAGTGCTGGGCTATTCGGTGGGGGTGCTGCTGAACAGCAACGACAAGAGCATCACGCCCGCTGTCCAGGCGCAGATCCGCAACTTCGTGCTGAGTGTACTGGGGTCCACGCCGTCCCAGGGGAAAAACGTCGTGAGTGTTTCGGCGGTCCCGTTCACCACCCCGGCACAGGCAGCGCCCGCGCCGCCGGGCGGGCGGACGTGGGTGTATGCGCTGGGAGGGCTCCTCCTCGGCGCTTTGGCCGTCGTCGGCTACCTGGTGTTTCGGCGGCGCCGGCAGCCGGCCGGTGAGGTGATTGAAATCCCGGCGGGTGAGGCGTTCGAGCAGCCGCTCGAAGAGCTGCCCCTGACGCAGGAGGAGGTCCTGCGCAATCAGCTCATCCATCTGGCACAGCATCGACCGGATGACTTCGCGAGCTTGCTGAGGACGTGGTTATCCGAATGAGGCTGTCGAGCGGACAGGAGGCGGTGGGTGTGCAGCGGCGGTCTTCGTTGACCGGGAAGCAAAAGGCTGCGGTGCTCATGATCGCGCTCGGCCAGGAGGTGGCCGCGCAGGTCATGAAGCGCTTGTCTCCGGAAGAGGTGGAGCAACTCACGTTCGAGATCGCGAACGTCAACAAGGTGGGGATGGAGCAGCGGGAAGAGATTCTCGAAGAATTTCGCGATCTCGCCATGGCTCGGGACTACATCCAGACGGGCGGTATCGACTACGCGCGCGAGGTGCTGGAGCGTGCGCTCGGCCCGCAGGGAGCGCAGGAGGTCCTTGCCAGGCTGACGTCTTCGCTGCAGGTTCGGCCTTTTCATTTTGCGCGCAAGGCTGATCCGAGTCAGATTCTGAGCTTTTTGCAGGACGAGCACCCGCAGACCATCGCCCTGGTGTTGGCGTATTTGGAGCCGAGCCAGTCGGCGGCCATCCTCTCCGCCCTACCCTCCGATCTCCAGGCGGAAGTCGCGCGCCGGATCGCCACGATGAAAGGCACCTCCCCCGACGTCGTGGCCGAGGTCGAGGAGATTTTGGAGAGCAAACTGTCCACCATGACGAGCGTCGATCATCAGCAAGCCGGCGGCATTGAGGCGATTGTCGAGATCTTGAACGGCGTCGATCGGTCGACCGAGAAGACCATTCTCGAGGAGCTGGCCAAGCGGGATCCGGAGCTCGTCGACGAGATCAAGAAGCGGATGTTCGTGTTTGAAGACATCATTTTCCTCGATTCGAAGGCCATCCAGCGCGTCATTCGCGAGGTCGACGCGAGGGATCTCCAGCTGGCGCTTCGCGTCGCGCGGGAAGACGTCAAAGAGGTCATCTTCAACAACATGTCCAAGCGCATGGCGGAGCAGTTCAAAGAGGATATGGAGTACATGGGCCCCGTCCGGCTTCGCGATGTGGAGGACGCGCAGCAGCGCATTGTCAGCGTGATACGCCATCTCGAGGATCTCGGCGAGATCGTCGTGTCGCGCGGAGGAGGTGACGACATCATTGTCTAGCGTCGTCAAGCGAGGGCGGATCTCGCCGCTGGTCGATTCCGTCCCGATTCCTTCCCTAGCCGAATCGGTGGTCCCCGACGCGAAGATGAACGTCCTGGAAGCCGCCCGAGACCCGATTCCGGGCAAGGGGCCGTGGGCCAAGGTGGCCGAGAGCATCCTAGCGGACGCGGAGCGGAAAGCGCAGCAGATCATCGCTGAGGCGATGGCAAAGGCGTCCTCCATGCTCGACGAGGCTCGGCTGGAGATCGAGCGGCGCGCGCAGGCCGCGGAGCGGGTGGGGCTGGAGCGAGGGATGGAGGAGGGGCGCCGCAGAGCGCAGGCCGAACTTGTGGAGGAGAGGTCGCGCATGCAGGCGCAGCTGGACGCGCTCGCGCAGGAGCTTCGCGAGGACGACGCCCGCCGGATGAAGGGGCAGCGCCAGCTCATGCTTGACCTCGTGACGGTGGCCGTGCGTCGCCTGTTGCAGCGCGAGTTGGAGCTGTCGCCGCCAGACGTGGCCAAGCTGGTGGACGAGTTGCTTGGGCAAGTGGTCGCGGCATCGACGGTGTACGTCCGCGTGCACCCTGCCGACTGCGAGAAGGTGCGGGAAGCGTCCCCCCAGATCGCTCTGCGCCACGGGGGCGCCATTGCCATTCAGGTGGTGCCCGACCTTTCGCTCGCGCGAGGGGATTGCGTGATCGCGGCGGACGCCGTCGAGATCGACGCGCGGGTCGAGGTGCGCCTGGACGAGCTGTCCCGCGTACTTGCGGAGCTCGCGGAGGGGGGGCCGCATGGGGAGTGATTCGAGCTGGATGGCCGAGGTGGTTCGGGAGCTGGGACGAAGGCGGTTGGTTCGCCGCGCGGGGCGCGTGATGCGCGTCATGGGCCACACGCTCGAAGTGGCGGGGCCGACCGCTTCCCTCGGCGAATTGTGTGCGCTCGGCCGGGATGCTTCGGAAGGGCTGGGCGAGGTCATCGGATTTCACGAAGGTCGCCTGTATGTGGTCCCGCTCGGGCCGCTGCCCGAGGTGTCGCCCGGAACTCCGGTTTGCTTTCTGGATCGGCAGTTCCGCATCCGTTGCGGGCCGGGATTGGTCGGCCGGGTGTTGAACGCGCTCGGCGAGCCCATCGACGATCGAGGTCCGCTGCAGGGGTCGTTGGTGTGGCGGGCCGTGGATGTCCCCGCCATCCCACCGCTTCGGCGAGGGCGCATTCGGTCCCCGTACGCGACGGGCGTGCGAGCCATCGACGCCCTGCTCACGCTGGGCCGAGGCCAGCGCGTCGGCCTGTTTGCGGGAAGCGGCGTGGGCAAGAGCACGCTGCTCAGCATGATGGCCCGGGGCGGCCGAGCGGACGTGAACGTCATCGCGCTCGTCGGCGAGCGCGGCCGAGAGGTCAGAGAATTCTTGGAGGACGATCTCGGCGAAGAAGGGTTGCAGCAAAGCGTCGTGGTGGTCGCCACGTCGGATGAGCCCGCGTACGTCCGGAGCAAGGCCGCATTCGTCGCCACCGCGATTGCGGAGTATTTTCGCGACGAAGGCATGCACGTGGCGCTCATGATGGACTCCCTCACCCGCTTCGCGATGGCGGAGCGAGAGGTGGGACTCGCCATGGGGGAGCCACCTTCGTCGCGAGGGTACACGCCGAGCGTCTTCGCCAAGCTCCCCGTCCTCCTCGAGCGCGCCGGTCCCGGCGCCGAGGGCACCATCACGGCCGTGTACACCGTGCTGGTGGAGGGCGACGATCCGAACGATCCGATTGCCGACGCTGTGCGAGGCATCTTGGATGGCCATATCGTGCTTTCGCGCGCGCTCGCCAATCGCGGCCAGTTTCCCGCTATCGACGTCCTTCAGAGCTTGTCGCGGCTGTTTCCGTCGATCATGACGGAGGCTCATCGCCAGGCGGCAGAGCGCGTCCGGGAGTGGATGGCGCGGTACAGCGAAATCGAGGATCTGCTCCGCATTGGCGCGTATCGCCAGGGCGCAGATCCCTTGACGGATGAGGCTATCGAGCGCATGCCGGAGATTCTCGCGTTTCTTCGGCAGAAAAAGGGCGAGACCATGGCGTTGGAGGACGCCGTTGCCCAACTGTTGGACCTTGTGAGGGATCGAGCATGAATACCTCCCTTCATCGACTGGCCAAGCGATATGAGGCGATTTGTGAAACATGGCGTGCCATCGCGGAGCGAGAGTATGCGGTGGCTGCCAGGGCGGAGCAAGAGATGGCGGATCGGCTGAAGGAGACAGAAGCGCGCGCTTTGCAGGCGCTCGCCGCCGGATCAGACCTCCGGGATGCTCGAGACTGGGGGATCGTGCAGGCGTTTGTGAGTCGCCTGGAGCAGTTGCAGACTCGTTTGACCGGCGAATGGAGAGCGAGCGCGGAAGAAGCCGAGCGAAAGCGCGCGGAACTTCAGGCGCGGTACAGCGAGGCGGAGACGTGGAAGGCTTTGCGGGCGCGCCTGGACGAAGCCAGGCGAAGCCGCGAGGCGCGTGCCTGGCAGGCCGAGTTGGATGAGCACGCCGTCATGCGGGGGGCAGCACGCGTATGGAAGCCAAGCGATCGCCGATGAATGCGCGCACTCCTTCAGAGGGAACGCCCCGCGCAGCGGGCCGTCAGGCCGAACGGTTGCCGAGCCGGACGCCCGGGGGCGTGGAGGCCAAGGTGGACGTGGCCAACTCCTCGGTGGAGGATGAGAAACCCAGCGCCGGCCGGAGAGTCATCACCGTCCTCCTGCTGGTGTTCGTGCCGCTTGTCGTGGCTGCCGCTGCGATCGCGGCCGTGCTCGTCGTCCTCGGCGTCCCTGTGTGGCAAGACGTTCAACATCTGTTTGGGAGCAAAGCATCCAAGCCTGCATCGGCGGAAGACGCGGCACTCCGGCAAACGATTGCCATTGAGCGTTCGCAGATTCAGTCGCTCGAGTCTCAGGTGGCCTCGCTGAACAACCAGCTTTCTGCCGCGCGCGCGCAGGCCGCTTCGCTCCAGGATCAGGTGAAGGGCTTGCGCGCGCAGTTGGCGTCCATCTCGAGCGGGCAAAAGCAGGGCGCCGCCGAGGCCAAGGTGCTTGCCCAGATGGATCCGTCGGCCGCGGCGCAGGTCATCCAGCGCATGCCCGCTGCGCAAGCGGCGTGGGCCATCGAATCCATGAGTCCGGACGCGTCGGGGCCTATCCTGCAGGTGCTGCCGCCAGCGACCGCTAGCGCCTTGTTGCAGCAATCCGCACGGGACAGCCAGATCGCGGCGCTGTCGAACAGCACGGCCAATGCCGCGCCTGCGCCGTGACCTTTAACCTCGCGAAAGGAGGTGAATCTGTGGACGTGATGGGAGCGCCCAAAACGTCGGTTCAGTCGACTGCGATGGACGGGAGAGCAAAACCCGAGGCCAAGGGCAAGCGCGAAATGGATCTCGCCGAAGTGTGGGCAGCTATCTTTGCGCAGGCCGGGGCGATGGTGGGCCACGCCGCTTGGCATGCGTCCGCGCGTGCAGAGGTAGGCGCGCGAGATGTTCAGGTGGCGTCCGCCGAAACGCCAGCGCCTTCCGCAGGTGCGACGTCCCTCATCTGCCCTCCAGGCGGAGGAGTCGCGGAGCGCGGGGTGTCTCCAGAACTTTCTCCTGGGTGGACGACGGCTCTCCTGTCGTCTGCGGCCGCCTCGGCGTCGGACGGAAGCGGGCAAACGGAAGGAGCTTTGGCGCGTGCCTCCCAGGCAGCCCATGCACTACGCGAGCCATCTGCCGGTTCGCGGGATGAAGCGACCTGGGCGAATTCAGTCCGAACTGCACCGTTCGCGGACAAGGCAGGAGACCGGGCGACGGCACAACCCGCGCTTCAGGAGGGCCAACCCGTCGTGATCGCCGCGCGCAGCGTCCAAGGCGTGACACGCGCCTCGGTCGATCACGTCGAGGTCCCGAGCGTGGGAAGCGCGGGTTCATCCGGGGAAAGCGATACATCGGTGCTCGTGGCACCCGGGGCCGACGTCAGAGCGAAACCGGAACGGGCCATCCATCGGCCAACCGAGCGCACCCCTTCGTCATCGAGCGACGACAGAGCGCCTGACAGGGCGGCAACGGACCTGCGTGCGTCGGCTGAAATGTCAACCGCCGGGCCGGTCACCCAACCTGCGCCACAGGGTGCCGAGCGACCCGACACTCCGACGCCGACCTCGTCCACGCTGGGGTGGCTGGGTGAAGACCTGCGTGCATGGCTGACCTCGACGGGCGGCGCCGGCCCGAAGACGTTGACCGTGGCCCTCGAACCGAAGGAGCTGGGCGCGGTCAAGGTGATTGTTCATCACGATGAGGACGGCCTCCAGATCCAGCTCGTCGCTTCGAGCGCCGCGAGCGCGCACGCGTTGGCGGCACAGCTTCCCACGCTCGTGCAGCAGATGGCGCAGGGCGGCTTGACGGTTCGCGACGTGAGCGTCGGCTGGGCCACGGACGGCGGCGACGCAGGAGGTGGAACGCCGCAACGCGACCGAGGTGATGGCCCCGTAGGCAAAGCCGCGATCGCAGGGTCCGTCTCATCGAGCCGCATGGGGCGTGCGGCGTACGGCGCCGAAGGCGACGATCCGATTTCGCTCATCAATCTGTATGCGTGAGGAGGGGCACTGTGACCGTCAACGCGACTTCATCCCTCGCCCTCAACAACAGCTCGCTGAGTGCGCAGGCGACGTCACCGACGGCCGCCGCGAGTGGAGCGACGAGTGGTTCCAGCAGCCCAACGTCTCCGTCCGGATGGAATTCGCTGAACGAGAACGATTTTCTGCAGCTGTTGGTGACGCAGTTGCAGAACCAGGATCCGCTCAATCCCGTCGACAACACGCAAATGCTCGCGCAGTTGGCGCAGTTCAGCGCCCTGGAGGAGATGACGCAGGTGGCAGAGACCGATGCGCAGATTCAGAGCGCGGTGCAAAGCCTCGAGAGTGAGATGAGCCTGCTCATGGCGCACAGCCTCATCGGGGCGTCCGTGACGGTTCAGGACGCGAATGGAAATCGGGTCCAGGGAACAGTGTCGTCCGTGACGATGAGTCAAGGCACGCCGCAAGTCGTCGTCAATGGGACGTCGTATCCCTTGACTCAGGTGGTCGGCATGGCGTGATCGATCCGGTTTCCTGGGTGTGGCAGAGCGCAGAGGTTCCTGCGTGTCAAGGCGCATCCACTTCGGCGCGCCGCGGCGAAGCTGGCTCCTTCGGGCAGGCGATGCAGGACGCGCTCGCCGCGTGGCGCGTGAGTCAGCATGCCAGCTCGCGCATGGAGGAACGCGGCATCTCGCTTTCGTCCGCGGACTGGAACGCGATGGAGCAGGCGGCCCGAGCGGCCGAAGCGAAGGGCGCACGAGATACCTACATGGTGATAGGCGATGTCGGCTTTGTGGTTCACCTGCCGTCGCGAACGCTGGTGACGGCTCTAAAGCACGAGGAGCATCCGGTTGTGACCCAAATTGACAGCGTCGTCTTTGTGTCCAGGCTGGACCGTTAGGGGGCCTGCCCGGAGGGACCGACTGAACTCCGGGGGACGGCGCGACGGGAGGGAATAGCACATGCTTCGTTCGATGAATTCGGCCATCTCGGGTATGCAGGCCTTTCAGACCGATCTCGACGTCGTAGGCAACAACATCGCGAACGTCGAGACGGTGGGCTTTAAGCAGTCCGACGTGCAATTCGCGGACCTGCTGAGCCAGACGATGTCGATGGGTACCGCTGGGACGGCGTCGAGCTCTGGATCGGGCGGTTCAAGTGCAACAACGGCCATGGGTGGAACCAACCCAGAGCAGGTAGGGCTCGGCGTGCAGGTGGCGGCCACGCAGATGGATATGTCGCAGGGGCCGGACGAGACCACGGGGGTCCCGACGAACGTCGCCATTCAAGGCAACGGGTTCTTCGTCGTGACGGACGGGACGAACACGTATCTGACCCGGGCCGGGAACTTCTCGGTGGACAGCGCCGGCAACCTCGTGCTGCCGAACGGGGTGATTGCGGAGGGTTATAGCAGCAAGCCGACCGGGGCAAGCACGACGCAGCCCACCACGGAAATCAACGTGTATCAGCTCGCGAATATTCAACAGGGATCGGGCGACACAGTCTCCAACGTGAGCATCGGCTCCGACGGTTCGATCACGGCCACCATCACCAAAAAAGGGACCACCACCACGGAAGTCATTGGATATCTCGCCCTCGCCCAGGTTCCGAATCCGCAGGGGCTGGTGAGCGTGGGCGACAACCTGTTCAGTGCTTCCAGCCCGGCGGCCGGTACGCCGACCTACTGGACGCCGGGACAAGGGACGTACGGCACCCTCGCGTCCGGTGAACTGGAGGGCTCGAACGTCGACTTGTCGCAGCAGTTCGCGCAAATGATCGTCGCGCAGAACGCGTACGTGGCGAACACGCACATGATCGGCACCGACAACGCCATCCTGCAGGCGCTTGTCAATATGAAGAACTCGTGAGGCGAGTGAGGGCGCGGCCACAGCCGCGCCCTAGGGAGATGCGCGCATGATTGCTTTGACGCGATTCAATGGGACCGTCGTTTGGCTCAATCCGCTGCACATCGAAACGGTGGAAGGGACACCTGACTCCGTGGTGACGCTGACCAATGGACACAAGTACGTGGTCTTGGAGGATCCAGAGACCATTGCGTCAAAGATGATCGAAGTGTACAGGCGGATTGGCCTCGTCGCGGCGCCCGTGCGCGATGAGGGGGGCGGAGCATGAAGAAGGCGGTGCGGACGATGCTCTTCATCGTCCTCGGCATTGTCGTGATCGCGGGAGCGGTAATCGGCTACGTGCTCTACGCGAAGAAGCATCACGCGGCAGGCGGAGCTCCGCCCAAGCTTTCCGCGAAGCAGATGGCGGCTCTTCAGGTCACGTTGCCACAGATGACCACGAATCTGGCCGGCAGCGGGATTATTCAATTCACGCTGACCTTGCAGGCGGATTCCAAGATCACGAAGAACGAATTGAACCTGATGGAACCGCAGATCTCGGACACGGTGAACGGCGTCATGCGCGAATTCACGTCGGATGAACTTCGCACGGATGCGGGCCTAAGCCGCCTGAAAGCGACCATCGTGAGCCAGGTCAATCGGCTGCTTCCGTCCGGCAAAGTCACGGCGGTCTATCTGTCGCAAGTCCTGGTGCAGTGAGGAGGTGAGACGTTGTCCGAAGTGCTTTCCCAGTCTGAGATCGATGCCCTGCTTTACGCGATTCGCACGGGCGAGATCGATCCCGTCGCTGAGCAGCGCGCGAACGCTCAGCCGCGCGTGCGGGTCTACGACTTTCGACGCGCGATGCGGTTTTCGAAAGACCATCTGCGCGTGCTCCGGCGCATGCACGAACACTTTTGCCGGCTCCTCACGAGCCAGCTCTCGGGGCAACTGCGGTCGGTGCCGCAGATCCAAGTGGAGTCGGTGGATCAGGTTCCGTATGACGAGTTCATTCGTTCGATCCCGCCGCTCACCGTCCTGCAGGTGTACGACATGCACCCGTTGGAGGGCCGCATGGTGATGGAGATGGATCCGCAGGTCGTCTTCGCCATGCTCGACAAATTCATGGGCGGCGACAGCGCGGGGCCGTATCGTGTTCGGGAGCTGACGGACATCGAGGTTTCCTTGTTTCGCCGGTTGTTCGAGAACGTGCCCTCCATCCTGGCCGAGGCTTGGAAGAGCGTGATCGACCTCGATCCCCAGTTCGTCTCGCTGGAGAGCAACCCGCAGTTCCTGCAGCTCACCACGCCCAACGAGACCGTGCTCGTGGTGACGCTCGGCGTCCGCGTGGGAGAGACGACGGGCCTCGTCAATCTGTGCATTCCGCATGTGACCATCGAACCGGTTCTGTCGAAGCTGAGCAACCGGTACTACATGGATCCGGCCTTCCAAAGCGGCCGGCGCCAGGTGAACGATGAACTGCGCGCCAAGCTTCTCAGCGTTCCGGTGGACGTCCGCGTCGAAGTCGGGCAGGCCGAGCTCACCGTGCGAGAGGTTCTCGATTTGTGCGAGGGCGACACCATCGTGCTCCGGCAGACGATTCGCGATCCGGCCCTCGTCTATGTGGATGGGAGACCTGCGTTCTTAGGAAGCGTGGGAAAGCGAAACCGCGTATACGCGGTGAAGATCGTGGGCCCGTGGGAGGGAGACGCCGATGGCGGACGATGAGATGAAACTGTCTCAGGACGAGATCGACGCGCTGTTGCGCGCCGGTGCGGCCGAACAGGCGGCGGCGAACGGCGGGCAGGCGCAGTTGACGGCGGGCGAGATCGACGTCCTAGGGGAGATAGGGAATATCTGCTTTGGATCGGCCGCAACTTCTCTCTCGTCCCTGCTCGGCCGGCGGGTGGATATCACGACGCCGGTTGTGAGCATCCTTCCTCGGTCCGAGGTGGAAAGCCGATTCCCGACGCCGTACGTCTTGGTGCAGGTGGATTTTACGGAAGGGTTGCAGGGCACGAATGCGCTCGCCATAGAAATTGAGGACGCGAGGCGCATCGCGGACCTCATGATGGGGCGAGGGCCGGCTGAGTCGACCGGTGGCGATCTGGGAGAGCTGGAACTCAGCGCGGTCGGCGAAGCGATGAATCAGATGATGGGCAGCGCGGCCACGGCGATGAGCCAGTTGTTCGGACGGTACATCAACATCTCCCCGCCTTCGGTGCGGGTGGTGACGTTCACGCCGGACGAGGCGCAGGCGGCGTTCGGGCCGGCGGAGGAACTCGTCAATGTGGAGTTTCGCCTGCACGTGCACGACCTCATCGATTCGCACATCATGCAGCTGATGCCCGTTCCGTTTGCGCGCGAGCTGGTGCGGTCGATGCAAGTACATACCGAAGCAGCGCCCGGCGCTCCCCAAGCGGGCGAAAGGCGCGACGGGGAACCTCCGGTTTCCGCAAGCGAGGCGGCGCGCGAACAGGTCCCGGAAGACGGGCCGCCCCCGGTTCGCGGGCGGGAAGAGGAGGGGCCCAGCGTTGCGGTCAGGCGCCCGGCCTTTGCCGATTTTGACGAGGAAGCGAAGCCTCGCGATGCGCGCCCGGTCGCCAACCTTTCGCTGCTCTACGACGTTCCGCTTCACGTGACCGTGGAGCTCGGCCGCGCCAAGAAATTGATTCGAGAGATCCTGGAACTCGCGCCCGGTTCCATCTTGGAACTGGACAAGCTCGCGGGGGAACCCGTGGACATCTACGTCAACCAAAAGAAGATCGCGATCGGCGAAGTGGTCGTGATCGACGAAAACTTCGGCGTGCGCGTCACGGACATCGTCCAGGCAGACAAGCGAATCGACCCGCTACCTTGAGTTCCGAACACTGGGTGGGAGGCATGAGCGATGGCAAACATTCTGGTGGTGGACGACGCCGCCTTCATGCGGATGATGATCAAAGACATCCTGACGAAGAACGGACACGAGGTGGTGGGCGAGGCAGCGGACGGCGCGCAGGCCGTCGAGCGCTATCAAGAGCTTCGCCCCGACCTCGTCACGATGGACATCACGATGCCGGAGGTCGACGGGATCGAAGCCATCAAGCGCATCCGACAGATCGACCCGAACGCGCGCATCATCGTCTGTTCCGCCATGGGGCAGCAGGCGATGGTCATTGAGGCGATTCAGGCGGGCGCCAAGGACTTCATCGTCAAGCCGTTTCAGGCCGATCGCGTCGTCGAAGCGGTGCAGAAGGCGCTCAGGTGATGCGGTCGATGGAGTGTCGTGCGACGGCGACGAGGGCCGGGAGCGCGGCTGCGCCGGCGCTCATCCTCCTGACGCCGCGAACCATATGGGCGGCGAAGGCCGAACCGCTCGCGGGCAGCGGCGGCGCGTGGGCCTATGTTCAGCTCGTGGTGGCGCTTGCGGTCATTCTTCTTCTCATCGCCTTCCTGTTCCGCGTCCTCGGCAAGCGGACCGGGATTGCCGCACGCGGACAGATCGAGGTGGTGGCAGCCCGCCAGGTGGCGCCCAACAAGTCGGTCCAGGTCGTGCGGGTGGGCAGTCGGCTGTACCTCATCGGTGTAGGCGAAGACGTTCGGCTCTTGGCGGACGTCACGGACGAGTACCCGAGATTTCAAGAGGAACTCGCGGAGGACCCGGAGGGCTTTGGGGCCGCGCTGCGCGAGGCGTTGGACCGGTTGAGAGAAGGGCGGCGGGAGGAATGAGGGTCACGAGCCAGGCTTGGCGGCGCCTGCGCCTTGCGGGCGCGATCGGCGGGGCCGTGTGTGCGGCGATCTTCATCTTGGGGATGCATCCGTCGCTCGTAGACGCGCAGACTTCGCCGAGCGCGCCTGCTATTCCGGGGGTGAGCGTCTCCGTCGGGGGTTCCGGGCCCACTTCGGTGGCCAACACGGTCAAAATTGTGCTCTTGTTGACCGTGCTCACGCTGGCGCCCGCCGCGCTCATCTTGATGACCTGCTTCACCCGCGTGATTGTCGTGTTGTCGTTCGTGCGCAACGCGTTGTCGCTGCAGACGTCGCCTGCCAATCAGGTGTTGGTCGGTCTGGCGCTCTTTATCACGCTGTTTGTCATGCAGCCGACGCTGCAGCAGGCTAATGCGCAGGCGCTTCAACCGTACCTTCGCGGGCAGATTTCGCAAACCGTGGCCATCGAGCGAGCGGAGGCGCCGTTCAAGGTCTTCATGGCCAAGCAGACGAGGACAGAGGACCTGGAACTCTTTCTGGCCTATCGCCACGAGACGCTGACGGCCGAGATGGAGAAAAAACCCGAGACCATTGCCATGTCGGCGCTGGTCCCTGCCTTCACGCTGAGCGAGCTCCAGACGGCCTTTCAGATTGGGTTCATGATCTATCTTCCGTTTCTCGTGATCGATCTCGTCGTCTCCACGACGCTGATGTCGATGGGCATGATGATGTTGCCACCCGTCATGATCTCGCTTCCGTTCAAGGTGCTCTTGTTCGTCATGGTCAACGGCTGGTACCTCGTCGTGAAGTCGCTGCTCGCTGGCTACGCCTCATAGCGCAGGGAGGAAGCCCGATGACCGACACCTATGTGATTGGCCTTGCGGCCCAGGTGATGTGGCTCGTCGTCAAGATTACGGCACCGGTTCTTCTTCTGGGGCTGGCCATGGGACTGGTGGTCAGCATCTTTCAGGCGACGACGCAACTCCAGGAGCAGACGCTGGCATTCATTCCGAAGATCATCGCGGTCGTGGTCGCCCTGTTGGCGTTTGGGCCTTGGATGTTGCAGAATCTCATCGATTTTACGAATTCCATCCTTGGAAACCTGATGCAATACGTGATGTGAACGATGAACGATGTGCTGCAGCATTTCAACCTTTTCTTGCTCATGGCTGCGAGGACCAGCGGCTTCATCCTCGCCGCGCCCATCCTGTCGAGCGTGTACTGGCCGAATCTCGCCAAAGTCGCGCTTGCTCTGGCGCTGGCGGCGTTCGCGGTGCCGTCGGTCCACGCTTCGGTTCCGGACATGATCACCCAGCCGGGGATGTTTGTCGTCGACTTCGCGCTTGAGGCGGTCGTGGGCGTGGTGTTGGGGTTTGTGGCCACGTGGACCTTCAACACCATCCAGATTGCGGGCCAACTCGTGGATCTCCAGATGGGCATGGCAGTCGCCGATCTCGCCATGCCCGGATTTGGGCAGCAGTCCGGCGTGTTCACCGCTGTGTACAACCTGTGGTTCTCGCTCCTGTTCATCGGAATGGGGGGGCTCGGCGGGCTGGCGAGCGCCGTCCTCGAGTCGTTCCGGCTGATTCCCATCGCGGATTGGCACCTGCCCGCCGACTGGATGGCGGTTGTGCCCCAGATCATGGGCACCGTCATGCTCATGGGCGTGGATGTGGCGCTGCCGGTGTTCGCAAGCCTGTTTTTGTGCGATATCACGTTCGCGCTCCTCGCACGCGCGGTGCCGCAGATGAACGCGTTCGTGGTCGAGTTGCCCGCCAAACTCCTGGTCGGATTCGCTTCCTTCGCCGTGGCTCTGCCCGTAACCGTCGGCTTGTTCCGCCAGCTGTTGACCGTCGTATTTCTGAACTTGGAAAGCGTCATGCGCCTAGTCGGAGGGTGAAGGATGCGTACGCTGCAACTCCAGCGATTCGCCGCGGGTGAGCGCACGGAACGGGCGACGCCCAGGCGGCGTCAGGAAGCTCGAAAGGAGGGCCGCGTGGCCCGGAGCCCTGAGCTGACCTCGGCCGTGGCATTTGCCGCGGTGCTTGTGGCGCTGCGCATCCTGGGGCCCGCAGTCTGGGGCCAGTGGGAGAGCTTGATTCAGCGCGATCTCGCGAGCGCCGCGCCGAAGTCGTGGACCGTCGAGGACGTGCGCGCTCTGATGGCGGCCCAAGCCGTGACTGCGGCGCGGATCATGTTGCCCATCGCCCTCGTGGCTACCGCTATTGGGCTGGCCGCGGCGGTGATGCAGGTGCGCCCTCTCTTTGTCCCGCAGCTTTTGCTGCCAGACTTTCAGCGCATTTCGCCCGCGACGGGCTGGCGGCGGATCGCGAGCTTGCAGGGGGCCTTGGAAGCGCTCAAGTCCTTGCTCAAGCTGGCAGCTGTCGCGGGTGTCGCGTACACGTCTCTGGCGTCGCTTGCCCATCAAATGGAAAACCTGTCCGCGGTGGAGCTCGACGCCGTGCCGGGGATCCTCGGCGGCGCCGTGTTCAACCTCGCGATTCGCGTCGCGTGCGCCATGGTCGTGATCGCCGCCATCGACTATGCGTACCAACGATACAGCTTGGAGAAGAGCCTGCGGATGTCGAAGCAGGAGCTGAAGGACGAGCTGAAGGAGACGGAGGGCAATCCGCTGCTCAAATCGGCGATGCGCCGGCGCGCCCGGCAGATTGCCTCCAGGCGCATGATGCAGAACGTCGCCAAGGCGGACGTGGTGATCACCAACCCGACGCACTACGCGGTGGCGATCTGGTACCAGAGCGAGGCGATGAACGCGCCGCAGGTGGTGGCGAAGGGAGCCGACTTCGTCGCGCTGGAGATCCGCCGGCGAGCCGAGGAGCATGAGGTTCCGCTTGTGGAGAATCCGCCGCTTGCGCAGGCGCTGTATCGGACGGTCGAGATCGGCCAAGAGATCCCGCCCGATTTGTATCAGGCGGTGGCCGAGGTGCTGGCATACGTGTACCGCATGCGCAGGAAGGGGCGGAGGTGACGGGCGATGGCGAAGTGGTTGAAGCGGACCGATCTGATGGTCATGCTGTTTGTCCTCTGGACCATTGTGATGATTGTGATTCCGATCCCGCGCCCGCTTTTGGACGTGCTCATCCTTTTCAACATGTTCGTATCCATGACCATCCTGCTCGTGGCCATGAACACGTCCGAGCCGCTCGAGTTCTCGATTTTTCCGTCCCTGCTTTTGGTCACCACGCTGTATCGGTTGTCGCTTAACATCTCGACGACGCGGCTCATCCTGAGCCAAGGCAACGCCGGCGCTGTGATTCAGACGTTCGGGAACTTCGTCATCGGCGACAATCCCGTGGTCGGGTTCATCGTGTTTCTCATCATCATTATTGTGCAATACGTCGTCATCACGCGCGGCGCCGAGCGGGTGGCCGAGGTGGCCGCACGCTTCACGCTCGACGCGATGCCGGGCAAGCAGCTCGCCATTGACGCGGATCTGAATGCCGGGCTGATTCAGGAGGCCGAGGCGCGCCGGCGGCGCGAGAAAATCCAGCAGGAGGCCGACTTTTACGGGGCCATGGACGGCGCCTCGAAGTTTGTCAAGGGCGACGCCATCGCGTCCATGGTCATTGTGGCTATCAACGTCGTCGCGGGGCTCATCATCGGCGTCGCGATGCAGCACGACTCGTTCAGCCAAGCGCTGCACACGTACACCATGCTCTCTGTCGGCGACGGACTGGTGAGCCAAATTCCGGCGCTGCTTCTGTCGACCGCGACGGGGCTCATGGTGTCGCGCGCTGCCACCGATGAAAACATGGGCGCGGACGTGGTCAAGCAGGTCTTTGGATATGCCCGCGCCCTCTACGTGGTGAGCGGGGCCATCTTGCTGCTCGGCCTCATCACGCCCATCGGCATATTGCCCGTCATCCCCATCGCTGGCGGGGCGACCCTCATGGCTCGGCGGGCGGAGCGCCGCCGCGCCCAGCAACAGAAGCGAGAAGAAGAGGAAAAGGCCCGGCAAAAGCGGTCCGAGGCGAAGAAGCCTGAGAACGTCTATCAACTCATCACCGTGGAGCCGGTCGAGTTCGAGTTTGGCTACGGCCTCATTCCCCTGGTGGACGCGCGACAGGGCGGGGATTTCATGGAGCGCGTCGCCATGATCCGAAGGCAGCTGGCGACGGATCTGGGCGTGGTTTTGCCGATGGTGCGCATGCGGGACAATGTGCTCCTCAAACCCACGCAATACGTGATCAAGCTGAAAGGGGTTGAGGTCGCGCGAGGCGAAATCCTCATGGGACATTGGCTGGCGCTGAGCCCAGGGTTGGACAATCCCGAGGTCAAGGGAATTCCGACCAAAGATCCGACGTTTGGACTGCCTGCGCTGTGGGTGACGGGTGACATGAAGCTGCGCGCGGAGGCGAGCGGATACACCGTCGTCGACCCGCCGTCCGTCATGGCCACGCACCTGACCGAGGTGCTTCGGCGTCACGCGCACGAGCTCCTCGGACGCCAGCAGGTGAAGGAGCTGCTGGATCATCTGAAGCAGACTCATCCGGCCGTGGTGGAGGACGTGTACCCCGGAACGTTGTCGCTCGGGCACATCCAGCGCGTGCTCTGCAACCTGCTTGAAGAAGGCGTGCCCATTCGAGATCTGGTGACCATCCTCGAAGCGCTGGCCGACGCGGGCCGGCAGACGCAGGATGTCGATCAGCTCACCGAGAAGGTCCGCCAGCGCCTAGCGCGTCACATCTGCGCGCAGTACGCGCATGGCGAAGACGGGCTCACGGTGCTCACGTTCGATCCGGCGCTCGAGCGGGAGATGCAGCAGGCCGTCGTGGAGCAGGGCGGCGCGTTGTCCATCGGCCTCGAGCCGCAAAGGGCGCAGGCCTTGTTCCGAAGGCTCAAGGAGCTGTGGACCGACCTCCAAGGCGCCGGTCAATCGCCCGTGCTCTTGGTGCATCCGCGCATCCGCCTGCCGCTCAGCCGGCTGGTTCGCCGCTACGTGCCGGATCTGCCCGTGTTGTCGTTTGCCGAACTGGATCCCTCCATCTCGATTCATAGCGGAGGCGTGGTGAATGTGTCGTGATCGTGCGCCGTTACGTGGTCAAGGAAATGCCTGAGGCCGTCGCGTCCATCCGGCGCGAACTGGGACAAGACGCGGTCATTTTGAGCACGCGCAGCATCCGCGTGCGCAAGTGGCTGGGGCTGCGCTCCGAGCGCCGCATCGAGGTGATGGCCGCTGCGAAAGAGGATCTCGCGGCGACAGCCGGTGCAAGCTTCGGGCAAGCGCTGAAGAGGGCGATGGCGGAGTCCGCAACGGAACGGCCGTCTCCGTCGACGGAGTCCGAGGCGTGGGCGGAGCTCGCCCGCGAGATCGCCGAGATCAAGCGGATGCTCGCAGCGTCGCGGCAGCCAGACGATGCGCAATCGCCAGGCAGCCTCGGACCGGTTCAAGGCTGGCGCGCGTTCCTGCAGAACGAGGGGGTGGACGCCGTGTTGGCCGACCGGTGGGCGCGCATGGCGCTCGGCGAGCCCGACGTCGCCGGGGACCGCACCGCCCGCGCGGAGGCGCTCCTAGGGGCGATTCAGTCCGATCTCGGCGCGCTCGCGCATCCAGCGCCCATTCGGCGGGATAGCCGGATCGTGGCCTTTGTGGGGCCGACCGGCGTGGGGAAGACGACCACCATCGCGAAGATCGCCGCGCTTCACGTCCTGGCTGGCCAGCGTCGCGTCGGCCTGTTGACCGCGGACACGTTTCGCATCGCCGCCGTAGAGCAGTTGAAGACGTACGCAGACATCTTGAACGTGCCGATTGCCATCGCGGATGAACCGGACGACGTGCCCGGCGCGCTCGCCTCCCTTTCGTCGTGCGATCTCGTCCTTGTGGACACGGCCGGAAGGAACTTCTTCGCCTCGTCCTCCATCGAGCAGACCAAGCGCATGCTCGCGCCCATGGAGGCGGATGAGGTGCTTCTCGTGCTCTCTCTCGCCACGAAGCCGGCCGATGCGCTGAAAGTCGCGAATATGGCGAAGCCACTCGGCGTGGACAAGTTCATCTTCACGAAGCTGGATGAGACCTCGTCCGTCGGCATGGTTCCGAGTCTCGTAGCGCTGTGCCAGTGGCCCATTGCGTACGTGACCACAGGCCAGAATGTTCCCGACGACATCGACATCCTGTCGGTTCCGGACCTGCTGGCGCCGTGGAAGGAGGCGCGCGTCGATGGGTGATCAGGCGTCTCGGCTCCGCGAGCAGATGTCGCTCTGGTTGAAGTCGCAACGCGCCGGGTTCGACGCGATGTCCGACGATGGCCGCGCAGTCGATGCCTCATCGGCGCCCGTGTTCGCCATCATGAGCGGAAAGGGGGGCGTCGGGAAGACCAACCTGTGTGTCAACCTCGCGCTCGCGTTCGCGGAAGACGGGGTGCGGGTGCTCCTCGTCGACGCCGACGCGGGCTTTGCCGATGTGGAGATTCTGTTTGACTCGACACCTCTCTTGACCCTCTGGGACGTCGCCGCTGGCGCGCCTATGGAGGAGGCTCTGCTCGCGCCAAGGCCGCATGTGGACGTGTTGGCGGGCGGAAGCGGGCGATTTTTCGACGAGGTTGACGATACTGCCTGGAACCGGCTTTGGCGCGGCATCGCCAATGTTTCGCCTCGGTACGCGTGCGTGCTCGTGGACTGCGCGCCGGGCGTGCACGCGTTCGGAGAGCGGATGTTGCGGCAGGGCGCCCATCCCATCTGCGTCGTCACGCCGGAGCCCACGGCCATCACCGATGGGTACGCGCTCTTGAAGTGGATGCGCGTCAAGAAGCTGGGCGTGGAGCCGTGGCTCGTCGTGAACCGGGCCAAGTCGAGGGCGGAAGCCGACGACACCGCGGCGCGGCTTGTGGACGCGGCGGCGAAGTTCCTGAACATGCAGGTGGCCTATGCGGGCTGGATCCGCGACGATCCGGCGCTGGTGAAGAGCGTCATGGTGCGGCGCCCGCTGCTGCAGCTCGTGCCGGGATCGCCCGCAGCCTCGGGCTATCGGCAGCTGGCCCGCTGGGTTCGCGAGCGCGCACGTCCGGCCGGGCGAGGCGCGGACGGAGAGGAGACTGCCCGATGACCGAAGGCGGGTGCCGCGTCCGCACGCTCATCGTGATGGGCGCTTCGACGGGGGGGCCGGTCGCCGTGGGCGCCATTTTGCGGGAGCTTCCACTTCTCGACGCGTGCGCGGTCTTGATTGCGCAGCACCTGCCCGAGTCGTTCACGGAGCCCTTTGCGGCGCGGCTCCATCGGGAGAGCGCCTGGCCGGTGCGCCAGGCGGAAGACGGAATGCCGGTCGAAGGGGGGCAATGCTTCGTCGCGCCGGGCGGCCGGATCACCGAAGTGGTGCGATGTGGCGGCGAGCTTCGTTGCGCGGTTCGCCCGCCGGAGCCCGGGGATCGGTATCTGCCCTCGATTGACGCGCTGTTTGCGAGCGTCGCTCGCGTGCCGGACATTCGGCGCATCGGCGTGCTGCTCACAGGCATGGGGCGGGATGGCGTGGACGGCCTGCGGGCCATTCGCGAGTCTGGAGGCTTCACCATCGCAGAGGCGCGGGAGACGGCCGTCGTCGACGGGATGCCGCGCCGAGCGAGGGAGTCCGGATGGGTGGACGAGATTGTCCCCCTCGGAGCTATCGCCCGTCGTTTGGCCGACTTGTGTCGGTTCGGGAGATGACACGGTGCACGAGGAATACCTGGAGGCCTTGTTGGCCGAAGCGGCGGAACACGTCGAACGCCAGGAGCCGTTCTGTCTCGCGCTTGAGCGTTGATCGTGGATCAAGTTCTGGACGAGATGGAGATCGTGAACAAGCCGCTCGGCCGATTCCTTCAGCATGTTCGAGAATTCTCCGGCGCCACCGTGCTGTGCGACGGCCGGGTGTCGCTCATTCTCGACGTGCGTTCCATCGCAAATCCCGCGTAGTGGCGAAGGAGTGACGTTTCGTGGATTCGTATGTCGTGATGCGCGTGGGCTCCGAGCGGTACGGCGCACATGTCTCCCAGGTGAGATCCGTGGAACGCGTCGGGGAGATCACGCCCGTACCGCGGACCTTGCCCTTCATCAAGGGCGTGATGCACCTGCGCGGCGCCATCGTACCCGTCATCGATCTCGCGGAACGCGTCGGTTTGGTCCACGGCTCGGCGGACCACGACGAGCGGCGGATCGTCGTGGCGGACGTCGACGAGATGGTGGTTGGTATGCTGGTGGATGCGGTGGAAGATGTCGTCCAAATTGCGCCCGAAGCCGTGGAACCCCCGCCCTCCGTCGTAGGAGGTCTGGAGGCCGTCTACCTCCGGGGCGTCGCGCGGCTCGGCGACGATCTCCTGGTGTTGCTCAACTTAGAGCGGGTGTTTTCGGCCGTCGAAACGGAGCAGCTCAAACAGGTGGAAAAGATGGTGCATGGATGAATTCCTATGAACTCAGCTCTGCCGATCTCGACGCCCTGCGCGAGTTTGGCAACATCGGAGCGGGTCACGCCGCGACGGCGTTTTCCGCGCTCGTGGGTGGCGTCGTTCGCATCTCGGTGACGGACGCCCGCCTGTGCCGATTCGCCGAGGTGGTGGACGTCGTGGGCGGCAGCGACGCGATGGTCGTCGCGGTGTACATCCGGATCGAGGGCGAGATCGCGGGGAACATGTTTGTCGTGCTGTCGACCGAAAGCGCGGATCGCCTGGTGGACGAGCTCATCCCGGGGCGTGAACACGGCCGTCCGTACGGCGAAATGGAATATTCCGCGCTCGGCGAGGTGGGAAATATCCTCTCGGGCGCCTATGTGGCCGCCATCGCCGACCTGTGCGGCGCTCGGCTCACGCAGTCCATCCCGGCGGTCGCCATCGACATGGCGTCGGCGCTTCTCGACATCGGGCTCATGTACGGCAGCAGCGAAGACAATCAGGTGTTATTGATCTCCACGCGCGTCACCCACGGGGGGCGAGAGATCCAGGCGCACTTTTTCCTGCTTCCGGACTTCGACAGCGCCTCGACCCTGTTTCAGATCTTGCGGGGAAAGATGCCAAGTGACTGACGAGGGGATCGAGATTCGCGTGGGGATTGCGGAGGGGGCCATCCTGCGCGGGAAGGGACGGCTGGTGACGGCAGGCCTTGGATCGTGCGTGGGTGTGGTGATTTATGACGCCGAGGGACGTGTCGCGGGCTTAGCGCACGTGATGCTGCCCGAGAGCCCGCCCCGCGACATCCGAGCGCCGCACAAGTACGCGGACACGGCCATCGACTGGCTCATCCGTGAGATTGTGGAAGCTGGAGGGTGTCCGCGGCGTCTGCGCGCGAAGTATGCCGGCGGAGCGCAGATGTTTCAGGGCGTGAAGATGGAGGCGCTTCGCGTCGGTGAACGGAACGCGGAGGCTGTGAAAAAGCGGCTTGCGGATCGAGGGATTCCGGTGATGGCGAGCGACGTGGGCGGGCATCAGGGGCGGACCTTGTGGTTTGACCTGCCGTCCTGTGTCCTCACGGTTCGAACCGCCAGGGGCGAGACGCGCGCACTGTGATGTTGCGCGGGAGGAGGAATGAACGGTGTGGGAGACGCTCATTCTGGCCGTGGTGTGCGTCGTGCTTCTGGCGATGCTGTACGCGGTGAGCGGCGGATGGAGAACGCATCCGGGCGTCAAGGGATTTTTCCGTTGGACGGCTGCACAGCTTCGCCTGCGCGGAGCCGGGTCAGGCCCGTCCCGGAACGCGCTTCGGGTGGATGGCGCGCGAGGGGAGACAGCAGGCGGCGGGGATCGCACGGAGGCGCGCGCGGCGATCCAGGTCCTCGAAGAGATGTATCGGGAGTGGGACCAGCGAAGCCGAGATCTCGAGGTGCGGATTCAGGCGCTCGAGGCGGCGGTCGCCGAGATCGCCGGAACGCTCGGTGGCTTGCGTGAGGGGAGGCGCGACGGAGGCGGAGCGGTGGGGGAACATGGAGCGCCTGCGCGGACTGCGGCGCTTTCCGAACCGGTTGGCGAGCAGAAGGCCCGTGACCAAGTTGCGGGAGAGAAGCCGAAGCGAGAGGCCCATGAGCATGTGGCCGACGTGCGAGGGCAGGAGCGCGACGGCGCGCAGCCGGGCGCCCAGACTTCGCGGGAGATGTTGTATTTCTCGATCCTTGATCTCCTCCACGAGGGCCGCACGCGCGACGAGATCCGGAACCTACTCGGCGTATCGGCGGACGAGATCGCCATGGTGGAGAAGTTGTTGCATCGCGCGGACGGCTCCGATTCCGGCGTTCACTGATTCGCCGCGCGGCTTGTGAGATGGCCGTGGGAACGCCCGCTGTCACCGTCCCTCGGCGCCGCGTACGATGGATGGTGGAGGTGGAAACCCCGCCTTTTCGACTGTAGGCGTGTACAACGCGCGTTAGGCGAGGGACATGGTATGAAGGCGAAGTCACGGCGCCGTGTGGCGCGCAGGCGGTGCGGCGGTCATCACTCGCAGATATGGATGGCGCCGCCGTTATCGCGCGGAATGGTGGAAGCCCGCAATCCGGCTGGCGAGGGGCGAGAAACCCTCGCGTTGGCTCGTCCGCGGACGGATGAGCAAATCGTTGGCGCGGAGGGCGAACCTGGCGGCCTTAGGTCGACCTTTCGTGTGGGGGCTCAGGAGATTCACAGGGGAGACGTCGTCACGGTGTACACTGTCGGACTTGGCCCAGGAAGTCCGGGGTTCACGGGCGTGGTGCTGAAATCGACGCCTTTGTACCTTCACCTTGGGCTGTTTGCGCACGACGGAGAGTCGGCAAGCGGTCACCGCCCCATCGTCGCGGAGGCTATCATTCGCTGCGACCAAATCGCCTGTGTCGTGCGCCGCATTCCGCGCTGAGCCGGCCGCGGTGGCGAGAAGGTGAGTCAGGCTCAGGCTGTGAGGGGCGACGAGAGGAGGGCCCTCTCGCTCGCGAAACATCACAAGTCGTTCTGAATGAGCGACGTGATTTGGTTGAGCGGAATGGTCGCCAGTGCGCCGAATGTGGTGCCGCTTCCCGCGGTGCCGATGGCTCCGGTGGCCCCGCTCGGCGCGGAAGCGGGCGCGAGCAGCAGGTACAGGTTGTTGCTGTCCACCCCGATGAGGGCACCCGTGAATCCGCCGCCGCCGGCCCCACCCGCGGTGGTGAATACGGTCACGACTTCGCCGAGGTGGAGTTCGCGAACCGAGTCCGCGATGTTGAAGTTGTTGGTCGCCATATGCCTCTCCCTCGCTTTTTCGTCAGATTTGCGCCGCGAGCCGCGCGATTGGCGGCACAGTTTTTTGCGGCACAGTGTAGCGAATGCAGAGGTGGGAGCGGCCGTCACGGACAAATCACCTGGGGAAAACGCGTAAATCAAGCGTCACGTGGCGGATGTTTCGGGGGTGGCCCTATCGGCTC
>NZ_BCRQ01000031.1 GCF_001552675.1 Alicyclobacillus sendaiensis NBRC 100866
GGGCGGCGGGCGCCCGCCGCCCTTTGAGTGTGTTTGAACCTTTGCCGACAGTCTGATACTGTGAAAGAGAGTGGAATGATAGCGGGGAGTCGTGGATGTGGCGGGGTTTGTCAAGCAGTTGCTCACAGATTGGCGCACCATTGCGATGATCCTGTCGGGCGCCCTGGTGGCGGTGGTGGTGCTCTATTTGGATAGGAACCACCGGCTGACCGACTGGATTCAGTCGTGGGGATTCTGGGGCGTGATCTGGGCCATCGCGATCATGGTGATCTGGTGCCTGACGCCCATCCCTTCCGAAGGGCTGTTGATCATCTTCCTGCGCGTGTTTGGAGTCGTCGCAGGAACGACCTATGCGTGGATCGGATCCACCATCAGTTCCATCCTTATTTTTTTCATCGCCCGCCACTTTACGCGCATCATGCTCCAACGCGTGCAACATCACGAGCGGTTTGAACAAGTCAACCATTGGGTTCGCGAGTGGGGGAGTTTGGGCTTGCTTTTAGCCCGCTTGCTCCCGGTGCCCGCGTTTTTGGTCAACTACGTCGCCGGCATGATCCCGGCCATCTCGCTTTGGTCGTACACGTGGACGGCCGTCGTGGCCATGGTGCCCTATTACCTCGGCGTGGCGTTGGTCTACGCAGGCGTGTTCGGCAACTGGATCTACATCCTTCTCGGGTGTATCCCGCTCGCGGCGCTCGCGATGTTCGCTGCGCTGTTGCGCCGCCGCGTGGGGCGAAACGGCCATGTGAAGTGACGCGGATGGGAGACGGCGGACGGATCGCGCAAGATTACATAGGTGGAGTGAATGTGGGTGAATGGGGATCGCCTGGATATCGCAGAGCGGCTCGACACAATCATGGAGCGGTTCTTCCGCGGGATGCGCTCGCACTTCACCGAGGACAAATTCGGTTTGACACACACGCAGGCGTTTGTGCTCCGGCACCTGAGTCTCGTGCCGCAGGCCAAATCGTCTGACCTGGCCCGCATCGCCGGCCTGAGCCCCGGTGCCATCACGCAGGTGTGTGACGAACTGGTCCGACTGGGGTACGTCGAGCGCGTGCGTTCAAGCGAGGATCGGCGCGTCGTGTATGTGATTCTGACGGATCGCGGCCGCTCCCATCTTCGGGAGCTCACGCGGAATCGCGCCGCCAAGATCGCGCAACTGCTGGACAAGCTGGGGGAACAGGACGCGAGGCGGTTTGTCGAGTTGCTCGAGCGATTGGTCGCCATCCTGGACGAGCACCCGTGTGGAGCCAGTCCGCGCAGCAGACAGGAGGGTGAATCATGACCATTGGCTGGATGGGACTAGGGCTGATGGGGGAGCGAATGGTGAAACGCGTGGCTTCCCTGGGGGAGGACGTCGTCGCGTACAATCGCTCGCCGAAAGCCATTCGCGATTTGCCAACCCACGTGCGGGTGACTTCGGACCCGAGAGACGCCGCGCGGGGATGTCGGGTGATCTTCCTGATGCTCGCCGACAGTGCGGCGGTGGAAGCCGCACTGTTTGCGTCTGGTGCCATCGACGCGATGGACCCGGGCGCTGTCGTCGTCAACATGAGCACGGTCGGGGTCGAAGAGTCGATTCGCTTTGCCGAACGCGTGGAACGGCGCGGATTCGGCTATGTCGAGTCCCCGGTGCTCGGAACCATCAAGCCGGCCGAAGAGGGGAAGCTCGTGGCCTTGGTGGCAGGCACAGAGGCGAATGAGGAAACGGCGCTGCCGTACCTCCACACCATGGCGCACGTCGTCCATCGACTGGGCAACGTCGGCAACGGATCCGCCATGAAACTCATGGTGAACTATTTGCTGGCCATGTCCATGCTGTCTCTGGGAGAAGCGCTCGCCTTCGCGGAACGGGCGGGGTTCGATGTTCGCACGGCGCTCGACGTGCTGGCCACGAGTTCGGTCTGGCCCGCCGTTTACGGCGGCAAGCGCGCCATGATTGAGACGGGCGACTTCACGCCGCAATTCCCGGTGAAACACCTGGCCAAGGATGTGCGTCTATTCACGGAGGCGAGCGAGCACTTGCGGGCTCGCACGCCCATCGCGGGCCTGGCCCGAGATCTCTTGCGGCGCGCATCCGCGGGATCCCTCGCCGATCTCGACATGGCCGCGCTTTGTTCGTGGTTCCGCGATGACGGACAGGGCCAAAGGTCCGATTCGTAGGCCTTGGCGCGAGGAGGCTTTGGGCGTGGACCTCAGTGTGGTGATCCCGACATACAATGAGCGGGACAACATTCATCCCTTGGTAGCGCGCATCCATCAGGCGTTAGCGCCGCTTCGGATTTCCTATGAGATTTGGTTTGTGGACGACAGCCGCGACGACACGGTCGCCGTACTTCGCGATCTCGAGGCGCAGGATCCCGCGGTTCACGTGTTGCACCGCGATCACGAACGGGGCCTCGCGAGCGCCGTCGTGCGCGGGTTCGAACGCGCGCAGGGACGGTACCTGGTCGTGATGGACGCCGACCTCCAGCACCCGCCGGAGTTGTTGCCGGCGATCTACGAGCGCCTGGCGTCCGGGATCGACGTCGTCATCCCGAGCCGGTTCGTGGAGGGAGGCTCGGACGGAGGGCTTGGCCCGCTCCGCAAGCTCATCTCGTGGACCGCGAGGGTCATTGGGCAACTCGCGCTCCATCGCCTGCGCAGGATCTCGGACTGTACAAGCGGTTTCTTCGGCCTGCGGCGCGAGGTGATCGACGGCGTCGAACTGAGCCCCATTGGATGGAAGATCCTCATCGAGGTGCTGGTGAAAGGGCGATACCGCACCGTGCACGAGATCGCGTACACGTTCGTGGCCCGGGACTTCGGCGAATCGAAGATGAGCCTGAAGGAGCAGTGGAACTACTTTCGTCACCTCGTGCGCCTGGTGAGCCAGAGCCCGCCGGACCGGCGGTTCTTTCTGTTCTGCCTCATCGGCCTGTCGGGCGTGGTGGTCAACGAGGCGGTCCTGAGCTTCCTGTGGTATGGGGTCCACCTGCGGGATACCGTTGCGTCCGTCGCCGCTTCGTTCGTGGCCATGCTGAACAATTACGTTTGGAACGATCGCGTCACGTGGAAGTCGGAGTCCTCCGGGCGAGGATGGGGATGGAAGCTGCCCTTGTTTGTCGGCATCTCAGTCGTCGGGATCGCGATGACGACGCTCGTGATGCGCGTCTGCGAGGGATTTGGTGTGCCCGTTCCCGTTGGACAGGCCATAGGCATCCTGGTGTCCACCGCCTGGTCGTACTGGATGAACAGCCGCGTGACTTGGCGAAAGATCGAGCGCGAGGCGCGCGGAGACGCCATTGTCGTCACACGGGAGTCCGTGCGGGATTCGTTCGCGCGGGCCAAGTCAGGCGCGTGAGCGCCTCAGGCGGGCGCCGAACGGCCGGCAGATGGCTGAGCCGTGCGCGCCGCTGGCGGAAGCCAGGTGCGGGTCTCGCGCGGGTCTTGGATGATGCGCGCCGGAACCTCGCCGTCCGAGAAAAACCGCTCGGCGACGTACCGAGCTTCGATCGGATTGACCACCCAGTAGCTCAGGTCTCCAGGAATGGTCGGGTCGGGATCGTGAAAGGAGCCCGGCAGGGTGGTGTGCACGGTTTGATACGCGTGGTATCTCGGCGCGCGTGCCGCTAGCCGGGAAAGGTCGGCCAGGGACATATCGGTGTCGATCATCCGCCACGCGTCGATCGCCACTTCGGGCAGGCGGGGCAGCGTTTGGGGGCGAAGGAGCTGATCCTTCAGCGCCACGAGGAACGCCTGCTGCCGCACCGTCCGCCCGATGTCGCCGAGGGCATCGTGGCGGTAGCGGACAAACTGGAGCGCCTGCTCGCCGTTCAGGTGATGCCGGCCTTTCCGCAGGTGAATGACACCGTACACCTGGTCGCCCGTGCGGTAGTCCATGTCGCGGGGCACCTCGATGTCGAGGCCGCCGATCCGATCCACCATGCGCACGAGCGCATCGAATCGAAGGATGGCGTAGTGATCGATGGGGAGGCCAATCAAGCGCTCGACCAGCATGCAGGTCTCCTCGGGCCCGCCGATGGCCAGGGCTTCATTGATCTTGCGATACCGGCCATCCGGGAACGCCACCTGCGTGTCGCGCGGGATGGAGAGGAGTTCGATGCGGCGATGGGCGTCGTCGAGGCTCGCCACCAGGAGCACGTCGGCGTTCCCGCGGGCGTCTTTTGGGCGCTTGTCGCTGCCCAGCACGAGGATGGTCTCGCGCCCCGCGAGCCGCGTCGTGCCGGGATCCGTCGCGGTCCAGCCGGCGGAAGAGGGCTCAACCGGCTGCGGGTGCGAGCGGTGCGCCTTGGCGTGCGGGCCGTCCGGCCGCGGCCAGGCGTGCCAAGCCCCGAGCGCCGCGAGCGCCACGGCTAGCCACGCCAAACGCCGACCGTATCGCTTCAAGGCGATCCCTCCCATCTCCTTGTTATCGTGTGAGGAGATGGGGATCTTTATACCGCGTTGAACCAGTGCAAGATGTCACTCGTGAACTAAGACCTGATTGCAATTCGTGCAGATGTAGACGTATTGCTCGCGCACGACGCGACCTTCAACGGGCATGCCGGGCTTGATCACGACGCTCGAGTCGAGCTCGACTTGGCGTTCTTCCCGGAACCAGGTATGATCGCAGTGCGGACAGCGGATGGCGTGTTGAGCGCTCGCCATGTCGTTCATCTCCCATCCAAGAGCTCGATGATCGCGTTCACGTCCACCATTATATCGATCTACGAAGAACGGGGTCAAAGCCCGCTCCGCGGGGAGGTCCAGCATGATACGCGTCGGAACGTGCGCTTTTCACGATCACGACGACTTTTACCCTCGCACCTGGCCCCGGGAGTTGCGGCTCGCGTACTACGCCTCGTATTTCGATCTCGTCGAGATCGACAGGACCTTTTATCGCATCGCGGAGGCCCGCGTGTGGGAGCGGTGGCTCGAGCAGGTGAGCGGTTCGTTCGTGTTTCACGTCAAGGCCCCGGGGGCCCTGACGTTTCACGTGCGCTCGATGACTGCGGCGGAGCGCCGGGACGTGGGCAAGGCATTTTTGGCCAGCCTTCAGCCCGTCGTGGAGCGCGGCCAATTGGGCGTCATCCTGTTGCAATTTCCCCCATGGTTTGACGCGACGCGCCGGCATCGCGTGACCGTCGAACGCCTGGTGGACTTCCTGCGCCCCCATCGCGTGGCGGTGGAATTTCGCGAGCGCAGTTGGTACGCTACCGACGAACGCACCCTGCACACGCTCGCATGGCTTCAGGCGCTTGATGTGGTTCACGTGATCTGCGATGAACCTGACGCGGGGCGGACGACGGTCCCGTACGTTCCCCGCGCCACCACGTCCCATCTCGCCCTTTTCCGCATGCACGGCCGGAATCGCGAGACGTGGAACCAGAAGGGGCTCGCTTCGTCTAAGGAGCGATTCCGCTATCGATACAGTCAGGACGAGCTCCGCGAGCTCGTGCCGGATGTGCGCGCGCTCGCCGCGCAGGTTCGCGAAGTTCACATCTTGATGAACAACAACTCCAACAACGATGCGGTGTGGAACGCACTGGATTGGCTGGATCTTCTCCATCTCGCGAAGCGCCCAAGACCCCTTCTCGAGCGCGGAGAACAGATCCGATTGTGGAGCGACGAGAACGATGGAGGCCTGTCATGAATGAACGGTATCCGAACTGGATGTTCGCCGGCGTCGCCATCGCTGCGTACGAGGTGGCGGGTTTCTTGGCGCGATGGACCGGCGTCTCGAACATCCGGTGGGTGGGATACGGCGTGGTGGCGGCTTGTGCCGCCATTCTCAGCATTCGGTATCTGAGGTCCATGTGGACGAGCCGGAAGAGGCGCCGGGGCCCGAAAGACGGCTGACTCGGCCTCAGCCGCTTTCGGCGAGAAGGCTCTCCATGTGTGCCGCGAACGCGGGAGATAGGCGCGTGTAGAAGGACACGCCATGTTGCTCGATCACGCCCACTTCGGTGACGAGATGCATGATCTGCGTGACGATTTTGTAGGGTTTTCCGTACGGATCTGGCTGAATTCCGAACAGCGGCTTTGCGTGGCGCACGTATTCGGCATCGGAGCATTCCACCATGCCGAGAATGTGTTCGAGGGCGATTCGATACGTGGTTCGGCCTCGTTGCTGGACGAACTCGCGCGTCGTCAACTGGTATTTCACCTGGTTGCGCACTTCGCTTCGCTTGAGTTCCCCTCGCAGCCGTTTGACCTTGGGAAATGCGTACATCGCGCCGTCCCCTTTCTCGCCTCATTGTAGCACACTTGTCACCTGGACCTCTGAAGGACCGATGCGAGGAAGGCCGAACCTTTGGTATGGTTTTGATAGATTTTTGAGGAATGGTGCAGACGGCATCACCAGGAGGAGAGACGCGATTGAATGTTCTGATCTGGATTGCAGCGGCCGTTCTGACCGCATGGAGCATTGCCGTTCATCTTTGGGTCCAGAGCCCTGTGATGCAGTTTTTCGTGTCGTCCGCGGCAGTGATTCCGCTCGCGGCCATCATGGGGCGCGCGACCGAGGCCATCGCGGCGAGGTCCGGTGAGCGGCTGGGCGGCCTCTTATCCGCGACGTTCGGCAACGCCGTCGAGCTCATCATCGGCATCTTTTCCCTGAAGGATGGCCTCATTCCCTTAGTGAAATCGTCGATCACGGGCTCCATCATCAGCAACCTGCTTTTTGTCCTCGGCCTTTCGTTCTTCGTAGGCGGATTGCGCCACCCGATTCAGAAGTTCAACGTCCGCGTGGCGCGCAGTCACGGCTCCATGCTGATGTTGGGCATTGGGGTTGCGTTCGTGGTCCCCACCGCATTCGCGTACGGCCAACCTCACATCTCCCCAGTGCTGTCGTACGGGGCGGCCGCGGTCTCCCTCGCGGTGTACCTGCTGGGGCTCTACTTCAGCCTGTTCACCCATCGCGAACTGTTTCAAGCCATCCAGCACGAAGAGGACGACGCGCAGGTGTCGAGCCGACCGGTTCTCGTGCACGTGGCGCTGTTGGCCGCTTCCACGGTGCTTGTCAGCCTGGAGAGCGATTGGTTGGTGGGCTCGGTGCGTTCCATCGCGGATCAACTGGGCTGGAGCGAGGTTTTCATCGGCGTGGTCGTCGTCGCCATCATCGGAAATGCCGCCGAGCACGCGTCGGCGGTCTGGATGGCCTGGAAAAACCGCATGGACCTGTCGCTCGAGATCGCCGTCGGCAGCACGCTTCAAGTCGCCATGTTCATCGCTCCGGTTCTGTTCTTCATCGGCGCTCTGATGGGCGTTCCGTTTACGTTCGCGTTCACCTGGCCTGAGGTCGTCAGCATGATGGCTGCCGTATTGCTGGTCGTGGTGCTGGTCATGGATGGAGAATCCAATTGGTTGGAAGGCGCCATGGCCTTTGGCGCGTACGTGGTGCTGGCGGCTGGTTTCTACAGCTTGCCGGGGTGACAGGAGATGAATTGGGTGAAGGAGGTCCTTCGAAAACTGGCCCAGTACCTGGGCATCGGCCTCGCGACCATCCTGCCGTTTGCGCTGGCCATCTGGGTGGTGGTGTTCGTCGTCAACCAGGTCGATGGGCTCGTCAGCTGGTACATTCCGTGGGTCTATCTTCACATCCCGGGTCTCGGCTTCTTGATTGTGCTCGCGGCGCTGTTTTTCATTGGCCTTCTGTCGCGCGCATACGTCAGCCGGATTGTGCTGCAGTGGGCGGACCGCGTCTTCACCCACATCCCGGTCGTGCGCACCGTGTACACCACGGTCAAGGAACTCATCGAAAACCTGTTCCACCGGCGAACCGCGTTCCAAACCCCCGTGCTCGTGATGTGGCCTGACGAACGCGCGCAGGTGCTCGGCTTCATCACCTCGGAAACCCTTCCCGAGCCGCTCGACCCAGAGGGGCGGATGGTGGCCGTGTACCTTCCAAACGCGTTTCAGTTCGCAGGCGTGACGGTCCTTGTCCCGCGCGATCGCGTCAAGCCAGTCGATCTCAGCGTGGAGTCCGCCTGGAGGTTCGCGTTGTCCGCGGGCCTCGGCGAGACGCGAGGATTCGAAGCTGGAGCGGGGAAGGGCGGGCAGCCGGTCGAGCCCCCGGCAGGGGGCGAGCAACGGCCCGAGACGTCCGCTGAGAGGTCCCAGGGGCCGAAGCCGCCTCCCTCGACGTTTGGCGCCTGAGCGGTGACGCCTTTGGCCGGTATCCTGTACAATGAAGGTCATGACATGTGGGAGGTGCACAGGATGTTCGACGTCACATCCAGGGTGAGGGGAAACCTGGCCGCCATCGAGCCGTACAAACCGGGGCTGAGCGACGAAACGTTGCGCCGAGAACTGGGGAACCGGCGCATTATCAAGTTGAATTCGAATGAAAACGCATTGGGCCCGTCTCCGCTCGCCATCGAAGCTATTCGCAAGGAGCTGCCGCGACTTCACCTCTATCCTGATGGTGCGAGCGATCTCGTTCGCGCGGCCATCGCTCGGCATCACGGGATTTCGCCGGATCAGGTGCTCGTCGGCAACGGCTCCGATGACATCATCAAGCTCATCTCCGAGACGTTTCTCGAGCCAGGGGACGAGATCGTGGTGCCGCATCCGTCGTTCTCCCAGTACGGATTCGGCGCACAGGTGATGGATGCGCGCGTCCGCTTGGTGCCGCTGAAGCCGGACTTTACCTACGACGTGGACGCCATGGCGGAGGCCGTCACGCCTCGAACCAAGATCGTGTACCTGTGCACACCCAATAATCCGACCGGGACCGTGATGAAACGCCGCGAATTCGAGGCGCTTATCGACGCCCTTCCCGACGACGTGTTCGTGGTGGTCGACATGGCCTACGACAACTACGCCTTGGATGAGGAGCGCCTTCAACTCCACCCGGACGACCTTCAACGGGGCAACGTGGGCTTTTTGTTCACGTTCTCCAAGCTGTACGGGTTGGCCGGGCTGCGCGTGGGATATTTGATCGCGAACGCGGACGTCATTCAGTTCATCCACCGGGTGCGGGAACCGTTCAACGTCAACCGGGTCGCGCAGATCGGCGCCATCGCGGCGCTCGAGGACGTTGAGCACGTTCGCCGTTCGCAGGCGCTCGCGTCGCAGGCGCGGTTTCAATACGGGCGGCTCGCCGAACGCGGGATCCGTGTGGTGCCAAGCGAGGCGAATTTTTGCCTGGTGGAGGTCGGCGACGGCGCCGCGGTGTTTGAGGCGCTCAGGCGGAGGGCCATCCTGGTGAGAACGGGATTCCGTGGGCTGGAGTCGTACGTCCGCATTACCTTTGGGACGCCGGAGGAAAACGACATGTGCATTGCCGCGCTGCTCGAGGTGATGGGCAAGACGCCTTGAGGGGCACGAAGGCGCCATCGCGCGGCCGGGGCAACGCTGGAAGTTGCCATCCGGCCGTTCGGCGCGTTTACGATCGATCCTCGTACGTGTCATCGCCTTTCTGCTCGTACGGCGCGGTATGGCGATCCGACGTGATCATGTTCGTGTCCCGAAAGCGGCCGCTCACCATCTGGCCGTCAAGCCAGCGGGACGTCTTGCCAGGGCGCCGCTCGTTGGTCGTGGCGCCGTAGGGGCCCTCCGGAAATTCTTCGACGGCGAGATCGTACGTGGAAGCTTGGGCTGCAGCGACGTCGGCCGTCGGGTAGTCGGTCTCTCCCTGATCGACGGGGCCGGGATCGTAAGCGCCGGAATTGGGGCTCGCCACGGAGGGCGTCGTCGGGGGGCGGTTGGTATGCTTCATCTCGGTTCACCTCGCGCCTAGTGTGTGCACGCAGGTGCTGTGGATATCCGTTGGGCAATTCGACAGGAGGTTCAGGTATGGGTCAGGAAATTCGTGTTCGCTTTGCGCCGAGCCCCACAGGGGCGCTTCATATCGGGGGCGCGCGCACGGCGTACTTCAACTGGTTGTTTGCGCGAAAGCATGGGGGAAAGTTCGTCCTTCGCATCGACGATACGGATCGCGTGCGCTCGACAGAAGCGTCGTACCAACAGATTCTTGAGGGACTGCGTTGGTTGGGCATTTTGTGGGACGAGGGTCCCGACGTGGGAGGCCCGTACGGCCCCTATCGCCAATCGGAGCGGATGGACATCTACCGCCGCCACCTGGACAGGCTCCTCGCGGAGGACAAAGCGTATCCGTGCTTCTGCACGCCTGAAGAGCTCGCGCGAGACCGGGAGGCCTTGCAGCGCGAGGGGAAGCCGCCTCGCTACGTGGGGCGCTGCCGCCATTTGTCTCCCGATGAGCGATCTCGGCGCATGGCCGCGGGCGAACCGCACGTGTATCGGATCCGGAGCCGCGCGGAGGGCGAAACCGTCGTGCACGATCTGATTCGAGGAGACGTCGCGTTTGCAAACAGCGAGATCGACGACTTCATCATCTGGAAGGCGGATGACACGCCGACGTATCACTTTGCTTCGTGCGTGGACGACATGGAGATGAAGATCTCCCACGTCATCCGGGCCGAGGAGCACCTGTCCAACACGCCCCGCCATATCGTGCTGTTCGAGGCGCTCGGCGCCGAGCCGCCGGCGTTCGCGCACGTGCCCATGATCCTCGCGCCGGATCGCAGCAAGCTGTCCAAACGCCACGGGGCCACAAGCGTGAGCGAGTACCGGGACATGGGGATTCTGCCCGAGGCGCTCGTCAACTATCTGTTGCTCCTCGGCTTCTCGCCCGGGGACGACCGAGAGATTGTGGATCGGGAGACGGCCATTCAGCTGTTCGACCTTGAGAAGGTCGCCAAGCACGCGGCCATCTACGACGTGAAGAAACTGGAGTGGCTCAATGCCCACTATTTTCGCCAGCAATCGCCCGAGACCCTCATGGATCAGGCGTGGCCGCAGTTGGTCGAGCGGGGGTACGTGGCGGAAGGCGAGAGTCGCCGAGAAGTTCTGATGTGGGTGCGCACCGTGGTCGCGTTCGTGCAGACGCGCAGCCGCAATCTGCACGAGCTCATCGACGGGATGCGTCCGTACTTTGAGCCGGTTCGCGCGTACGACGACAAGGGTGTTCGCAAGCACTTCGCGCATCCGGAGACGGCGAACAGGTTGAGAAGGGTCGCGGATGGTCTGGCGGGGGTCGCGCCGTTTCTGGCGCCCGTCATTGAGCGCGAGTTCCGGCAGTGGATTGAGCAAATGGGGGTCAAATCGGGCGAACTCATCCACCCGGTGCGCCTGGCCATCACCGGCTTGACCGTGGGCCCAGGTCTGTTTGATGTCATCGCGCTCCTCGGGCGCGATGAAGCCGTGCGCCGGCTGCGGGAGACGGCGGATCGCCTGGAGGCGGGCGACGTGGTGACCGGGTGAGGTACGGGGCCGGCGGGTTCGCCCGCCGGCCCGAGCCTCCGCATGCGGCGAGGGCGGCTCAAAAAAATAAACGAGTGACGCTTGACACAGCGCAACGAACCGTGTATATTAAATAACGCAACCGGGTGAAACGCCCGGGCGAGCGCGAGACGCGAGGGCAAGCGCACGATGCCGAATGGTGTAATGGTAGCACGACTGACTCTGGATCAGTTAGTCTAGGTTCGAGTCCTAGTTCGGCAGCCAGTAGGCCCTATCGTCTAATGGCTCAGGACGCCGCCCTCTCACGGCGGTAATAGGGGTTCGAATCCCCTTAGGGTCACCACGGGTCATTAGCTCAATTGGTAGAGCATCCGACTCTTAATCGGGTGGTTGAAGGTTCGAGTCCTTCATGACCCATTTCCGAAGACCTCCTGCGAATGCAGGAGGTCTTTCGTTTTTCGCCGAATTCTCGCCCGCGCGGCACGTGGGTCGGACAGCGCGGAGAAGGCTCTCGCTGTCTTTTCCGGCCTGCGTGGGCTATGATGAGACTATCCATCCTGGAGAGAACGGGGAAGCGTGACGCATGAGAGCTCGTAGATCGGGCGCGGAGCGCCGGCGGATGGCGCATGTGTTGGTGGATCGGTTCGGCCCGGCGGTGTGGCGTGCCGTCCGGGATCGGATGGGGGAGACCCCCGAGGCCGAGGATGCGTTCGTAGATCTCATGCTCGCTGTGTGGATGCGAATGGGCCGTCGCGGCGACGTCATGCGCCTTGGCGATCACGTGGAGCGGGCGCTCTTGTCGCTTGGGATTTCGTCTCCGGCGGAGGCCGACGCGAGCCAGGAGACGCCCGACATGTTGAGCGAAAGGGAAGGCGAGGAGGCGTTCGAGGAGACCGGGCTGCCGGAGGAAGGGCTCCCGGATCTCCCGTTGGGCCTGCGCAACCGGGCGCTGCAGAGATTGCGCGCCCAGATCGCGTACGAGGAGGCGGAGGTGCGCCGCTCGGGTTCCCGGGCGGTGCGGGCGGCGGCCGGCGTGCTCGCCGTGCTCGGATTTGGCCTCGTGGGGTACGGTTGGTGGGGAGAGCGGTCGTCCGGCACCGGGCCGCCCGCCGACGTCCATCGCGCGTCGCCGGAGCTTGTTTCAACTGCCGATTTGCCTGTGGCATTGCAGGCCGTGTTCGACATCACGCGACAGCCTATCGATCTCGGCCATCTCGCCTTTGGAGACGGGGAGCTTGTCACCGGCAGTTTGTCGCTTGGCGCCCAAGGTGACGGCATTCAACTGAGTGCCTATGCGCTTCACGGGCAGAGCTCGCTTGTCCACCCGCGCTGGACGTGCAGTGTGGCGATTTCCCCGCCCGCGCCGTCGGCGGGGGGCGCATGGCTTCTCCGATCCTGGTCGCTCTCGTCGGCGGGTCCCTGGGCTGTGGTGACGGTGAACTGGACGGACAACGGCATCCATGGGACGGCGTCGAGGGTCGACGTGTACGCCGTTCCGCTTGCCGGCGGATCGCCGTCGCGGCTCGTCACGCTGAACGCGGGCGACGGCGGAGAGGTCGTGATCGCGACGGGCCCGGGCGGCATCGCGTGGCAGGTCGTGTCGGGGCAAGAGGGGAGAGGTACGGCGTCGCCCGTGCATCTGGCGACCATCGTCGGGCGCGCGGGATCGGCGTCGCTTGGCCCATCTGTGAGGATCGATGTGAACGGGCTGGTTCGGAATCCACACGTGACTCGAGCGGGTCTGGTGTATCAGGGAACATCGGCGTCTCCCGCGGCGGCCGGGACGTGGGTGTGCGTGGCGCCGACGGGGCAGGCGACCGCCTACGCTGGGGTGCCGGGGGCGACCGATGGCACGCTGGTTGATGGGGCGAGCGGTGTGCTGTATGCGGTCGCCCCTGTACCTTCGCCGCAGGGACAGACGCTGGCCATGTGCGCGCTGCACGCACCGGGGAGTCGCCAGCCGTCGCTTCGGCTGGAGGTCCCGGTGTCGTCCTGGGGCGCGGACGGGGGCTACGTGGACTACGTCGAGCGCACTGGGGGGCGCACCTATCTTGTGGTGGCCCGCGCCGATTGAGGAGGTGAGGCCGTGAACCAGACAATTCGAGACAAGCTGGATCTGTTGCCGCAGCGGCCCGGCGTCTACCTCATGAAGGGCGAGAACGGAGAGATTCTGTACGTCGGCAAGGCGAAGGTGCTCAGGAACCGCGTGCGCTCGTACTTCACGGGGACGCACGATACGAAGACGCAGGTGTTGGTTTCACAGATCCACGACTTCGAGTACATCGTGACAGACACCGTCGCGGAGGCGCTGTTGCTCGAATGCAACCTGATCAAACAGCACCAGCCGCCGTACAACATCATGCTGCGCGACGACAAGTCGTACCCGTACATCAAACTCACCAGGGAGCGTCACCCGCGGCTGCAGATTGTGCGTCAAGTCAAGCGCGACGGGGCAAAGTATTTCGGTCCGTATCCCAACGCCACGTCGGCCCAGGCCACCAAGCGGCTGTTGGATCGGCTGTACCCGCTGCGCAAGTGCAAGACACTCAAGAAGCAGGTCTGCCTCTACTATCACATCCACCAGTGCCTGGCGCCCTGCGTGTACGACGTGGATGAGGCGACGTACGAAGCGATGGCGAAGGAGATCAGTCATTTTTTGAACGGCGGCCATCACGACGTCGTGCGCGAGCTCGAACAGAAGATGCAGGCTGCGGCGGAATCGCTTGCGTTTGAGCGAGCTGCAGAGCTTCGGGATCTGATCCGCCACATCGAGCAGGTGATGCAGGAACAGAAGGTCACGTGGACGGACGGGATCGACCGGGACGTGTTCGGATTTGCCGAAGACCGAGGGTTGCTCAGCGTGCAGGTGTTCTTTGTGCGGAACGGCAAGCTCATCGAGCGCCAGGTGCAGATTGCGCCGCACTTCGACGATCCACTGACGGATTTTATGTCGTACGTGGAACAGTTTTACCACGAGCGGGTGGATCTGCCGAAGGAGATTTTGCTGCCGGAGGGTGTGCCGAGCGAGGCGCTGGCTACGGTCGTCGATGCGAAGGTGCTCAAGCCCAAGCGCGGCCCGAAGCGGGAGCTGGTCGATCTCGCCTGCGAAAACGCGCGCCAGGCGCTGGCCGAGAAAATTCAACTCATCGATCGCAATCTCGACCGCACGCTGGGCGCGGTGATGGAGCTGGGACAACTGCTCGCCATCCAGCCCCCTCGGCGCATTGAGGCGTTTGACAACTCCAATCTTCAGGGCGTCGACGCGGTGTCCGCGATGGTGGTCTTCGTGGACGGCAAGCCCGCGAAGTCGGAGTACCGCAAGTACAAGATCCGGTCCACCCACGGGCCCGACGATTACGAGGCCATTCGCGAAGTCGTGAGAAGGCGGTACAGCCGGCTCATCCGCGAACAAAAACCGCTGCCCGATCTCGTCGTGATCGACGGCGGAAAGGGTCAGTTGCGCGCGGCCCTGTCCGTCCTGGAGGGCGAGCTCGGGCTCGACATCCCCGTGTGCGGCTTGGCGAAGGACGAACGCCACCGCACGAGCCAGCTCTTCTTCATGGACGAGGAGGAGCCGGTGCGCATTGAGCGGCACAGCCCGGCGTTTTACTTGCTCGAGCGGATTCAGGACGAAGTCCATCGATTCGCGGTCGAGTTCCACCGGGCGAGGCGCAGCAAAACGGGGTTTCAGTCCATCCTCGATGAGATTCCTGGCGTCGGACCGGAGCGGAAAAAGGCGATTCTGCGCCGATTCGGCAGCCTGAAGGCAATTGCGGCGGCGGAGCCGGAGGACTTCCGGGGCCTCGGCATCGGCGACAAGCTCGCGCGGGACATCGTCGCCAGAGTGCGGGAAGCGCTGGCCTTTCGCGCTCAAGCGGATGGCGAGATGGAAATTTCGTCCGAGGCACCGTTTTCTTGATTCTACGATGGCCAATCATTACAATTTAGAAGGTGCCAAACGGATGGCGGCGTGCGTCGCGCTGACCTGCGGTGTTTTGCACTTGCAGGGCGATCCCGCCGCGCATACATACCGTTTTCTCTTTCTGGGGGATTGAAGGGAGGAACCCAAGTGGCAGTGGCCCAAGCAGCCCAGCAAAACCGGGAGTTTTTGTGGCGGCGGCTTCACACGCTCTCGGGCGTCATTCCGGTGGGACTGTTCCTGCTGGAGCACCTGTTCACGAACGCGACGGCGCTCGGCGGTCCGGCGGCGTTCAACGAAGCCGTGCAAGCGATTCAATCGCTTCCGCTCCTGCACGTCATTGAGTTCGTGTTCATCTTCCTGCCCATCACGTATCATGGCGTGTTCGGGCTCTACGTGGCGTTCGTGTCCGGCTACAACGCGAATCGGTACTCGTTTGGCCGCAACGTGATGTTCGTGTTGCAGAGGGTGACAGGCATCATCACCTTCGTCTTCATCATCTTCCACCTGTGGACGACGCGGTTCTCCGGCAACGCGCCGTCGTTTGACATGGTGCACGAGCTTGTCACCAACAATGCGTACTTTGCGTTCATGATCGTCGGCGTGATCGCGGCGACGTTCCACTTCTCGAATGGACTGTGGTCGTTCGCGATTCACTGGGGCATCACGGTCGGGCGCCGGGCGCAGCGCATCACCGCGTGGGTGACGATGATCATCTTTGTCGTGCTGGCGGCGGTCGGTGTGGCGTCGCTCATTGCGTTCCGCATGAACGTCTGAGGTACACATGGACCTCTCGCAAGGTGCGTACGCGAGCATGGGAGGGAATTGACGTGGCAAACACGAGCATCATTGTCGTGGGAGGTGGCCTCGCCGGCCTGATGACCACCATCAAGGTGGCGGAAGCCGGTGTGCCGGTGAAACTGTTCTCCTTGGTTCCTGTAAAGCGTTCCCATTCCGTGTGTGCGCAAGGCGGCATCAACGGCGCCGTGAACACGAAGGGCGAGGGCGACTCGCCGTGGGAGCACTTCGATGACACCATCTACGGCGGCGACTTTTTGGCCAACCAACCTCCCGTGTTGGGTATGTGCGAAGCGGCGCCGGCCATCATTTACTTGATGGACCGCATGGGCGTCATGTTCAACCGCACGCCGGAAGGATTGCTGGACTTCCGCCGCTTTGGCGGCACCAAGCACCATCGCACGGCATTTGCGGGTGCCTCCACTGGGCAACAGCTGCTGTACGCGTTGGACGAGCAGGTTCGCCGGTATGAGGTGGCGGGCCTCGTCGAGAAATACGAGGGCTGGGATTTCCTCGGCGCTGTGATCGACGACGAACAGATCTGCCGCGGCATCGTGGCGCAGGACCTCCGGTCAATGGAGATCCATTACTTCCGCGCGGACGCGGTGGTCATGTGCACCGGCGGCAACGGTCTCATTTTCGGCAAGAGCACCAACTCGATGATCAACACGGGTTCCGCGGCGTCGGAGTTGTACCAACAGGGTGTGAAGTACGCGAATCCAGAAATGATTCAGGTGCACCCGACGGCCATTCCCGGAGACGACAAGCTTCGCCTCATGTCCGAGTCCGCGCGCGGCGAGGGTGGCCGAGTTTGGACGTACAAGGACGGCAAGCCTTGGTACTTCCTGGAGGAGTGGTATCCGGAGTACGGAAATCTGGTGCCCCGCGACATCGCGACGCGCGCCATCCACAAGGTGTGCGTGGAGATGGGACTTGGCGTCGACGGGCAAAACATGGTGTATCTCGACTTGACCCACATCCCGGCGGACGTGCTGGATAGGAAACTCGGCAACATTCTCGATATCTACGAGAAGTTCGTCGGCGACGATCCCCGCAAAGTTCCGATGAAGATCTTCCCTGCTGTGCACTACTCGATGGGCGGGCTGTGGGTCGACTACGACCAGATGACCAACATTCCAGGCCTGTTCGCCGCGGGCGAAGCGGATTACCAATACCATGGCGCGAATCGCCTCGGCGCGAACTCGCTCGTGTCCTGCATCTACGGCGGCATGATCGCCGGCCCGAATGCCGTGCGCTGGGCAAAGAACCTGCGGAAATCTGCGGATAGCCTGCCCGAGTCGCTCTTTGAGCAATACCGCCGCAAGTATGAGCAGGAATTCGAGGAGATCCTCAAGCTCGACGGAGACGAGAACCCGTACCAGTTGCATCGCGAGCTCGGCAAGTGGATGACGGATCACGTCACCGTGGTGCGGTACAACGACAAACTGAAGGAGACGGACGCCAAGATCCAGGAGCTCCAAGAGCGCTGGAAGCGCATCAAGATGTCGGACACGTCGCGCTGGGAGAACCAGGTGGCCCAGTTTACGCGTCACCTGAAGAATATGCTCATCATGGCGCGCGCCATCACCATTGGGGCGCTGATGAGGAACGAGAGCCGTGGCGCACACTACAAGCCTGAGTTTCCAGAGCGCGACGACGTGAACTTCTTGAAGACGACCATCGCCGAGTACACGCCGGACGGGCCGAAGATCTCGTACGAGGACGTCGACGTCTCGCTGATCAAGCCGCGTAAGCGCAACTACGCGGTGAGCAAGGAGGCGACCAAAGAATGAGCACAACAGCGGAGGCCGTGCAGCAGGCGCAGGCGGAATCGGGGCGAAAGGTGCACCTCATCATCGAGCGGCAGGACAGGCCGGATTCGGAGCCTTACTGGGAGGAATTTGAGGTTCCGTATCGCCCCGGCATGAACGTGATCGCCTGCTTGATGGAGATCCAGCGCAACCCCGTGAACAAGAAGGGCGAGCCCGTCGCGCCGGTCACGTGGGAGATGAACTGCCTGGAAGAGGTCTGCGGCGCGTGCACCATGGTGATCAACAACAAGCCCCGCCAGGCGTGTTCGGCGCTCGTCGATAAGCTGCAACAGCCCATCCGGATCCGGCCGATGCGCACGTTCCCGGTGATTCGCGACCTCGTCGTCGATCGGAGCCGGATGTTCGAAGCGCTCAAGCGCATCAAGGCTTGGATTCCCATTGACGGCACGTACGATCTCGGCCCAGGCCCGCGCATGTCGAGCGAGGAGCAGCAAATCGCGTATGAGCTGTCTCGTTGTTTCACCTGCGGCGCCTGCGTCGAAGCATGTCCGAATGTCAACGACAAGACGTCGTTCATCGGTCCGTTCGCCATCTCGCAGGCGCGCCTGTTCAACATGCACCCCACGGGCAAGATGAACAAAGAGGAGCGCCTGCAGGCGCTGATGGGCGAAGGCGGCATCTTCGAGTGCGGCAACGCGCAGAACTGCGTGGAGGTCTGCCCGAAGGGCATTCCGCTCACGACGTCCATTGCCGTGATGAATCGAGAGGTGACCTATCGCGCGATTGGCGCGTGGCTGCGCAAATAGGATCTGGGTCGCGGCGGACCCAAGGAAAGGCGGGGATGAACGATGCAGGCCGTCTCGGCACAGCGCAGACAGCGGGCGCAGACGAGGAGTTTTATCGCGCTCATCGTGTCGCTTCTGGTACTCGGGTTTGGTAGTTACTTTCTCCTGCGACCGGTCATCCAGGAGCAGACGAGCAATACGCCGGTCAACACCGTGCGCCGGTTCATCGACTTCGTCGAACTGCGGCAGTTCAACGAGGCTTACGACCTGCTCACGCCAACGTTCCAGCAGACGCCAGGCTGGCATGCGTCGCTGTACAATCTGTATCTTTCGCTCGATCCGTCCGAAATCAATTACGCCCTTCTCGGTCAGCGGGGCGACGTGGCGGAGGTCGAGTTTGCAAACGAGCAGGGCGGCGTGTTGTACGTCAAACGCGTCAATGGCCGCTGGTTGATCATGAGCCCGAACGAGGTCACGCAGTCGAGCGGCGCGGCGACGCCGTGATCGTCGGAGCAAGGCCGGCCGAGGTCTGCAGCTAGCTGCGGCCTCGGCTCGTTTTTTGTCCGAAGGCGGCAAGAGCACGAAAGGAGGTCGGACTGGCCATGTCCTACGAGGTTATGCTGTTCTATAAGTTCACGCCCATCGAGGATCCGGATAAACTCGCCCGCTCGCAGCGGGCCATATGCGAGGAATTGGGGCTTCTGGGTCGCGTGCTTGTGGCCGAGGAAGGGCTGAACGGCACCCTGTCCGGTGATGCGCGGGCGTGCCAGGCCTACCGGGACCACATGCGGCAGGATCCGCGTTTCGCGGACATTGTGTTCAAGGTCGATCCGGCCGAAGGCCACGTCTTTCCGCGCCTATCCGTCAAGCGCAAGCGGGAAATTGTCCATTTTGGCGTCGAAGGGGCCCCGAAGCCCTGGGAAAAAACAGGGCACAGGCTGTCGCCGCGCGAGTGGTTCGACATGCTCGGCCGAGACGACGTCGTCGTGATCGACGGGCGCAACGACTACGAGTACGAGATCGGTCACTTCGAGGGCGCGGTGCGGCCGGACGTGTCCACGTTCCGAGAGTTCCCGTCTTGGATCGAACGCCACAAGGCCGAGTGGCGCGGGAAAAAGGTCTTGACCTATTGCACGGGTGGCATCCGCTGCGAGAAGCTGTCCGGGTATCTCATGGAGCAGGGCATCGAGGAGGTCTATCAACTCGATGGCGGCATCATCATGTATGGCAAAGATCCGGAGGTTCAGGGGCGGAAGTTTCTCGGCAAGTGCTACGTCTTTGACGATCGCGTCGCCGTGCGCATCAATCAGACGGAAGAGGACACCGTGATCGCCCATTGCTCCCTCTGCGGTGCGCCCTGCGACCGATACCTCAACTGTGGATACTTGGACTGCCACCGGCGTTTTCTGTGCTGTGAAGACTGCGAGCGGCGCATGCACGGATTCTGTTCACCCGCGTGCGAGGCGGCGGCCTTGCAGCGGGACCGGGTGGATCCCCGCGTCAGGCCGCTTCTCGCGAAGGCTTGTGGCGCATCAGGGTGAGGCCGAGGGCGATCAGGGCTAGGGCTGCCGCGACGAGGAAGCTGCACCGGTACGCGAGCGCGACGGCGTGGTCGCCGAAGGCGGCGGTGAACAGCTCCACGCTCACACCGCCTGCCGTCACACCGAGGCCCATGCCGAGCGTGCGGCTCATGTTGAGGATCCCGCCGGCCACGCCGAGGTGAGCCGCGGGCGTCGCGTTCATGACGCGCGCATTGTTGGCGGGCGTGAACGTCCCCACGCCGCACCCCACGAGAAACAGGCCCGCCAAGAAGGCCGGCGTCACGCGGGCGAACGCGAACAGGCATGCGGACCCCATGGCGGCGAGGATCAGGCCGGCCGCGGACACCTTGACCTTTGACCAACGATCCGCGAGGCGGCCGGCGAAGGGCGTGCTGAGCGCCATGCCGACGGGAAGGGCTGTGAGCAAAAGGCCCGCCTTTGCGCTCGACAGACCTTCGACGTGCACGAACCAGTACGGAACGACGAGCGTGATGGCGTACATGACGCTGAAGGACAGGATGGACGTCACGTTTCCGAGCCAGATGACGCGCTCACGGATGTAGTTCATCGGCACAAGCGGATGGTCTGCTCTGCGCTCGACGGCCGCAAACGCCACCGCGGCGAGCACGGCGACGGCGAGCAAAACCGCTGTGGTGGTCGGGCGGCTCTCGGGCCGGAAGCCCTCCTTCAACACATACATCGTCACAATGAGCAGGAAGGCGAGCACCAGGGCGCCGACGAGATCGTACCGGGGGCGCGGGCCCTCGCGGCGATCGCGAGGGAGAAACAGGAGCGCTGCGAGGGTGCCGAAGATGCCAACGGGCACATTGATGTAAAAGATGAGTCGCCAGGAGGCGATATGCGTCAGCACGCCGCCGACGAGCGGCCCCAGGCTCAATCCGAGTCCTTGGGCGAGTGCTTGGAAGCCGATGGCCTGGCCGCGGCGCTCGGCATCGGCCGCGGCTGTGATGATGGACACGCTGTTGGCCTGAAGGAGACTCGCGCCGATGCCCTGCAACACGCGAAAGGCGAGGAGGCTGGCGAGATTCCACGAGGCCCCGCACAGCGCGGAACCGATGATGAACACGCCGAATCCCAGGGTGTACATCGGGCGCCGGCCCACGAGGTCCGAGAGGCGTCCGAAGGCCACGATGCACCCGGCGAGCGCCAGGAGGTAGATCAGGCTCACCCATTCGATGCGGTTCATCGTGGTGTGGAATGCCTGCTCTAGCTTGGGCAGCGCGATGCTGATGATGCTGGCGTCGAGCGCCGCCATGAAGGCGCCAAAACACACGGTCGCGACGATGAACCACATGCCCCCTGGCCGCCGGATCACGTCCTCAAGCGGCAGTCGGTGTGGCTTCCTCGCCACCGTCGCCTCTTGCTGCATCTCCTCGTCCCCCTTCGGTAGCGCACAGGATGGCGCCGGTTACTCCCCACAGCATGCCCCTTCCCCGAGCGCTCTACGTCTCGAGCAACTTGTCATGATGTCATAACAAGTTGCGCTAGCAATTCCATTGTACAGGGAGGCGAGCGGTTTGGCCAGAGGCCGGCGCTCGCCCGTGGTCAGTGCGGATGCCGCAGCAATTGGACGCGAAGTTGATACCGGTCCGACGGATATCGAACCAGGGAATATTCGACGGGTGCGCCTGACTCGTCCCTCGTGACCCGTTCGATGCACAGCACGGCAGCGGGTGGGCGAAGCCCAAATCGGGCGCAATCGTCCGGATCGGCGAGTTCGGCGGAGATGGTCTGACTCCCCGAATTGATCCGGACGCCGTTTTGCTCGAAAAAGCCATAGATGGAGTCGTAGAGCTTTGGATCCGGCGCCATTCGCGAGGACACCTGGAAGGGCGGCACCAGGTAGGACCGCTCGTGGAAGTAGGCGAGATCGTTCACGAACGCCGTGCGCTCAATGTAGAGCACCTGCTTGGATCGCGGCACTCGGAGCCAGCGGGCGATGTCGTCGGGACACGCGCGCATCTCGATCACGTCGAGGCGCACGTCCACGGGAAGCCCGGCAGCCCTGAGTTCTTCTGCAAATCCGTACAGCGTGGTGGACGTCGCCGGATGGTCCAGGTCCGCGACAAAGCTCCCCTTGCCCTGGCGACGCACGATGAACCCTGCCGCGACAAGATCGCCCACCGCCTGCCGCACGGTCGTGCGGCTCACATCGTACATGGAAGCGAGCTCCGCCTCGGAAGGGATTTGTTCGCCAGGGGGCCACGCTCCGCTCAGGATCTTGTCGAGCAACTCCGATTTCAGCTGTTGATACAGAGGAACGCTCTCACGCATGCTCCGGATCGGTCCTTTCGTCGAACGGCTGCCGCACGCCAGGCGGCAGGAATCCCTGTTGGTGGAGAAAGATGCGGTCTCGGGGCATCCGCTCCGCGAGCAACTCGGCAAAGTCCCGCGCCTGTCCCGGGCGGCACCACACCTCGCGCTCCTCGGGCAGGTACCACTGATCGACGCCCATCGCGCGGCTCCGCCGCCCATGAGCGCCGTCGCCGATGAACCAGTCGTCAATGGCGACGCTGTCCGCGAGTGTCGCGAGGAGCTGCGGGAAGTCCGGCGAAGACGGCAAGATGGGCGCTACGGCGATTTGAACGGAAACGCCGTGCGCGCGGAGGGCCTCGACGGCCCGGATCCGCGCCCGTACGGTTGGCGCCCGGGGCGTGAACCGCCGCCGGACCTCTTCCTGGTCCGTTTCAAGCGTCACGGAGACGAGCACTCGGTCGCGCAGGGTTGCGAGAATGTCGGCGTCGCGGGCGACGAGCGGCGAGCGCGTCTGGACGAACAGAAAATCGACGAGTTCGGGCGCCGATTGCATGGTCAGCAGGAGGGAACGCGTCGCTTGGACGCGCCACTCCGCTGGCTGATACGGATCCGTGCTGGATGACATGAAGATGCGGGTTCCTCCGCGCAGCTTCGCCCTTTCCAGTTCGCGAACAAACGCTTCCGCAGAAAACCGCTTCGGTTCGGCATAAGAGCCCCAGGGCTCGCCGCGGAATCGCGCCACCGGCAACGCCTGCACGTAGCAGTACTTGCATCCGTAGGCACAGCCGATGAAAGGATTGAGCGTGTAATCGTAGCCGCGCAGATAGCCGCCGGTCGGCGTCAGCAGGCGGCGCGGCGCGTTGCCCGTTTTCGTCATGCCATCCTCCTGAGCGCAATCAAGCTTCACCGTCAAGCGTACCACAGCACCTTGATTCATTGTATCCACGTTGGATATATAAGGAAGGTGGGCGTCTATGGAGAGCGAGGGCAGGGTGGACTTTCGCGCGTTGTGATACATTGGTGTACAGCGGTACGACGCCGTCGTGCCCGCTACGGAGCGGCATGGGGAGGTCGGATGCATGTCAAGCTTTGACGCGTATGTCGAACGCAGGAACACCGGTTGCATGAAGTGGGATGGCCTGAAGCGCCGATTCGGGAGGGAAGATCTCATTCCGCTCTGGGTGGCGGACATGGACTTTCTCTCGCCGCCGGCCGTGATCGACGCGCTCGTCGAACGAGCCCGGCACGGCGTGTACGGCTACGCCATCAAGACGGACCGGTATGCGGAGAGCATCGTGCAGTGGCTCAAGGTGCGGCACGGCATCGAGATTTCGCCCGACTGGATTGTACCCGCGCCAGGGGTGGTCCCGGCGCTCTCGGTGATCGTGCAGGCTTTCACAGAGCCTGGCGATGGCATTTTGATTCAGCCTCCGGTTTACCATCCATTCCGGCGCGTCATCGAGGGATGGGGGCGGCGCGCCATCGAAAATCCGCTTGTCGAGTCCGGTGGCCGATACGAGATGGATTTCGACGACCTGGAGCGCAAGGCAAAGGACGCCAAGGTGATGTTTTTGTGCTCGCCGCACAATCCGGTGGGCCGGGTGTGGACGAAGCACGAGCTCGAACGCGTCGCGGACATCTGCCTGCGCCACGGTGTGCTGGTGGTGAGTGACGAGATCCATGCGGACATCGTCTTTGCCCCGCATCGCCATGTTCCGTTTGCTTCGCTCGGGCCCGAGTGCTCGCGCAACAGCATCACCTGTCACGCGCCGAGCAAGACCTTCAATTTGGCGGGGCTCAACACCGCGTATATCTGGGCCGAGAACGAGTCGCTGCGAACGGCCTATGAACGAGCTTCGCATCGAGCTTCCATGGCAGAGCTCAACGTGTTCGGCATCGAGGCGATGATCGCGGCGTATCAGCACGGCGCGGCGTGGTTGGATGAACTTCTCCACTATCTGCAGGTGAGTCTCGACGAGATGGAGCAGGTGTTTGAGAAGGAACTGCCGGAGATCCGCATGATCCGCCCGGAAGGCACGTACATGGTGTGGCTGGACTTTCGAGCACTTGGCATGTCCGACGAAGAACTGGACAGGTTTTTGCGGGACGAAGCACGTCTCGGGCTCAATGAGGGTCATATCTTTGGTTCGCAAGGATCTGGATTCCAGCGCATGAACATCGCGTGTCCGCGGTCGCTCCTGCGGAAGGCCCTGCAGCAACTGCGCGACGCGGTTCAAAATCGACGTTCCCGTTGAGGGAGATAGGCGGCATCCCCGGATGTCGCCCGTCTCGCGCGCGCGACGGAACGGTCGCGCCCCGGGCGACATACGATACCCTGACTGTATCCCGCTCTTGTATGACTGGGCAAGGAGGGATCGTGGGGATGGCACCTGTCAAGGACGGGCGCGGAAAGTCGCTGTTGACCAACCGCGAACGAGAAGTGTTTGAGCTCCTCGTTCAAGATAAGACGACCAAAGAAATTGCGTCCCAGCTGTTCGTCAGCGAGAAGACCGTGCGGAACCATATCTCCAATGTGATGAAAAAGCTTAATGTCAAAGGCCGCTCGCAAGCCGTGGTGGAACTGGTGCGGCTTGGCGAGATCACGATTTGAAAGGCAACACCCCTACCGCGAGTAGGGGTGTTGAGCCTCTGCCTCAGGCCACGCAGGCCCTGGCGCCCTGGCGCCTATTGCATCCCTATGCACGGACCGCGCAAAAGAGACCACGCCGCTCGGCGGAAGGGGATGGCGCAACCCTCGGACTACGCGGCAATCTGAGTAAAGGAGTCGGAACTTTCTATATTGACAGCGCTTTCATTCTCCTCTACCGTAGAGGTCGAGGTGAAGTTCGTCGCGAGGGGGCGAGCGACATCATTGTGAAACGAAGTGTCTAATATGAAATCAAAGGTCGCAGGGATGGAGCGAATCAAAAGAAAGCCGATAGGGCATGGGTTCGGATGTAAGCGGATTCAAAAATGCGGTGTGAAGGGAGAACGATGATGCACGACAAGAGGCTTGGCGATCCGATCATCATGGGGCTGGCTGCGTTTGTCATCGCGCAAACGCTGCTAAATTTGCCGAATGCGCACTTGGTGTCCCCGCAGGTGACGCTCTTCTTCATGCCCGCAATCCTTGTGTGCGGCGGCTTGGTCTACTTCCTGGCGTGCATATTCTCCTACGTGCGAGGGGACACCTTCGGACTAAGCGTCAACGGGTTTTACGGAGCGTTCTTCACATCCCTCTTCCTGTTCTTCTACCTGGAGTTGAAAGGTGTTCTTCAGTTCGGAACGCAGGCGAACGAGGCGCTAGGCACGTTCTTGTTGATCTGGACCATCGTCACCGTGCCATTCGTTGTTGCCGCATTTCGAGTGCAGCTCTTGTTTGGGCTCCTCTTCTTGTTCGTCTTCTTCGCATTCCTCGGCGGTACGCTCGCCAACCTCGCCGGCGTGAACAGCGCGTTCGGCGGCTACTCCGGGCTGATTTCCGCCGCCATCGCACTCATCCTGGTGACGGAGGCGCTGATGAAGAGCGTGCCGGTCCATGCGCCGCAACCTTCCGCGAACGTGGCAGATTGGACGGCTCGCTCCGAAGCTTGAGGGTACACGCCATGTTCCCGCCTCATGTCCGCTGGCCTTTCGGCCAGCTCTTTTTGATCTCTGTCTTGCCGCCACCTGCTTTGTGATCTACCATGAGAGCAGACATCATTTCTTCATTGAATCAGAGTTTATATTATGAAACTTAGGTGAGCGGATTGCGCATCTGGACACAGGCAGACCGGTCGTGCTCCGGCGTGGATGTTCGTGCGGCTCAGCAACTGGCGCATGCATTGGTGGAAGGCAGACGGGTTTACGTCCGGTGCCCCGTGCCGGCCTGGGAGGATGCCTTGTTCGCGGCCATCCGCGATGCGCTGTGGTCTGCGCGCGATGCATGGAAGATCACAGAAGAGCGGTACGAGGCGGCGCTCGGTCGGCTGTATTCTCTGAAAGACGGCGAGCGCGTGCCGGAAGGCGCGGTTGTCGTGGAGGTGCGCGCATCGGAGCCCCAAGGGCCGTGCGTCATTGGGTTTCAGGGACAGAACCACCCGATGCGACATCAGGGCCACGCGGCGCTGCGTTGATGAAACCGTTTGACGAACAAGAGGTGACCCTCATGCAACCGCTTGCAGGCGTTCGCGTGCTCGACCTCAGCCGCGTACTCGCAGGGCCTTTTTGCACCCAAGTTCTCGGCGATCTCGGCGCGGACGTGATCAAAGTCGAAAGCCCTCAGGGCGACGAGACCCGCAAGTATGAACCCACCAAAGACGGCGTGAGCAGCTACTTTCTCGCGTTCAACCGAAACAAACGGAGCATTGCGGTGGATCTGAAGACCGAAGCCGGGCGCGAGATCGTGCGCAGGCTCGCGCAGGAGGCAGACGTCCTCGTGGAGAATTTTCGCACAGGGACGATGGAGCGGTGGGGGCTCGACCACCGCTCGCTTCGCGCGGCGAATCCGCGGCTCATCTACGCAGCCATCAGCGGGTACGGCCGCACGGGACCTTGGAAGGATAGGCCCGGGTACGATCTTGCCATTCAGGCGGCGAGCGGCCTGATGTCGGTGACGGGAGAAGCGGGGCGAGGCCCTGTGCGGGCCGGCTGGTCCATTGCCGATTTGACGGCCGGGCTCTGGGCCGCGCTCGCCATCTGTGCCGCACTGTCCGAACGCCATCGCACGGGCCGCGGCACCTACCTTGAGACGAGCCTGTTTGAGGGGCAGGTGGCGCTCATGACGTATTACGCCACGGCGTACTTCCTCACGGGTCACGTGGGGGAGCGGTTGGGCGCAGCGCACTTCAGCCTGGCACCGTACCAGGCGTTGGCCGCGGCCGACGGATGGATGGTCGTCGCTGTGGGAAACGACGGGCTGTTTCGCAGGCTGTGTGAGGCGCTCGGCAGCCCTGAGCTCGCGGAAGACCCTCGATTTCAGACGAACGGGCTCCGCGTCAAGCATCGGACCGAGTTGGCGGCGCTGCTCGAAGCTAGGTTGGCAGCGCGCGGCGTGCGCGAGTGGGAAGAGGTGCTGACGGCGGCAGGCGTGCCATGTTCTCCAGTGAATCGAATTGACGAGGTCCTGCATCTCGATCAGGTCGCTGCGCGAGGCATGCTGTGGCAGACCGATTACCCAGGCGTTGGATCCTTCTTCGTGACGAGATCGCCCTTGCTCGGCGAGGGGTGGGATCTTCAGCTGCGCCGGCGCCCGCCGCGGCTCGGCGAACACACGGAGGCCATTCTAACGGAGGCGGGCTACGGTCCTCAGGAAATTGAGGCGCTGAAGGCGGCGGGCGTGGTGGCGAGTTGTCCGCCGTCGGAATCCGAGACGTCGGCATAGGCAAGGCGAGAGACGCGGGCAGACGAGGGAGGCGTGTGTAGATGGATTTCAGCCTGTCGCAAGAACAGTTGGCGGTTCGGGATGTGGTCCGCAAGTTTGTGGACGAGGAGATCTTGCCCCACATCCGCGAATGGGACGAGAAACAGCATTTTGAACCGAGCGTGCTCCGGCGGTTGGCGGAACTGGGGCTCATGGGCGTGTGCATTCCCGAGAAGTACGGCGGCGCAGGGATGGACTATAACACGCTCGCCATCGTGTGCGAAGAGCTCGAACGCGGTGACATCGCCTTTCGAACGGCCGTATCGGTCCATACGGGCCTGAATTCGCTGACCCTGCTTCAATGGGGGACGGAAGCGCAGAAGCAGAAGTATCTGGTTCCTCAGGCGCGCGGCGAGAAGATCGGGGCGTTTGGGCTCACGGAGCCGAATGCGGGGTCGGATGTCGCTGCGATGCGGACGACGGCCGTGCGCGACGGGGATGCGTACATCTTGAACGGTTCAAAGATCTGGATTTCGCTCGCCGACGTCGCGGATTACTTCCTGGTCTTCGCCTACACGGATCGCTCGAAGAAGCACCACGGGATCACGGCCTTCATCGTGGAGCGGGGATGGGAAGGGTTCTCGACGCGATCCATCAAAGGCAAGCTCGGCATTCGCGCGGGCAACACCGGAGAACTGTTCTTCGATCACGTCCGCGTGCCCATCGAGAATCGGCTGGGCGAAGAGGGCGAGGGCTTCAAGATCGCCATGTCGGCCCTGGACAACGGGCGTTTCACGGTGGCGGCCGGCGCGTGTGGATGCATCGCGGCTTGCCTCGAGGCGTCGGTCAAGTACTGCCATGAGCGAGAGACGTTTGGTCAGCCCATCGGCAGGCACCAGCTGGTTCAGCAAATGATCGCGAAGATGGCCGCAAACCTGGACATCGCGCGCCTGCTGGTGTATCGGGCTGGGTGGCTGAAGAACCAGGGGTTGCCGAACACGCGCGAAACGTCGCTTGCGAAGTGGGTGGCCTGCGACGCGGCGTGGGAGGCGGCGTCCGATGCGGTGCAGATCCACGGCGCGTACGGGTATTCGAATGAGTATCCGGTGGAGAGGTATCTGCGCAACGCCAAGGCACCTGTCATTTACGAGGGGACGCGCGAGATCCACACCATTCTGCAGGCGGAATACGCGCTCGGATACCGGCGGGACAAACCGCTGTCGCGCCGACTTCCCGCGTGGCCGTTCGAGGAGTGAGTCGAGGGGCAGTTTCGGGGCGCCATAGGCGCCCTTTCTTCATGTCCGTCGCGATCCTGTTGACCGAAAAAAGTGGGCAGTGGTACGATTTATTGGACTCTGGGCCAAGACAGGATGTGGGTATCCTTTGGCAGACTACAGTCCCTTCGTTGAGGAAATTGAAAAGGCGCTCCGCCTCGTCGCTGCCACCGTCCGGCGCCGCGGAAGGTTCTTGTTGAAAGACTACGACCTCACATCGCCCCAGTTTGATGCGCTCATCACGCTGTACAATGAAGGTGAGTTGACCATCGGCGAGCTGTCGGCCAAGCTGTACCTCGCGTACAGCACCACCACCGATTTGGTGGACAGGCTCGAGCGCGCTGGATATGTCTCTCGCCAGCGGGATCTCGTGGATCGCCGCGTGGTGCGCGTGCAACTTCGGGACAAGGGCGCGCAAGTCATCGAGGCGGTGCTCGCCGCGCGCCGTGCCTACCTCGATTCGAGCTTGAAACACGTCTCCATCGAGCAGCGCCGCGCCATTCTACAAGCACTGGATGTTCTTCTTACGAATATGGGTAACGCATGAACGTCGCGCGTCGAGCCGGCTCCCCCGGGGGCTCGGACCTAGAGGAGTGAAGACGATGGACTTCGCGCATCGCCCAATCGGCGTGTTTGATTCCGGTATCGGGGGGCTGACCGTCTTTCACGCGATGAAGCGCCGCCTGCCCCGCGAATCCATGGTGTACTTCGGCGATCGCGCCCGTTGTCCCTATGGAGACCGGGACCCTGATGAGGTCGAGCGCTTCGCGCTCGAGATTGGGCGCTACCTGGAGCGCCTCGGTATCAAGCTGTTGGTGGTCGCGTGCAACACGGCGACCGCTGTCGCACTGCCGCGCCTCAAGCGAGAGCTCGGCATCGACGTGGTCGGCGTGATCGAACCCGGCGCGTCTCAGGCTATCGAGGCGTCGGAGACAGGCCGGATTGGCGTCATCGGCACGTCGGTGACTATCGCGAGCCACGCGTATGCGAAATCCCTTCGCGCGCTTCGCCCGGACGTCTCCGTGGTGGAGGTGGCGTGCCCGCTCTTCGTGCCCTTGGTCGAACAGGGACATGTCGACGGCGATGCGGTGGAGGAGGTCGTGCGCGAATCGCTTCAGCCGCTGATCCATGCGCGTATCGACACGCTGGTGCTCGGGTGCACCCATTACCCACTGCTCATGCCTGTCATTCGCCGGGTTCTGGGCCCATCCATCCGCGTCATTTCGTCGGCCGACGCCACTGCGCAGACCGTGGCGCGGGTGCTCGCCGAGCGGGGCCTCGAGGCGCCGGATGGCGCCGAGCCTTCCGCCTGGTTTCTGACGACTGGAGACACGGCGAGTCTTCGCATGGCCCTCGCGACGTGGTTTGGCGAAGTGCCCGGCGAGCGGGCCGTCCGACACGTGTCGCTTCCGATTCCTGTGGAGCCGATTCAACGGATTGCGCCGTGAGGAGGGCGTTGAGATGCGCATCGTCATGGCCACGCAGAATCCACACAAGGTGCGGGAGTTTGCCGAGATCTTCGGAGGTCGCGTGGAGCTCGCGCCTCTCTCCCCGGGTCTCCCAAAGGCCCCTGAGACGGGCGAAACGTTCCTGGATAATGCGCGCCAGAAGGCTTTGTTTTACGCCGCGTACGTCGACGCCCCTGTGCTCGCTGACGATTCGGGGCTCGTGGTTCCTGTGCTCGGCGGAGAGCCGGGTGTCCGTTCGGCGCGCTATGCAGGCGAAGGCGCTGACGATCGCGCCAACATCGACAAGCTCATCCGCGCCCTTCGGTCGAAGGGGGTTCGAGAGGCGGAAGCCTGGTTCGCGTGCGCCTTGGTGGTGGCGCGCAAGGACCGCGTGATCATGGAGGTGGAAGCGCGGGTGGACGGCCTCGTCCACGATGAGCCGCGGGGAGACGGCGGATTTGGGTACGATCCGCTGTTTTCTCCGCGGGGCGAGTCGCGCCGCTTTGCGGAAATGTCTGCCGAGGAGAAACATCGGTTCTCTCATCGGGCGCGGGCCGTGCGCGAGTTGTTGGCGCGTCTGCCGGCACCAGACGCGACCGGGTGGGTGTGAACCGGGAGAGCGAACGCTATC
>NZ_BCRQ01000032.1 GCF_001552675.1 Alicyclobacillus sendaiensis NBRC 100866
GCAGCCGTGAATGGCGCGTGACAAGTGGGAAGGCTTTTGTTATAATCATCGGCAGTGTGTTTAAGCAGATAGGGGTGAAAATCATGAAGCCGGACATTCATCCGCCCTACCATACAGTGACGGTGACGTGCGCTTGCGGAGAGACGTTCGAAACCGGATCGACGAAGGAGTCCATCCGCGTCGAAATCTGCTCGAAGTGCCATCCGTTCTTCACCGGCAAACAGAAGCTGGTCGATACGGGCGGCCGCGTCGATCGGTTCAACCGCAAGTATGGGCTTCAGGCTCAGGGCGAGCGCTGAGCGCAAAGGAGATTCAAGCCATGGTTGGCTCACCGGCCGCGAGGGAGGGCGGGTGGGCCTGCTTTGGCTTTTTCTGTTCATAGGCGTTTCGCCTGGCTGCACCCGCGAGCGGGGAACAGCGGGCTTGGGAAGGGGGTGCGTCGATGTTCGATCGGTTGGCGAGCATGGAAGAGCGGTACGAGCACTTGAGTCAGCTGCTCTGCAGGCCGGATGTCGCCTCTGATCCGGAAAAGCTCCGGTTGTATGCCAAAGAGCAGGCGGAGCTGGCGGAGACGGTGGACGCGTACCGCGAGTGGAAGAGGGTTTCCCAGAACATCGACGAGGCCAAGGCCATGCTGCAGGAGAAGATCGACGACGAAATGCGGGAATTCGTCAAGGCTGAACTGGCGGAACTGCAGCGTCGGCGGGAGGGCCTGGAGCATCGGCTCAAGATTCTCCTCCTCCCCAAAGATCCCAATGACGACAAGGACGTGTTTGTCGAAATTCGCGCCGCGGCGGGCGGCGAGGAGGCTGCCCTCTTTGCCGCGGAGCTTTTGCGGATGTATCAGCGCTACGCCGAGAAACACGGCTGGAAGACGGAGATCATCGACGCAAGCTACACGGACATGGGTGGATTCCGCGAAGTCGTCATGGCCGTGCACGGCAAGGGCGCGTACGCGAAGCTCAAGTTCGAGAGCGGCACGCACCGCGTGCAGCGCGTCCCAGTCACGGAGTCGGGCGGCCGGATCCACACGTCAACGGCGACCGTGGCGGTCCTGCCAGAGGTGGAGGAGGTCGAGGTGGAAATCCACGAAAAGGATCTCCGCATCGACACCTTCTGCTCGACGGGCCCCGGTGGGCAGAGCGTGAATACCACACAGTCCGCCGTACGCATCACGCATCTTCCGACGGGAATTGTGGTGTCCTGCCAGGACGAGAAGTCCCAGCTGAAGAATAAAGAAAAAGCGATGCGCGTGCTGCGCGCGCGCCTGTACGAGAAAGCTCAGCGCGAACAGCAGGAGGAGCTCGCGGCCAAGCGTCGCCTTCAGGTGGGCACGGGCGACCGCAGCGAGCGCATTCGAACGTACAACTTTCCGCAAAGCCGAGTGACGGATCATCGCATTGGCTTAACGCTACACAAACTTGACGCCGTCTTGGACGGTGAGCTGGACGAGATCATTCAGGCGCTCATCGTCGAGAGCCAGGCGGAGATGCTGAGGGTCAGGGAAGCATGAGCGAGGCCAAGTATTTTGTCGCAAGATTGTTGAAGGCAATCGCGGAACAACTTCCCCAGTCACCGGCGTACCGAGCGTTGCCGCTCGATGAGCGCAAGCGGCTCGCAGAGCGCGAGGCGGAGCAGATTGTGGCGCACGCGCTCGGCTGGGACCGCGTGAAACTGCTTCAGTCGCTTGGCGACGAGGTGCCGGACGAGATCGCCGAACGCGCCGCGCGCCTGGCGGCTCTGCGGGTCCAGGGGGAGCCGCTCGCGTACGTCCTCGGGAAACAGGATTTTTACGGCCGGACGTTTGAAGTCGGTCCGGACTGTCTCATCCCGCGTCCCGACACCGAGGTCCTGGTGGAGGAAGCCATTCGCTTCCTGAAGCGGATGCCCAGCGGGACGCGTGTGATCGACGTCGGGACGGGGTCCGGGTGCATCGCGGTCTCCATCGCACTCGCGTGTCCGGGCGTGTCGGTCACGGCGGTGGACTTGTCGATGGACGCGCTGGCGGTGGCTCGCCGCAACGCCGAACGGTTCGGCGCGGTCGTGGATTGGGCAGCGGCGGACGGCATCGAGTGGCTCATCGAACGGGCGGAACGCGGGCGCCCGTGGCACGCCATCGTCAGCAATCCGCCGTACGTTCCGACGGGCGAGATCGATCAACTGGAGCCGTCCGTGCGCGACTACGAGCCGAGGCTCGCGCTCGATGGCGGCGAGGACGGCCTCGCGTTCTACAGGCGGATGGCCGCGCTGCCGCCGTACGTGTTGGCCCGGGGCCGCGCGGGGGTCTTCCTCGAGGTGGGTCACAACCAAGCGGACGACGTGGCCCGCCTGTTTGCCCCGTGGAGAGAACGAGGATTTCGCGTGCGGAAGGTGAAGGACCTGCGGGGGATCGATCGCGTCATTGCCGTGACGCGGGAACCCGGGGCTCCTGGGGAGCCGGAGAATCTCTGAATCTAGTGACGCGCGCCGCTAGCCGTTTAAGATTCACCTCTTCCGTCCATACTGACTGCCAGAACGGCAGGAGGGATGGACGATGGGGTTTGCGAAGCGGTTTGCGGGGTTTGTCACCGCCATCCTGGTCGGCGTGGTGGTGGGCCGAATGGCCATGGCACACGCGAATGTGCCCGGGGTGGGCGATGGCGACGTGCTGGCGAGCGTGGCCGCGCCGCACGCGCCGGCCATTCCGGAGGATGCGCTGCGGCTTCGAATCATTGCGAACAGCGACAGCCCGCGCGATCAGGCGCTGAAACTCGCGGTGCGCAACGCCGTGATCGATCAGGTGGGCGGGTGGTTGGAGGGTGCGCACTCCGCGGCGCAGGCGCGAGCCATTGTGGAGGCCCACGTGCCGCAGATTCGCGCGACCGCGCTCGCGGTGGAGGCGGCGTGGCACATGGACGAGCCCGTCCGGGTGGAGGTGGCGCGGGTGCCGTTTCCGACGAAGGAGTACGGCAACCTCGTGTATCCTGCGGGCGAGTACGAGGCCCTGCGCATTGTGCTCGGACGAGGGCAGGGCGCGAACTGGTGGTGCGTCCTCTATCCGCCGCTTTGCTTCATCGACATCACGGAGGGCGATGCCGTGCCGAACACAGGTGGCTTTCCCGACTTGCCGCCGCTCGAGACCCTGTCCATCCCGACGGGCGACGGACACACCGAGAAGGTACAGGTTCGGCTTTGGACCCTCGATCACGCCGAAGAATGGATTCGCGCGATTGCGGCGCGCTTTCATTGACGAGTACGAGGAGAGGAATCGAATGCAGCGATTGACGGTGGAAGGGATACGCCAGGAGGCGCAACTGCGCGAAATGTTGAGGGAGCCCGCTCAGTCCCTGCGACGCGGCGGGCTCGTGGCGTTTCCCACCGAAACGGTGTACGGCCTCGGCGCCAACGCGCTTGTGGAGGAGGCGGTGAGGCGCATCTTCGAGGCCAAGGAGCGGCCGCGCGACAACCCGCTCATCGTGCACATCGCGCAGGATGACCAGCTTCGGGACGTGATCGACGAGAGCCAACCCCTGCATGAGGACGCGGTGCGGCTCATGCGCGCGTTCTGGCCGGGTCCGCTCACGCTGCTGTTGCCAGCTGGAGCGCGGCTCGCGCCGTCCGTTCACCCTGGCCAGCCGCTCGTCGGCGTGCGGATGCCGGATCATCCGGTGGCGCGGGCGCTCATCGCGGAGGCGGGCGTGCCGGTGGCCGCGCCGAGCGCCAATCGGTCCGGCAGACCGAGTCCGACGACCGCGGACGACGTGGAGGCCGATCTCGGCGGGCAGGTGGACTGGCTCATCGACGGCGGGCCGTGCCCGATAGGCGTGGAGTCGACGGTGCTCCTGCTCGAGCCGGACTGCGCCCGCATTCTGCGGCCTGGCGGCGTGACGCAGGAGATGATTGCGAGCGTGATCGACCGGCCGGTGCTGTATGCGGCCGACGCCTTCGACGCGTCGTCCGCGCCGCTCGCGCCCGGCATGAAATACCGGCACTATGCGCCGAACGCGAGAGTGCACGTGTGGTGGGGGGCGCCGGAGGCCATCGATGAGGCGATGCGCGCCTTCCTGCTCGACGCCGTGCAGGACGACGAGGTGGACGAGGTGATGGTGCCGGCGCTCATCGCGCCGGACGACTTCGTGCGGCGCTTCGGGTGGGCGCTGGCGGATGAGCGCCAGGCCGCGCTGCCCGCGGATGCGTACGCAGAGGAACTCGCGCGCCACTTGTACCGCCTGTTGCGCGCCTTTGATCGCGCCGGCGCGACGGACGTGCTCGTCCACGGCGTGGACCCGACACACGGCGTGGGCGCGGCGGTGATGAATCGATTGTACAAGGCGTCGGCGGGCCGCGTGCGGTGGGTCGGCTAAATCGCGTTCCAAAATTGCCCGGATGTATGGCGAAACTTCGGCGCCAATTCGAACAAAGTGCGACAAGTCTCCTGAAGACGCTTTCATCGGCGGATGCTGCCGAGAACGCCGGATATAATGGCGGTGTCGGCAGGGAAGAACGATGAAAAGCGGGAGATGAGCAAAATGGAGTTGGCTTTGTTCATCATCACCATCGCACTGATTTTGGTCGTAGGTTCGGCGCTCCTCATCGGCAACCGCGTGGTGGACCGGATGGTTCATGAGGACTCGCGCGAGGCCGAGGCGATCCTCGCCGAGGCGGCTGCTCGAAATCGGCAGCGCACGTCGGCGTAAGGTAGGTCATCTCGCTTTCGGCCAGCGTTTCTCATACATCAGGCGGACGGGGCAGCCCCTTGTGCACCAGGGGCTGCCCCGCTTTGCTCTCTCATGGGACCTGCGCTGCGGCTCTGGGTGCGACACACCGTCGTTGCGAACGGTTGGGGACGAGGCGAGCGCCAAGCGCCCGAGTTTAGGGGGCGGTGGCGCGATTGGCCGTTCAGCCGCCGCTCGCCGAGGAGGGAAGTCCCGACGCCACGTTTGTGACACCTTGCGAGTTGGCGCGGGGCGATTCGGTGCTCGCTGGGCTCGTCCCCGTCGACGTCGTCTGCGGCGCGGGCGCTGCGCTGATGGCATTGCCCGTCGCCGCCGAGGATTGCCCACCCGTCGCGGGTTCGGTGCTCCCGCTCAGCGCGCCGGGCGAGGTCCCGTTGCCACCCATCGAGTTGCCAGTCTGCCCTGCGCCCGTCTCGCCGGATCCCGTGGACGAATCCAGGCCTGTCCCATTGGGTATCCCGCTCGTGCCGCCCGCTTCGCCCGGGAGGGCGCCGTTTGAACCGACGGCGTTTCCGTATGCGCTTTCTCCGCCCGCGCCCGTCGCGTTTGCCGGCGGCGCTCCGCTGCCTGAGGAGGAAGGAGTCGAGGTGGAGGGCGGCGTGCCTGAATGGGGCGCGCTGTCCGCGCTCGTTCCCGTCGACGTGCTCACGGTCGTCGTCCGCGGCGGCATGGTCAGCGGATTTTGCACCGTCGCCACCTGTTCATTTGGCGACCACCCGGGTTCGTTGGTCGGCACCATCTCGTGGGTTCCGGATGAACCCGTGATGCCTTCGCCGGATCCCGTGGACGCTTGCGTCGTGCCCTTTGTCGCGTTCGATCTCGGCGCCTGGTGGGCCGCCGCCAGGGCATACGCCTGCCAGTGCGGGTTCAGCCCGAAAATCATGAACCACGCATAGCCCGCGAGAACGGCGCATCCTGCGCCTCCCGCGATCCACTTGGCCACTCGTCGCTTGGGCCATCGGCTCTTGTTCACGGCTTATCCGCTCCATTTGTCCACAAAGCGTCGACAACATTATCGCGCACCAGGTCGAATTTTGCGAGAGATTTGTATGGCCCGAGCCGTGGTATGATGAAGGAAGATACCCAGAAGCAAACATCCAGTTCGAGGAAACCCTGGGGGAGGAGATACGGGTTGGAGCGACGAGAGATGTCCGCCGCCTCGGCTCGCGTGTTTTTGTTGGTGCTGACGGCCGTTTCGGGCTGCGTGGACGCGATGAGTTTCATGCGGCTCGGCCAAGTGTTCACGGCGGCGATGACAGGCAACACCGTGCTCGGTGGGATCGCGGTCGCCGCAGGCGACTTTCGGAATGCCGTTCACTACCTGGTCGCCCTCGCCGGTTTTGCCTGCGGCGCTGCAGCGTCCGGCTGGGTGGCGGCGAGCGAGCGGAAGCGGTCCGGGTGGAGCCGGACGGTGACACACGCGCTGTGGCTCGAGCTCGCCGCACTTGTCGCGTTCTGGATTGCCGCGGATCTGCTGGGACCGGCCGGCGTGGCCCGCCACACCGGCGCGCTTTTGTTCACGCTCGCGTTCGGTATGGGTGCCCAGGGCTCCATGGCGCGGCGTGTGGGCGTCAACGGCATCACCACGACGGTCATCACCAGCACGACCACCGGCCTGATGGAGACGTTGGTGTGGAAGCTGATGGGGCTTGCGCCTTCCCGCCGAAACAGCCCGGAGCCGTTCGAATCCACCAAGCCGTGGCTCGTGTGGATGTGGGTGTTGGCGGTCGTGGTCTACGGCGTTGGCGCAGGACTCGCGAGCCTGGTCATCGCGCACGTCGGCTACAACGAGATGGTGATCCCTGTCGCGCTGGTGGTCATCACCATCGCGTGGGGGCTGTATCAGACGCGCCCGAAGGGGGAGCTCCGAGCGGCGGGCCGAGCCGCAGTGGACCGCTGAGCCGGAGGTTAAAAGAGCCGGCGGACATCCGCGATGCGGGCCGTGAGGCCACTCCCCGGCCCGACGTTCAAGCGCACCACCTCACCGGCCGATGGATCGCACGCGGCGATCTCGTCCGCGCCTAGGTAGATGCCCACGAGTTCGCCGCGATCGAGGAGGACGAGATCGCCCGGCCGCACGTCCCACACGGGGACACTCACGCCGGTCCCCTCCCAGAGGCCGTCGAGCGTGGGCGGCAGGCGATACCCGAGGGCCCGGCGGTAGACGGCCGCGACGAACGTGGCGGGATCGCAAAAGCCCTCCGCGGGGTCGGCGCCCCAGGCGAGCGGGGTGCCGATGAGCTCCTCCGCGGCCTGCAGGACGGCGGCCACCTTGACCGGTTCCGGCTCCGCGCGCTTCAACGGCGCGGACGGATCGAGCGTCACGCCGGGCGGGGGCTCGGCGAGCGAGGGCCCGACGGCCATCTCGGCGCGCTCGCCGTCGACGGCGGGTTCAACACGGCGGCTGCGGCTGAGCTCGGTTGCGAGCAGGTCCCGCCCGTCTTCCGACCTGCACACGGCGCGCCGGAGGTCCCCGAGACCCGGGTGCGCTCTCAGGTAATTCTCGACCGCGGTGGGCGTTAAGACCATTGCGCTGTCGCCCACCGCTTTGGGATCTGGCTGGACCACGAGGGTCAGCTGCCCCGTGCCTTTGTCCTCGATGGTTTCCTCGATCCGCCAGAGCGATGGATTCGCATGTGCGGGGGGCGGGAACCCGGCTGCCACCGCGAGCCCCAACATCACACCACCCAGAATCCAAGTTCCTCGCGCCAATGGGACCCCACCTTGTTCGCTGTGTGTGGAGTAGGTTTCCACTTTGAGGCCCTTCCTATCCGCTCCATCATGGCGCGGACAGGCCGCGCATATAGATGGAGAGGTGCAAAGGAGGGGGCCTCGTTGTCCAATCTGCAGGCGGTGATCGAGATCGCCATGATGGCGGTCGCGCTCGGGATGGATGCGCTGTCCCTGAGCATCGGCGTGGGGCTCGGTGCCATCACGCGCAAGGAGGGCCTCGAACTCGCGCTGACCATCGGCGTCTGGCACGTCATGCTCACGCTTGTCGGGCTCTTCTTCGGCGATCTCGTCGGCCACTACCTGGGCCACGTCGCGCGCTGGTTCGCCGCACTGGTGATCTTGAGCCTTGGACTGCACATGGCGTATCACACCTGGAAGCCTTCTCAAGAACCCCCTCCCCGGCCGCTCGAGAACTGGTTTGGACGCATGACCTTCGCGGCGAGCGTCTCCGTGGACGCCCTTTCCGTGGGCTTCGGCCTCGGGCTGAAGACGGTGGCCTACGGGGTGACTTCCGCCCTGGCGTTCGGCGTGGCAAGCACCCTGATGTGCGGCGTGGGGTTAGTCATTGGACGAAAGTTTGGGCGCGCCATCGGGCGCCTTGGCGAAATGGCGGGGAGCGTGATTCTCATCCTCTGCGGGCTGCTGTGGCTCGTGTGACAAGTGGCGAGGTTCGATTTGCGAGCGCCACCCGAACCTTCTATACTGAAGGCAAACGCAGAAAACAAATCAAAGGCAAAAGCATGGAGGAAACCATGTACATTCTCTTCGTCTGTACCGGAAACACGTGCCGCAGTCCCATGGCTGCGGCGTTCTTGCGTCGGCTCGTCGAGGAGCGCGCGCTCGATTGGAAGGTCGACTCGGCGGGCCTCATGGCCATGGAGGGGGCTCCGATGACCGAGCACGCAGCGCAGGCCCTCGCCCGCCGACAGGTCCCCGCCGAGGGACACGCCGCCAAGCGGCTAACCCGAGACATGCTGCGCGAGGCCGATCTCGTCCTCACCATGTCGCGATCGCATCGGCAGGCGCTGGTGGACGTCTTTCCCGAGCTCGCCGAGAAGGTCCACACGTTGCACGCCTTCGCGCACGAGGTGCCGGAAGATGAGGCGCAGGACGTGGTCGATCCGTTTGGCGGCGGCGAGGAGGTCTACGAGGCGTGCGCCGAACATCTTGCCGATCTCGTCCATCGCGCGTTCGCTCGGCTGATGCGCGACGCGGCAGGCGGCGCGGAGGCGAAGGGGGAAAGCGGAGATGGCGCCGTTGAGCAAAGCGATTGAGGCGGAGTCGATAGCCGCCGTGCGGCGAGACCTGCCGGTGCTTTTGGCGCATCTCGCGCGCGAGGCGGACCTTGGTCCTGGCAAGCTCCTCGTGGTCGGCGCGTCGACGAGCGAGGTGGCCGGCGCGCGCATCGGCAGCGCCACGTCGGTCGCCATCGGACAGGCCATCGCGGAGGTCGTGCTCGCGTTTGCGCGCGAAGCGGGCTGCGACGTGGCGTTCCAGTGTTGCGAGCACCTGAACCGGGCGCTTGTCGTGGAGAAGGCCGTGGCGAGATCGCGCGGCCTTCAGGAAGTGACAGCCATCCCAGTCCCTGGCGCGGGCGGGGCAGTGGCGGCCGCGGCGTACCTGGCCATGGCGAATGCCTGCCTGGTGAGCACTGTGGCCGCGGACGCGGGCATCGACATCGGCGACACGCTCATCGGCATGCACCTGCGGCCCGTCGCGGTGCCGGTCCGCGGCCCCATGCGCGACATTGGCCAGGCCCACGTCGTCATGGCGCGATCCCGCCCGCCGCTCATCGGAGGCGCTCGGGCGGTGTACCATCCGGATGAGGCGCGCCGCCGGATGGCCGCAGACGTGCCGCCTCAGCCAGACGCGTGAGGCAAGCGAGCGGCGTGCCCCGTCCGCGTCCGCGCTCGGTTCAGGGCTTGTGCGCCCTCGGTTCGAACCGTAAGATGAATGTGAATCGCGGCGTCCTCTCGCATGTGGCGCTGGATGAAAGGAGTTGCCAAGGATTGACCACCCTTCTGCAGCAGGTTGACCCGGATGTCGCGTCTGCGATGCAGGCCGAGCTCCGTCGTCAGCAGCGGAACATCGAGCTCATCGCTTCAGAAAACTTTGTCAGCGAGGCCGTCCTCGAGGCCCTTGGATCCGTCCTGACCAACAAATACGCCGAAGGTTATCCAGGTCGCCGATACTACGGCGGGTGCGAGTTTGTCGACGTGGTCGAACGCATCGCCATCGATCGCGTCAAGGAGCTGTTCGGCGCCGAGTACGCGAACGTTCAGCCGCACAGCGGTTCCCAGGCCAACATGACGGTCTACTTCAGCGTCCTCAAGCCGGGCGACACGGTGCTCGGCATGAACCTGGCGCATGGCGGTCATTTGACGCACGGCAGCCCCGTGAACTTTTCTGGGCAGCTGTACAAGTTCGTCTCGTACGGCGTGGACCCCGAGACGCACCTCATCGATTATGACGAGGTGCGCAAGGTCGCGAAAGAACACCGGCCGAAGATGATTGTCGCCGGTGCGAGCGCGTACCCACGGGTGATCGACTTCAAGCGCATGCGAGAGATCGCGGACGAGGTCGGCGCGTATCTCATGGTGGACATGGCGCACATCGCAGGACTCATCGCGGCGGGGCTTCACCCATCTCCTGTGCCGCACGCGCACTTTGTGACGTCCACAACTCACAAGACCCTCCGGGGGCCGCGAGGCGGGTTCATCCTATGTCAGAAGGACGTGGCCAAGCTTATCGATAAGACGAACTTCCCCGGCGTCCAGGGCGGGCCCCTCATGCACGTGATTGCAGCGAAGGCTGTCGCCTTCGGCGAAGCGCTGAAACCCGAATTCAAGGCCTATCAGGAACAGATTGTAAAGAATGCGAAGGCGCTCGCCGAAGCGCTGAAAGGGTATGGCTTCCGCCTCGTGTCGGGAGGCACGGACAACCACCTGATGCTCATCGACGTCCGCAGCGTGGGCCTTACAGGCAAAGAGGCTGAGCGGAGGCTCGACGAGATCGGCATCACGGTCAACAAGAACGCCATCCCCTTCGATCCGGAAAGCCCGATGGTGACGAGCGGCATCCGCGTCGGCACGCCCGCCGCGACGTCGCGCGGCATGGACGAGGGCGCGATGCAGGAGATCGCCGAAATCTTCAAGCTCGTGCTGCAGAGCGACTTCAGCGACGAGGTGAAGCGCGAGGCGCGCGCTCGCGTCGACAGCTTGACGGACCGGTTCCCGCTCTATCCGGCATTGTCTTACGTGGAATGAGACTCGAGCTCGAAAGGTCATTTCGACATGGTGACAAGCCGCCCGCGAGGGCGGCCCCATTTTGGCAAAGGAGCGTTTTTCTTGGGACACGTCCATGTGCTTGACCATCCGCTCATTCAGCACAAGTTGACCCTGATTCGCGACAAAAACACGGGGACGAAGGAGTTTCGGGCGCTCGTCCAAGAAGTCGCGATGCTCATGGTCTACGAGATCACTCGCGATCTGCCGCTCAAGGAGGTCACGGTGGAGACGCCGGTCGGCGTCGCCTCGGCGAAGGTCATCGCGGGCAAGACGCTCGCCATCGTGCCGGTTTTGCGCGCAGGGCTCGGCATGGTCGAAGGGATTTTGAACTTGATTCCCGGTGCGAAGGTCGGTCATATCGGGCTGTATCGCGATCCCGAGACGCTCATGCCCGTCGAATACTATTGCAAACTCCCGGCTCATCTCGAGGAGCGGGACGTGTACGTGGTCGACCCGATGCTCGCCACGGGGGGGTCCGCGGTGGCGGCGCTCCGGGCGGTCAAGGAGCGCGGGGCGCAGCGGCCAAAACTCATGTGCCTCGTCGGCGTGCCCGAAGGCATCCGCGCCGTGCAGGAGCACCATCCGGACGTCGACATCTACCTCGCCGCTGTCGATGACCATCTGAACGATCACGGCTACATCGTCCCCGGCCTCGGCGACGCGGGGGATCGCCTTTTCGGGACGAAGTAAGTCCATGCTTCGGACGAGCCGGCGAGAGACAATGAGGGGGTCCTATCGTTGAAATCCACGCCCGTCCGTGTGCTCACCGTGTTCGGAACGCGGCCTGAGGCCATCAAAATGGCGCCGCTCGTGCAGGCGCTCGAGGCGCATCCGCAAATCGAATCGCTGGTGTGCGTCACCGCGCAGCACCGCGAGATGCTGGACCAGGTGCTCGAGGTGTTCTCCATCCGCGTGGACGACGATCTCGACATCATGGAGCCCAAACAGACGCTGGCCACCATCACGGTGAAGGCGCTCGCGGGGTTGGAAGGCGTCCTCGAGCGGCGCAAACCGGACCTCGTGCTCGTGCACGGCGATACGACCACCACCTTCGCCGCGAGCCTCGCGGCGTTTTATCAACAGATTGCCATTGGCCACGTCGAGGCCGGGCTTCGAACGTACCAGAAATACAGCCCGTTCCCGGAAGAGATGAATCGCCAATTGACGGACGTGCTGTGTGATCTGTTCTTTGCCCCGACGGACGTCGCCGCGGCGCATCTCAGGCAGGAAGGTCGGCCGGAGGAAGCCATCTTTGTGACGGGCAACACGGCGATCGACGCCATGCGCACGACCGTCCGCGAAGCGTACACGCATCCGGTTTTGGATGAGATGCCCAAGGGTGCTCGCCTCATCTACATGACGAGCCATCGGCGGGAGAACTGGGGAGAGAAGCTCGAGAGCATCTGCCGGGCGGCGCGGAGGGTGGTGGATCTCGCAGAAGACCTCCACCTGGTCTATCCCGTCCATCTGAATCCGCGCGTCCGCGACACGGTCTTCTCCATCCTGGGCGGTCATCCGCGGATTCATCTGCTCGATCCGCTCGGCGTGATCGACAACCACAACTTCATGGCGCGCTCGACGCTCATCCTGACGGACTCTGGCGGCATTCAGGAAGAGGCGCCTTCGCTCGGTGTGCCGGTGCTGGTCCTGCGGGATACGACGGAGAGACCGGAGGGCATCGAGGCGGGGACGTTGAAACTTGTGGGGACGGATGAGGAGACGATTTTCACCGAGGCCAAGCGGCTGTTGACGGACGAGGCAGCCTACCGGGACATGGCCCTGCGGAAAAATCCGTATGGGGATGGTCGCGCGTCAGAGCGCATCGTCCAAGCCATTCTGTACCACTTCGGCCTCGCCGAACGGCCTCAGCCGTTTCGCTATCTGGAATCCGAGGGGCCGTTTCACCGGCGATGAGAATTTCCAGTATGTGCTTTCGCTTTCAATTCCAATTGTGGAACAGATGGTTCGCTGCCCGATGGCAGCCCCAAGGTCGAGGATTTTGTGAACAAACCGGGACAGCCGGGCAAAATCCTTGGTATTCCGCAGGGTTTCTGCGTTGACATCGAATTTTGAGCTAGTGTACTATAGGCGAGGGTTCTGGCATTTCACCATAAAACAGGCGTTTCGCCCTACGAGAAGGGCGAGCTAGCGCGCCCATTTCTGGAAACGCCTTCCTTGCTATGGTTATCCTGGCTTGCAAGCGGAAACTCTATAGGTATGTGGTGGAATGTTGCGAAAGCTCCGCTCAGTCTCTTGCATCACACAAGTTTGTCCCTCTCTTCAATCTGTTCTAGGTGGTGTGTGCGTTCGCAGATGAAAACTGGAAGGAGGAGCGTTCTGCGCGCAAACAGCCGAGTGACTGGACGCTGTTCGCCGTGTACTCGGGAGCCACGCTGCAGCTCGCTGGGTGCATTGTGGGCCTGGGATTTGTGGGGCATGTCGTCAGTGCGCATGTCCATCGGCTCTGGCCGACGGTGGCGGGCGTGGTGCTCGGCGTGATTGCCGGGGTGTCGGGCCTTACGTTCCTCGTCAGACAGGTTGTAGGAGACCGACGATGAGTGCGAATTCCCTCATGAAGCGACTGCGAGCCATTCAATGGTCGTGGCTCGGACTGATGCTGTTGACGGCGGTTGGCGTCGCTGTCTTCAGGGAAGCGCGTCCCGTTTTCAGCGGCCTGCTGTTGGGCGAGATGGGTGGCCTGTTCGTGATCTTCAGCATGATCCGCCAGGGGCATCTGAACGACAACGTCCAGGGGCAGATGCTCTTCGCCTCGGGCATGGTGGGCATGTTTGCGCGTCTCGCGCTCATCGTGGTCATCATGGTGATTGCGCTGAAGTTCCGGGCGGTGTTCAATCCCTATGCAGCCCTGATCGGGTACGCCCTAAGTTTTGTGTTCATCATCATTGGGATGTATCAGTATGCCAAGAACCCGCCTAATCAACAAGGATGACGGAAAGAAGGTGAAAACGTGCCGGTCTTCCCGACGCTATTCCCGGGGACCATTTGGCAGACGAACGTCGTCGTGATCGCCACCATATTCCTCACTGGGCTCATCGTCTTCGTACTGCTGCGCTTGGCCGTGGCGCGGATGGACATGCGTCACCCTCGCGGGCTGCAGAACCTCGTCGAGTGGGCCTTCGACTTCTCGGAGAGCATGGCGAAGGACGTGATGCCGAGCGAGGAATCGCGTCGATTCGTGCGCCCGCTCGCGTTCATCATGTTGCTCTTTCTGTTCGTCGCCAACTGGCTCGGGCTCATCATGACCATCACGGTGCACGTCGATCCGCATGCTCACATCTGGGGCTTGAGCCCGTCCGACCTCCAATCAGCCAAGGGGGACGTGGAGCTGTTTGACTCTCCGACGTCCAACATGAGCATGGCGCTCGGGCTCGCCGTTCTGGTGTGGCTCATCAGCCACGCGCGGGGACTCAGGCATCCCGTCAAGTGGTTCCGCCACCTACTCCGCCATCCCCCATTCGGGCTATTGGAGGAGATCACGAACCCGCTGACGCACGGCATGCGACTTTTCGGCAACATCTTCGCCGGCGAGATCCTGCTGGGACTTCTGCTGCGCGCGCCGTTTGCGTTCCACTTCATCCCGTGGCAGCTTCCGTTTATCATCGCCTGGCTGTTGTACAGCGGCTTTGTGGCGACAATTCAAGCCTATGTCTTCAGCATTCTCATGTGCCTGTACATCGGCATGAAGTCGTTTGAGGCGGATAACCAGCACTGACCGCCGGAGCCCGCAAGGGCTTGCGCGAATGAAGTTTACGCCCATCCACCCAAAGGAGGAATAGACTGATGCAACTCGACATGGTCAAAGCGATTTACGACATTGCGGTGGCGCTCCTGCTCGGCCTGGCAGCCGTCGGTTCCGGCGTCGGCGACGGCATGGTCATGAGCAAATACGTCGAGGGTGTGGCTCGCCAGCCTGAAGCGCGCGGTTCCATCTTCGGTAGCGCGCTCCTTGGTGTCGCGTTGGTCGAGGCGTTCCCGGTCATCGCGCTGGCATTCGGTATCATCATCCTCTTCACGAAGGGCGCGTTCTGATGCCTGGCGCCCGGCCCCACGCGCCGGGCGCTCTTGTGAGCCGGATGCCAATCCAAGGAGGAGGGAGTGTTCCAGGTGGGCGGCATCTTTCAGGTTGGAACGTTCATCTTCTCCGTGATCTCGTTCCTCATCGTGTTCTTCATCATCCAGCGGTTTGCGTTCAAGCCGCTGGCGCGCATGTTGGAACAGCGGAGAATTCACATCGAGACGCAGATCAGCGAGGCAGAAAAGAGCCGCGAAGAAGCAGAGCGGCTGTTGGCCGAACAGCAGCGCCTGTTGGAAGAGGCGCGCAAGGAAGCGCGGAATCTGCTGGATCAAGCTCGCATTCGGGCGGATGAGCAGGCGCGCGAGATTGTGCAGAAGGCCGAAGAGGAGGCCGCTCGCATCCTCGAGGAGAGCCGTCAGGCCATCGTCCGCGAGCGGGACGAGGCGCTGGCCGCCGTCACGAAGCGCGTGGCCGAGCTGTCTGTCGAATTGACCGCCAAGCTGCTGCGCGATCACGTCACGGCCGAGCTGCACAAGGAACTCGTGCAAGAGGCCGAGAGCAAGCTGGGTGAGCTCGTATGTTGAACGGCGCGGTGGCGAATCGATACGCGCGCGCGCTCATCTCGTACGCGCAGGAGCACGGCGTGGTGGAGGACATCGGCGCACAGCTCAGCAAGATCCGCGCGTTCCTCGGGGCGTCGAAGGAGTTGTCGCAATTCCTTGCGAGCCCGGTGGTCACGCCCGATGAGAAGATGAAGGCGTTGGAAGGCGTGCTCGGGGAGCCCCTTCGACCTGACCTCGCGCGTTTTCTCGCGGTGCTCCTGGAGCGGGGGCGCGGGTCGTACCTCGCGCTCGTGTCCGATCGTTACCAGGACCTCGCGGACGCCTTGAACGGCCGCGTGCGGGTCGAGATCGAGACGGCGCAGCCCTTGACGGAGGCGGATCTGGGCGAGTTGGTCCGCCAGCTCACGGAGGCGTGCGGCAAGACGGTGGTTCCGAAGGTCATCGAAAATCCCGCGCTCATCGCGGGCGTCCGAATCCATGTGGGCCATCGCGTGCTGGACGCGACGACGGCGAACGCCCTGCGCCAGTTCCGCGACCGCCTTCTAGCCCGCGCAGTGCGTAAGGAGGGAATACGTTGAGCATTCGTCCGGATGAAATCAGCGCGCTCATCAAGCAACAGATCGAGCAGTTCGAGGTCAAGGCTGAGGTGCGCGACACGGGCACGGTGCTGTCGGTCGGTGACGGTATTGCGCGCCTCTACGGCTTGGACAACGTGATGGCGGGCGAATTGGTGGAGTTCGAGAGCGGCGTGTATGGCATGGCGCTGAACCTGGAGGAGGACAACGTCGGCGTCGTGGTGCTCGGCTCTGTGCAGGGCATCCGCGAAGGCGAGCAGGTGCGCCGCACCGGGCGCTTGGTGACGGTGCCGGTGGGTCCGCAGCTTTTGGGGCGCGTCGTGAACGCGCTGGGTCAGCCCATTGACAACAAGGGCCCCATTGAGGCCACGGAGTATCGCCCTGTCGAGTCGCCGGCACCGGGCGTGATTGTGCGCCGCTCTGTGCACGAGCCGCTCGAGACCGGCATCAAGGCCATCGACTCGATGGTGCCCATCGGTCGCGGCCAGCGCGAGCTCATCATCGGCGACCGCCAGACCGGTAAGACGGCCATTGCGCTGGACACCATCATCAACCAAAAGGGCAAGGACGTGAAGTGCATCTACGTCGCCATCGGTCAGAAGCAGTCGACGGTCGCGCAAGTCGTCGAGACGCTTCGCCGCTATGGCGCCATGGAGTACACCACGGTCGTCGTGGCGAGCGCTTCGGAGCCAGCTCCGCTCCTCTTCCTCGCTCCGTACGCAGGGTGCGCGATGGCGGAGTACTACCTGTACAATGGACAGCACGCGCTCGTGGTGTACGACGACCTTTCGAAGCAGGCCGCGGCGTACCGCGAGATGTCGCTCTTGCTGCGCCGGCCGCCTGGCCGAGAGGCGTACCCGGGTGACGTGTTCTATCTGCACTCCCGCCTTCTGGAGCGCGCCGCGAAGCTCAACGACGAGCATGGCGGCGGATCGCTCACGGCCCTGCCATTCATCGAGACGCAGGCGGGTGACATTTCCGCGTACATCCCGACCAACGTCATCTCCATCACGGACGGCCAAATCTTCTTGGAGTCGGATCTGTTCTTCGCCGGTGTGCGGCCGGCCATTAACGTCGGATCGTCGGTGTCCCGCGTCGGCTCCGCTGCCCAGACGAAGGCCATGAAGAAGGTCGCCGGTACGCTGAAGCTCGATCTCGCCCAGTACCGCGAGCTGCAGGCTTTCACCCAATTCGGCAGCGATCTGGACAAGGCCACGCAGGACACGCTGCGCCGGGGCGAGCGGATGACGGAGTTGCTGAAGCAACCGCAGTATCATCCGCTGACGTTCGACCGCCAGGTCGCGTCGCTCTGGACGGGTGTGAATGGCTATCTGGACGACATTCCCGTCGAGGCCGTGCAGAAGTTCGAGCGCGAATGGCTCGCCTTCTTGGATCGCGAGTATCCGCAGGTGTTTCAACAGATGCAGGAGCGCAAGTCGCTTGAGGATGACACCATCGAGCTCATGAAAGAGGCGATGGCAAAGTTCAAGCCGACGTTTGTGCCCTGATGAACGGCTGAGGCACGGCCCTTTGCGGGCCGTGCCGCATGAATCGGGGCTTCGGCCCAAACCGGTGGTGAGAACGGGCGATGGCGCAAAACAGCATGCGCGACATCCGGCGGCGCATCAAAAGCGTGAGGAATACCGCGCAGATCACGAAGGCCATGGAGATGGTCGCGGCCGCCAAGCTGCGCCGGGTACAGGATGCGGTGCAGCAATCGAAGCCGTACCTCTCCAAGATGCAGGAGATGCTGGCCAACCTGTCGCTCTCGGCGCGACACGTCAAGCATCCTCTGCTCGCAGTCCGGCCCGTGCGGCGCATCGGCTACCTTGTCATCACGGCCGATCGCGGCCTCGCAGGGCCGTACAACGCGCAGGTGGTGCGCGCCGCCATGCAGGAGTTTGGCAAGCGAGACAAGGGATCGTATGCCATCTACTCCGTCGGTAAGCGGGGGCGGAACTTCTTCCAGCGCCGCGGGCTGCCGATTGCGGCTGAGGTCGTGGATCTCCCCGACACACCCACGTATGATTCGGTGCGCCACTTGGCGGAAAACATCATCGCGGCTTACGAGCGCGAGGAGTTCGACGAGCTATATTTCATCTACAACGAGTTCATCAACGCGGCGGTTCAGCGCCCAGTTGTGCATAAAGTGCTGCCCCTCGCCTCACTGGGCGAGAACGCGCAAGGCCCACGGCGCAACTATTTGTTCGAGCCCGACGAGGAGTCGGTGCTCGCGGCTCTCCTTCCGCGGTATGCTGAGACGCTGGTGTATCAGGCCGTGTTGGACGCGAAGGCTTCCGAACATGCTGCGCGCATGAACGCGATGGGGAACGCGACCGACAACGCGCTCGAGCTGATCGAAAAACTGACGCTGTCGTTGAACCGGGCGCGCCAAGCGGCCATCACGACGCAGATCGCGGAAATTGTCGGTGGCGCGGAAGCGTTGAAATAACGAAGGAAACGGCCGCAAGGAGGGACATTCGTGAACAAAGGGTATGTAGTGCAGGTCATGGGCCCGGTGGTCGATGTCCGCTTTCCGGAGGGACAACTGCCGGCAATCAACAACGCCCTCCGCATCGACTACGAGGGCGAACTGCCCGTGCATCTGACGCTCGAGGTGGCGCTCCACCTCGGAGACAACGTCGTTCGAACCATTGCGATGTCGTCGACGGACGGGCTCGTCCGTGGCGTCGAGGTCGTCGATACGGGGCAGCCTATCTCAATGCCGGTAGGCCCGGGCACCCTGGGGCGGATCTTCAACGTGCTCGGCGAGACCATTGACGAGAAGGGCCCCGTCGATGCCGCAGAGCGCTGGCCCATCCATCGTCCCGCCCCCGCGTTCGGAGATCTGACGACGAAGACGGAGATCTTCGAAACCGGCATCAAGGTCGTGGACCTGCTCGCCCCGTACGTGAAGGGCGGCAAGGTCGGCCTGTTCGGCGGCGCGGGCGTCGGCAAAACGGTGCTCATTCAGGAACTCATTCACAACATCGCGAAGGAGCACGGCGGTTACTCGGTGTTCGCCGGTGTTGGCGAGCGTACCCGCGAGGGAAACGACCTCTACCATGAAATGAAGGAGTCGGGCGTCCTCGACAAGACATGCATGGTCTTCGGCCAGATGAACGAGCCGCCTGGCGCACGCCTTCGCGTGGCGCTTTCCGGCTTGACGCTCGCCGAGTACTTCCGCGATGTCGAGCAGCGCGACGTGCTGTTCTTCATCGACAACATCTTCCGCTTCACGCAGGCAGGTTCCGAGGTGTCTGCGCTTCTCGGCCGTATGCCGTCGGCCGTGGGTTATCAGCCCACGTTGGCCACCGAGATGGGCCAGCTCCAGGAGCGCATTGCCTCGACGGTGCGCGGCTCCATCACGTCCATTCAGGCCGTGTACGTGCCGGCGGACGACTATACCGATCCGGCCCCGGCCAACACGTTCACCCACCTCGACGCGACCACCGTGTTGGAGCGCCGGATCGCCGACATGGGCCTGTACCCGGCCGTGGATCCGCTCGCTTCGACCTCGCGGGCGCTCCAGCCTGACATCGTGGGCGAGGAGCACTATCAGGTGGCGCGCGGCGTCCAGGCGGTGTTGCAGCGGTATCGCGAGCTGCAGGACATCATCGCCATCCTCGGCATGGATGAGCTGACGGACGAGGACCGCCTCATCGTCGCACGCGCGCGCAAGATCCAAAACTTCCTGTCGCAGCCCTTCTTCGTGGCCGAGGTGTTCACCGGGACGCCGGGCAAGTACGTGCCGGTCAAGGACACCGTGCGGTCGTTCAAGGAAATTCTCGAGGGGAAACACGACGACATTCCGGAGACGTACTTCCGCTATTGCGGCGCGATTGAAGACGTGATCGAGAAGGCGCGCAAGGACGGCTACGCCTGATCCCATCCGGAAGTGAGGTGAGCGCAGATGTTGACCGTGCCGCTCGAAATTGTCACGCCGGAGCGGATCGTGCTGTCGATGGACGTTCGGATGGTCATTCTGCGAGGCGGCGATGGCGAGATCGGCATCTTGCCGCGGCACATGCCGCTCGCGACGGCGGTGAAGCCGTGCCTCGTGCGCATTCGGCTCGCGGACGATCGCCAGGACGTGGTGCCGGTGTCCGGCGGGTTTGTCGAAGTGCTGCCGGAGAAGATCACCATTCTCGCGGATACCGCCGAGCTTCCGGAAGAAATTGACGTCGATCGCGCCCTGCGCGCCAAGGACCGCGCCGAGAAGCAGTTGCAGGCCGCGGCGGATGAAGAGGAAGCGGAGCGCGCGCGGCAGGCGCTCACGCGCGCCGAACTGCGGCTGCAGGCGGTGGAGGAGCACAAGCGCCTGAATGGATTTCTGCACGCAAGTGCGCCGAGCGCGTAATTCCGTGGTATGATGGTCTTAGGCAGCTGGCCGTCTCCTCACGACAGGTTGAGAGGCGGCCAGCGCCGTTTCAGTGCCCAGACGGCCATCGGCGAGTGGGGGTGACCGGGTGCCGCTTACGTATCGGGTCAGTGCAACCGTGGGGGCAGACGGAATGGTCCTGCTCTTGGTTTTCTTCCTGGGTGTCGTGGCGAGCTGGTGGGCGCTCGGCGCGCTCAAATGGGACAAGTTCACGCACCACCCGTTCGGAGGGCAGGCCCAGCTGTTGCGGTTCTTCCTCGCGCTCGCTGGAGGCGTGCTTTCCGTCATCGTCGGTCTCATTCTTCTCGGTGCCATGCAGTTGTTGAACGGTGCGCTTTGAGGTCGTTCTGAGCGCCTTGCTCTACGAAATCTATGAGACCTCTGCGCGCTGGGTATAGCTTCGGCGGGATCCGGCGAGACTGGAATCAGGTGAAACGGTTGATGACCTGATTTCCAGGATCGGATGGAGGTATCCGCCATGCCACACGCCAGCGTAATTCGGCGGGCTCGTCTCGTACGCCGCCGCGGGAAAAAAGGTTGGAAGCGCGCCCTGTGGATGGCGCTGTGGATAGGGCTCGGAGCCGTCATCGCGCACCCGCCCGGCACGGCGAGTGCCAACACCCAGAGCTCGGCGTCGTCCGACGGCAGCGCGCAGTACCAGTTTCTGATGAGCGCCCTTCGCGCGACAGGCGCCACGCCAAGCGCGTATCTCATCCACGATTGGACGCAGTTGAACGTCTCGTTTCTCAACGAGACGCAGCTCGCGGCGCTTGGCGCCCAGCTTGTGCAGGAGTTGGGCCTTTCCGACGTCCAAACGCAGGCCACCCAACTCGTGAATGAGACGTATTGGCGAGCGGTCGGCACCTGGCCCAGCGGCGCGCGCGCCGAAGTGGTGTTGACGAGTTTTCCCGGAGCGCCAGGCGGCGCAGGAGACGGCCAACCGGAGACCGTGATGACCGTGACGGCATCGAGTTCTAACTTGACGGAAGGCCAATTTTCATCGCAATATGACCAGGTGGAGCGCACGGTGGCGTCCGTCAACGGCACGCCGCAGATGAGCGCATACATAGCTGGTTTCAAACCGAGCGAAGTCAGCGAGGCGGAAGCGGACGGAATGGCGATCGCGGCCTTGAGAGCGGTGGGCGCTGTGGCGGTTGAGGGCATTCGCACGCCACTCGAGACGAGCCTGTCTGGGTACAGCGCCCGCGCACCGGTGTACGTGCTGGCGGGAGACCATCGGCGCGTGAACGTTCAGGTGGCCGTGCACGATGACTCGTTCCGACATGGGACCGACGTGTACGTGGGCTCTCCTCTTGTGATCGCGACCTATTGAGGACGCATCCGCGCCGCCGCTTCGCGAGGCTCAGGAAAGCCGTGCGGAGGTAGCGGAATGGGACGAATCGTCATTGAGGGTGGATATCCCCTGGAGGGGACCGTTCGCGTCAGCGGAGCGAAAAATGCGGTGTTGCCTATCCTTGCCGCCAGTCTCCTGGCGGAAGAGGGTGTCAGTCAAATCGAAGAGGTCCCGCATCTCCTCGACGTGCGCGTCATGGCGGACACGGTTTCGGCGCTCGGTGCGAAACTGGAGTGGAACGGAAGCACCATCCGCGTCGACGCGCGGCGCCTGTTAAGCGTGTGTCCGCCCGCGGAACTGGTGCGCAAGATGCGCGCTTCCTTTGTCGTTGCGGGACCTCTTCTCGCGCGTTTCGGCGAGGCGATGGTGGCTTTGCCCGGAGGTTGCAATATCGGGCCGAGGCCCGTGGATCTCCACATCAAGGGGCTCGAAGCGCTCGGGGCGACCGCCGTTGTGGAAAATGGCTATGTCCATTTTCGCGCGCCGCGAGGCGGTCTGCACGGGGCCCGCATCTATCTGGACGTGCCAAGTGTCGGCGCGACGCAGAACATCATGATGGCCGCGGTCCTGGCCAAAGGGCAGACCATCATCGAGAACGCGGCCAAAGAGCCGGAGAACGTGGACCTCGCGAACTATCTCAACGCCATGGGCGCTCGGGTGCGCGGTGCGGGCACGGATGTGATTCGCATCGAAGGTGTGAATCGCCTGCGGGGCGCTACGCACGCCGTGATCCCGGATCGCATTGAGGCTGGCACCTTTCTGATTGCGGCCGCGCTCATCGGGCGAGGCGTCTACGTCGAAAACGCGCTGTCCCATCACCTGATGTCGCTCATCGCGAAGCTCGAGGAGGCCGGGGCCGTCATCGAAGATCACGTGGAGGGCATCAAGGTGTGGCCCTGCCAGGGCGGGCGCATGAAGCCGCTCGATGTTAAAACGCACTATTACCCGTCGTTCCCAACGGATCTCCAGGCGCAGATGGTCGCCGCCCTCACGGTGGCGCAGGGAACGAGCACGGTGACCGAAACCGTGTTCGAGAACCGATTCATGCATGTGGCCGAACTGCAGCGGATGGGAGCGAACATCCACATTGAGGGGCGAACGGCCGTCATCGAGGGCGTACCCCGCCTGACCGGCGCCCGCGTCACGGCGACGGACCTCCGCGCGGGCGCGGCGCTCGTGATCGCGGGCCTTCTCGCCGAGGGGCAGACCGAAGTCTACGGACTGCATCATATCGATCGCGGTTATGACGATCTCGTGGGCAAATTCAGGCAACTCGGCGCGCGCCTCGAGCGGATCGAAGGCGACCCCGAGATAGCCATCGTGAAATCCGTCGGCTGATACACAGGCATTGCGCCGTTCGCGCAAGCCGAGAAGCCGCAGAACCGAATGGACAGGTTCTGCGGCTTCATGTTTGGGAAAGCCGGTTCTCCACCTCCTCATTGCGCCTAAACTTCCGAGGACACGGGACATATCACCGCGGCGCGTCGCATACGCTCCAGTGAACGGGTTGTCCTCGCTGGCGTTCGACGCGCGGCGCGCCCTCGAGACGGGATCGAGAGGATGAGAGCCATGTCCCAGCCACACGCTTTGCGCGGGATCCTCCAGTTCGGCGTGCGACTCGCCCTTGCCTTTGCCGCGATTGTCCTCCTCCCCGTGGGAATTGCCAGGGCTCTTCAGCGCACGCCGATGCCCGACGTCTCCGCGTGGATTGCGCAACGCGACGCGCGAATCCAGGTGCGCGTCTTCGATGGACAAACCGGCGATGTACGCCCGATGCCCCTCAACACCTATGTGCTCGATGTGTTGTTGGCCAACTGCGACCCAAACGCCCCGATGGCGAGCCTCGAAGCCGCGAGTATCGCCGTGCGCACGTACGCCGTGCGCGCGATGCTGCATCCCTCTGTTCAAGCTCGGCGCGAGCACGCGGCTCTGACGGACAACCCATCGCTTGACCTGGCCATGGAGACCGAGCACGAACTCGAGCTTTCCATCGGCTCACAATCCGCGCTTGCGTTCATCGCCCGCGCGCAGGCAGCCATTGAAGCGACGGACGGGAAGATCTTGACGTACGGCGGCCAGCCGATTCTCGCCTTTCTCTGTCAGATCTCCACCGGGCGGACGCGCTCTGCCGAGATCGCCCTGGGCTCGCCTGTGCCGTATCTGAGAAGCACGCCTTGTCCGGACGATGCCACGAGCCCGGCGCGCGTGTCGACCATCACCTACACGTTAGGCGCTCTGAACCAGGCGCTGTCCGCCCATCTGAGCGGATTCAGCGGCCTTCGCGCCATCCGGTCGAGCGACGGCTTTGTGCAGGCCGTGAAGGCGGGAGGCGCTGTCTGGAGCGGCCCCGCGTTCGCGGCTGACCTGGGGCTCGCGTCGGACGACTTCACCTGGGTGGCGCGCGGAGATCGGCTCACCTTCTCCTGCTACGGAAGGGGTTCCGATCTCGGCATGAGTTTGCACGAGGCGGACGTGCTCGCGGAGCGCGGCATGTCGTTCGCGGCGATCCTGGCGCATTTTTATCCCGGCACTCGGTTGGAAGACATGCAGCCGTTCGTCCAAAGTGTGGGAATATCCGGTAACTAACTCTACCCAAAATTTGAGGGCGACACGTATAGACGGCCATCCTCGTGGCGAGACTCACTACTGAGGTGAGCGCCACATGGATGAAAAGCAACAGCTTGATCCAAAATCCGAGACGCCACAAGCGCAAAATCGCAGCCCTGTGCGCAAGTGGCTGTCGAAGCGGTGGGTCTACCCGGCGATGTACCTGGGCGCGGCCGCGGTCGTGATCGGCGTCATCTATGCGCGAATCGAGACGAGCAGCACGCCGACGTCGGTGACGCCGACGGAAACCAACCAGACGTCGCAGACCGGTACCACGTCGAGTGGGCTTGAGCCCTGGGTTTGGCCGTATGCGCAGGGCACGGACGCCACGGTGACCATGGGGTTTTTCCCCGTGCATGGGTCGCTGAAGCAGCAGGCGGCGGCGGTGGTCGAATACGACAACACGTTCTATCCGCACAAGGGAATTGATATTCGCGCCGCCGGCGGCAGGCAGTTCACGGTGGTGGCTGCCCAGCGGGGGACCGTGGAGAGCGTGACGAATCAGCCGCTCTACGGCTATGAGGTGGTCGTCAACTCGCCCGACGGTTACACCGAAACGTATCAGTCGCTCGGCTCCGTGGATGTGAAACCGGGCCAGACCATCTCCGCCGGCGATCCCATCGGTACGACGTCGACCAACTTGTTTGAGCAGAGCCAAGGCAACCATCTGTATTTCCAAGTCAATCAAAACGGCCAACCCGTCGACCCCGAGTCGCTTCTCCCGAAGCAATGAACGGGTCGACCGTGCGCCCGCCATCGCGCGGGCGCTTTTCGTGTGTCCATCGATCCCGTTCGACGTATTTCCCGGAAAAAGACCGCCATTCCCCTCCTTTCCCCACGCCATCGAACCATGTCGAAACTGACCGGAAGATTCGAAATGGCCAGGCCTGGCGCGGCATACGGTGTACACCCCCTCATATACATAAACCAGACCAACTGACCTGCCACGGGGAGGCGAGGGGAGTGCATGACTACATCAAGGAGCGTACTCTTAAGATTGGGGAGTACATTGTCGAAACGCGCAACACGGTTCGCACCATCGCGCGGGAATTCGGCGTCTCGAAGAGCACGGTGCACAAGGATTTGACCGAACGCCTTCCGGAGATCAATCCGGAGTTGGCCAGCAAGGTCAAGGAAATTTTGGAATACCACAAAGCGATCCGGCACTTGCGCGGTGGCGAAGCGACCAAAATGAAGTATCATAAGGGAGACGATGAACGGGCTGGGTCGGCCGCGAAACCGAAAAGAGTCGAGCGGCGCAAAGGAGTTTCGAGCGGACTGTAGAACTACATCCTTGCATCCCCACTCCATTCATGCGAGCAGACGCACGACCTTCCCCAATCTCGTACGCTCTACACGCAGGAGGACTCGCCGCACATGTTTTCAAGGGACGTTGGTGTGGATTTGGGCACCGCCAATGTGTTGGTGCACGTCAAAGGCCAAGGGATTGTACTCGACGAACCATCGGTCGTTGCAATAGATCAGGTGACGAAGCAGGTTGTCGCGGTTGGCGAAGAAGCTCGCCGCATGTTGGGGCGAACGCCGGGGAACATTGTGGCCATTCGTCCGCTTCGAGAGGGCGTGATCGCCGATTTCGAAGTGACGGAGATCATGCTCCGTCACTTTCTCAACAAGACCGTCGGCAAACGTTTCTTCGGGCGCCCGCGTGTGATGATCTGCGTCCCCGCGGGCATCACCTCCGTCGAGCAGAAGGCGGTCCGAGAAGCGGCGGAAGCGGTCGGCATTAAGCAGGTGGACTTGATTGAGGAGCCGAAGGCCGCCGCCATCGGCGCTGGACTCAACATCTTCGAGCCGAGTGGTTCCATGGTGGTGGACATCGGCGGCGGCACGACGGACATCGCGGTGCTGTCGCTGGGCGACGTGGTCACGTCGACGTCGCTCAGAATCGCGGGGGACAAGCTCGACGAAGCCATCGTGAAGTACATTCGCCGAGAGTACAACTTGATGATCGGCGAGCGGACGGCGGAGGAGCTGAAGAAGGAACTGGCCACCGTGTTTCCTGGTGGACGCCAAAAGAGCACGGATGTGCGCGGGCGCGACATGGTGACCGGCTTGCCGAAGACGGTCACGGTCCATTCGGAGGAGCTCCGCGAGGCCTTGCAGGAACCGGTGTACGCGATTGTGCAAGCGACGAAGTCGGTGCTTGAGCAGACGCCGCCAGAACTCGCCGCGGACATCTTTGATAAGGGCGTCGTGCTGACGGGCGGCGGGGCTCTGGTCGATGGCCTGGACAAGCTGATGCAGTCGGAGCTGGAGATCCCTGTGCACATCGCGGAGAACCCCATGCACTGCGTCGTGATTGGAACAGGCCGCGTCCTGGAGAGCCCCGAGTGGAACAAGTATCGCGATCGCGGCCGGCGGCGCGCGCGTCGGTGATGGAGGGGTGCGGCCATGATCCAAGGGCTTACCGCAGCCGCCTCAGGGATGGCGGCGGAAGATCGGCTTGAGCAACTTCTGTCGAACAACCTGGCCAATCAGGACACGCCGGGCTTCAAGGCGTCCATCGGCGAGCTCATTGAGGACCCCGTGTTCGCCATGGAACGGTATTCGTACGGCGACGGGGCGGACGGGATCGGCATTGGCGAGATGGGCGGCGGCGTCGATTTTCAGGAGGGCGTTCCCTCGTTCTCCGAAGGCGGGCTCCAGACGACCGGGCGGCCCCTCGATCTCGCCATCGTGGACGCGGTCACGTCGGGCGAGGTGGCCTATGTGCTCGCGCCGCAGGGGGCAAAACCCGTGGCAGGTCCCGTGACGGTGGGCGTGGGCGGGAGGCTTACCGCCGGCGGCGCGCCGCTTGCCGTCTATGGGCCAGATGGACAGCCGGTCCAGGGGCTTTTTGCCGCCCGCAATCCGGCGTACCAAGGTTCGGAACTGCTCGGCGAAGGTGGGATGCCCGCCTATGACGCGGCCGGGCGCCCGTCTTACGTGTTCGAGAACGCGTCGGGCCAGGTGGTCTACACGCCCGGCAGCGAGACGGACGACCCCTACGCCATTCGCGTCGGAAGCGCGGAAGACATGGGCTACCACGCGTTTTTGCCCGTGAACTACACGGATGCAAGCGGCCAATCGGGGCTCGCCGTGACCCGGGATGGTGCGCTGCAGTTGAACGCGGAGAACGTCGTGGTCGACGCGGCGGGGCACGCCATCGCGCCGCTCGATCCCGCCGGCCGGCTGTTGGTGGGCGGGCGCATCGTGGTCAACCCACTCTATCATGGCACGCAAATCTTTTCGCAGAACGGTACGCCGGTGTATGATGCCAATGGACAGCCGTCCTTTCGCGTCTACAACGCGCAGGGCCAGCTGGTGCCGGGCGGCCGGATGGGCCTGGTTGATGCGGATGTGACCCAACTTCAGCCGCTCGGCGAAGGCGAATACATGGTCGGCGGCTCGTATCAGGCGGCGGCAGTCGAGCCGCTCCTCGGCGCAAGCACCGCGAAGATGGTCTTCGGCGCGCTCGAAGGTTCGAATGTGGATGTGGCGGCCACCATGGCGCAGATGATGCAGGCGCTGAACGCGTACGAGGCGAACCAGCGCGTCGCGCAATCGGTTGATTCCGTGCTGAACATCGCGGCCACCGATATCGGCAAAGTTCAGGGCGGCTGATGAGGGAGGCGGGCACATGGGGCAGATGATGTGGAACGGGCTTTCGGGCATCCAAGCGGCCAACGCTTGGATCGATCAAATCGCGGATAACCTCGCCAACCTTGAGACGCCAGGGTACGCGGCTGAAGAAGGGACGTTCGCGGATCTGCTCACGATGCAGGTGTACGGCAACGCGACGGATCCGTCCGCGGCGGACCGCGTGACGCCTCCCGGGTGGCGCGGGGGCACGGGCGTCGCGCGCACGGGCGAAGAGCGCGACTTCAGCCAGGCCGCTGTCGTGCGCACGGGCATCCCCACGCATCTCGCCATCGAGGGACCCGGATTCTTCGTCGTTGAGACGCCCTCGGGCCGCATGTACACCCGTGCCGGCAATTTCATCTGGAGCCGGCGCGCCGACGGAACGTTTGTGCTCGCCACACAAACGGGCGATCCCGTCTTGTCCACGTCAGGCCAGCCCATCGTCAAGCCGGCGGATGCGCCGTCCATGACCGTGGCGCCGGACGGCACCGTCCAATTTGGGCGAGGGCGCACCGCAAAGCTCGCGCTCGTGGAAATCGGAGAGCCGTCGAGCCACCTCATCCCCGAGGGTGATGGCCTCTACCGGTTGGCTTCGGGCGGCGTGGCGGTTTTCGCCCGAAATTCGTCCGTGATCCAAGGGGCGGTGAATGCGTCCAACGCGAACGAGACCACCGCCATGGCCCAGCTCGTCGCAGCCCAGGATTTTTACGAGGAAAATGCGCAGGCCATCTCGATGGCCAACCAACTGCTGGGGCTGGCGGATACCATCCGGACGTCGGGCGGTTGAGGAGGCGATTCCGTGAACCTGCCCAATCTGTTGACGCTTCTGCGTCTGCTTTTGATCCCGTGCTACCTGTGGGCGTTTTATGGCGTGGAAAGTCCGCATAAGATTCTGGCCTTATCCGTGTTGTTGTTCGCAGGTCTGACCGACGTCCTGGATGGTTATCTGGCCCGCACGTACAAACTGGAAACGTACACCGGTCAGCTGCTCGACCCTTTGGCGGACAAGCTGATGATGGTGTCCGTCCTGTTCACCCTGCTCACCTCCGGGCGGCTTCCCTGGGTCGTCGCTGCGCTGCTCGTGTTCCGAGACCTTGCGATGATTGCCGGCGCGGCGTTCTTTTACTTCCAAGGCAAACGCGCGGTGCCCAAGGCGAACTGGTGGGGCAAGATCACCACATGCTTCTACTACATCGGCATCTCGTTCTGCATCCTCGCGTGGCCCACGCCGACGGCGGGCGAAATGGTGCTCTGGCTCACCGTGGGCCTGTCGTACGTCACGACCGTGATCTACGTGCGCAGCATGAAAATCATTCCCGTGCGGCGCCGCGTGTACTGAGGCGCTCAAATCGATGGAGGTCGTTGAATGGATTGGAACCTTCCCCTCGGCATCGACGAAATTCGCGAGATCCTTCCTCACCGCTACCCGTTTCTCTTGGTCGATCGCGTCACGGAGGTGAGCGGCGGCCGCGCGGTGGGCTACAAGCTCGTGACCGCGAATGAGCCGCACTTCCAGGGCCACTTTCCCTCGTATCCCATCATGCCGGGCGTTCTCATCATCGAGGCAATGGCGCAACTCGGCGGCGTCGCGATTTTGTCCGATCCGGCCTACCGCGGCAAGCGCCCGCTCCTCGCGGGCGTCGACGGCGCTCGCTTCCGCGGCGAGGTGAGACCCGGCGACCGGCTCGACATGGAAGTCGTGATCGACCGGATGAAGGGGCGGATGGGCCGCGGAACGGGGAAGGCGCACGTGGATGGCAAGCTGGTGGCGGAAGCCACCATCCTGTTCGCCATCGCGGAGAGCGAGGCCTGACGAGGCCTCGCTCGCTGCCAAGCTCACAGGTCGCTTCGGGACAGGCCTGCTTCCAGGGCTCGCTGGCGCAGCTTGCGGAGGGCGCGCATGCGCCACGTGCGGATGGTGGCGGGACTGACGCCGAGCCGCTCCGCGATCTCGTCCGTGTCCAGCCCTTCGAGTTCCAGTTCCAACCAAGCGCCCTCGCGAGGCGACAGCTTCGCTTCTCGCGCCAGCCGCAGGAGCGTCAGGCGCTGGTCGACGCTGTGGAACGGTTCAATGCCTGGCGAGCGGGAGCGGTGAGGATCCCCACGCTCAAATTCCTCGTCCCAATCGTCGTTCCTTCCCTCTTCCGAGTTCCTCTGAAATGCAGTCCGATCCTGAACCGACCATATCCTTCGCATGGCGGTACGCGTGTCGCCATACACTCGTCGTGCGGCGTATGCGGGAAACGGAGCCGCGGACGGATCGTGCGTGGCGATGGCGTGCAGAAACGCAGCACACGCCTCCTGATACGCTTCGTCGTACCCCGTGACCCGCGCGTAGCGCGCCGCCGCACGCCGCAAGAGCGGCCGAAACATCG
>NZ_BCRQ01000033.1 GCF_001552675.1 Alicyclobacillus sendaiensis NBRC 100866
CAATGTACTCTTCTAGCGCGTCAAGCGACGCAACCGTTGCTCCGCCGAGATCGTCGGCGGCCCCATTGAAGCGGGCGAAAGCCAACGGTGACAAACACGAACTCGTCCGGTTGCTCCGCCGAGATCGTCGGCGGCCCCATTGAAGCGATGTAGGCCCTGAGCTCTGCTGAGGCCCGGTAGGAGTTGCTCCGCCGAGATCGTCGGCGGCCCCATTGAAGCTTGTTGTCTGTCTAATATACCAGCAGTGAAGTCTGTGTTGCTCCGCCGAGATCGTCGGCGGCCCCATTGAAGCTGATCCCACATATCCTTCACCATCTTCTGCATAGAGTTGCTCCGCCGAGATCGTCGGCGGCCCCAATGAAACCAGCATCTAGACATAGGCTTCTGTTGAACCGTGCACCATGCGAGATTCTGTAAAGTGGGAGTGTTCGAATGGGTGAAATGGTCAGCAAGACTGACGAAGCCCAATCCACCGGAGGCTGTGAAGTACCTTTCGTTGCTTGACAAACTTCGATGGGTCGGTTTCTGAGAGCGGTCTTTTTCGTGGTTTCGGAGAAGATTCCTCTCATTCGCCATCAGAAGATTTTGAATTCTGTGGTGTGTGGACCTCTGAGACGCTTATGGGCGCCGGCATTGTCGATGCCATCTACGCGCTGGTGCGGTATCTGATCGCGTACGCCAAAGGCACACGCGAAGGCCGAATCCCCATAAGACGAAGTCCTCGAACGTGTGCTTAAGTCCCAGGATCACGGCTGTCATGGTCCACTTGTGCCTCACATGCCGATGCCACGATTCTCGCGCCCGGGGCGCGGATTCGACGATAGAAGCCAAAGGTTCCGTCAGGGCTTGTCTCCACTCGAGGAATTCGCTGTGCGCAAGCAAGATTCACGTTCACGGTTGGCGCTTGTCGAGTGATCTTGCGCCACCTACATCCGCTGCGACGGACGAGCCCCGGGCCTGTTCACCCAGGGCTCCTCGTGCCTGCCTTGCTTTCAATACACCCCGTACGCACCCACGCCGGTGCCGACGCCGCACCCACAGCTCGGCGCCGGAGCCACGCCCACCGCGGGGACTAACAGGAAGAACAGCACGAAGATGATGAGAAACACCACAGCCCAGCGCGTGTAGCCGCCAAACGTACCCATGGACCTACCCCTTTCGCGCAAGATGGTCCATCGTACGGAGCGGCCGCGCGCGCCACAGACGACAGTCGCCCTCCGCGGCCTCCGCTCTCGCCGTGCCGCGCCGCGAATGGGCCCGCGCCGCCGATTCGCCTCCTGCTTGCGAAGCTCCGCGGCTAACGCGCCGCCGGCACGGACAGCCCGCTCCAAACCATCCCGGGCGCAGGTGCCATCCAACCACCAGGCTGTGCTACTCGCGCACCTGCCCGTGCCCGTACACCACGTACTTGTAGCTCGTCAGCTCGCGCAGGCCCATCGGGCCGCGGGCGTGCATCTTCTGCGTCGAGATGCCGATCTCGGCCCCAAATCCAAACTCAAATCCGTCCGTGAATCGGCTCGACGCGTTGTGGTACACCGCCGCCGCGTCCACCGAAGCCAGAAACACCCGCGCCGCCTCCTCATCCTCCGTCACAATGACCTCCGAGTGCTGCGTCCCGTATCGTTCGATGTGCGCGATCGCGTCCTCGAGCGTGTCCACCACGCGCACGGCCAGGATGAGGTCCAGGTACTCCGTCTCCCAGTCCGCCTCCTGCGCCGGCACCGCCGAGATGCCGGCGCGCTGCAACACGTCCATCGCCCGCGGACACGCCCGCAACTCCACGCCACGCGCCTCCAGCGCCCGCGCCGCGTCCGGAAGCCACGCATCCGCAATTTCCGCGTGCACGAGCAGCGTCTCCGCCGCGTTGCACACGGACGGGCGCTGCGTCTTCGCATTCACCACGATGCGCGTGGCCATCTCCGGGTTTGCGGCGCGATCGACGTAGACGTGGCAGTTCCCCACGCCCGTCTCGATCACCGGCACCGCCGCGTTCTCCACCACACGGCGAATCAACCCCGCGCCTCCGCGGGGAATGGCGAGATCGACGAGCCCCCGCGCGCGGATGAGCACATCGACAGCATCCCGGTCGGTGTGGGCCACGAGCGACACCGCCGCTTCCGGAAGCCCCGCCTGCCGCAGGCCGTCGTGAATGGCCGCCACGAGCGCTTGGTTGGACCGAAGCGCCTCGCTGCCCCCGCGCAGCACCGCCACATTGCCTGTCTTCACCGCAAGCGCCGCCGCGTCGACCGTGACGTTCGGCCGCGCCTCGTAGATCATGGCGATCACGCCCATCGGCACGCGCACCTTGCGGATGTCGAGGCCGTTCGGGCGCAGGATGCGCTCCACCTCTTCCCCCACCGGATCCGGGAGCGCCTCCACCTCGCGCACGCCCGCGATGATCTGCTGAAGCCGCGCCTCGTCGAGCTTCAGCCGGTCCACGCGGGCCGCGGGCTGTCCGTCCCGCACGGCCGCGTCCACGTCTGCCGCGTTCGCGGCCAAAATCTCGCTCCTGCTCGCCCAGATGGCGTCCGCCATGTGCTGCAGCGCCTCGTTCTTCACGCGCGTCGGCGCCGTGGCCAGCCTGCGCTTCGCCGTTTGCGCGGCCCGCAGGGTGGCTTGAACCGACGCCACCAGTTCCGCCTTCGTGTCGACACTCATCCCGCCGTCGCCTCCGTCCAGATCACCATATCGTTGCGGTGCACCACTTCGTTGAGCGCGTGCACGTCCTCGCCCGCGCGCTTTTTCTCGAGCCACTCGGCGAGATCGCGCGAAGAAAAGTTGGAAATGCCTTTTCCGAACGCCGCGCCGCTGGGTCCCACGAGCTCCACCACCGCACCCTCCTGAAACTCGCCGTGCACCTGGACAAGGCCAGGCAGAAGCAGGCTCTTCCCGCCCGCGATGAGCGCGTGCATGGCGCCGTGATCCACCTGCAGAACCCCTTCCGGCTTCGGCGCGTGCAACAGCCACGACTTGCGCAGGCTGACCGGCTCCGGCGCCGCCAGAAACCGCGTGCCCACCGGCTCGCCGCGAAGCACGCGCTCGAGCACCTTCGGCTCGTCCCGATGCGCGATAATCACCTCGACGCCCGACTGCGTCGCAATTTTCGCCGCCTGGATCTTCGTCCGCATCCCGCCCGTGCCCACGCTCGAGCCCGCCCCGCCCGCGATGCGCTCGATCTCGTCCGTGATGGCCACGACCTCGCGGATCCGGGTTGCGGTCGGATCGCGCCGGGGGTTGGCGGTGTAGAGACCATCGATGTCGGTGAGCAAGACGAGTTTCTCCGCCTCGGCCACCAGCGCGACGAGCGCCGCCAGCGTGTCGTTATCGCCAAACCGGATCTCGTCCACCGCCACGGTGTCGTTCTCGTTGATGATGGGCATGACGCCGTGCTGCAGCAGGGCCATGACCGTGTTGCGGATGTTGACAAACCGCTTCCGATCCTCCACGTCCGCGCGCGTCATGAGGATCTGGCCCACCGCGATGCCGTGCTCAGCGAACAGCCGCTCATACTGCTCCATGAGGAGCACCTGGCCCACCGCGGCCGCCGCCTGCTTCTCCGGCATGGAAATATGCGCGCGCTGCCAACCGAGCCTGCCGAGCCCCACCGCGATGGCGCCCGAGGAGACGAGCACGAACTGGCAGCCCATCTCGCGCTCGAGCCACGCCATGTCGGCCGCCATCTGCCGCATCCGCGCCAGAGCGAGCGATCCGTCCGCTTCCGTGAGCGAGCTCGACCCAATCTTCACCACCACGCGCCTGCGCCCACGACCATCCCTCGACATGCTTTCATCTCCCAAATCTCATCCGCTTCGTGTGCCAAGCACGCCTCAGCCTGCCACCAGCCGGTTCTCGAGCCGCCCAAGGCCATCGATTTCACAGGCCACCACATCCCCGGGCTTCAGCCACACCTTCTCCGCCCGGCCCAAGATCACGCCCTCCGGCGTGCCGGTGTAGACGAGATCGCCCGGCTCAAGGGTCATGATGCGGGAAAGGTCCGCAATGACGTGCGCCACCGAGAAGATCATGTCCGCCGTGGTGGAGTTCTGGCGCAGTTCGCCGTTCAGGTAAAGGCGCAGCCCGAGTTGCTGCGGATCTCCCACCTCGTCGGCCGTCGCGATGTACGGTCCAAGCGACGCAAAGCCGTCAATGGCCTTGCCGTAGAGCCACTGCGACGCGCGCATCTGCAGATCCCGGGCGCTCAAATCGTTCCCCACCGCGTAGCCGAAGACCGCCCCAAGCGCCTCCTCTTCCGACAGATTCCGGCATCGCCGCCCGATGACCGCCACGAGCTCCACCTCGTAGTCCACCTCGCGGGCCACCTCGGGAATGGCGATCTCGTCCCCATGTCCAGCCAGACTGTTCACAAATTTGGCGAAATACACGGGCGACGAGGGAATCGGCATCTTCGCCTCCTCGGCGTGCTTGCGGTAATTGAGCCCCACGCACAGGATCTTCTGCGGGCGCGTCACGGGCGGTGCGAGCCGCAGATCCGAGAGCCTGCCGGCCGACACGCCCTCGGCTTCCACGCGCTCGAGCGCAGCCCGGCACGACGCATAGGCCGCAATCACGTCCTCCATCGCATCCGGCACGGTCACGCCAAGCCGCTTCGCGCTCGACGCGACGTCCACGACCTCGTCGCCGCGCACGAGCCCGAGCCGCAGCGCGTCTCCCTCCCGGTACGTGCAGAGCTTCATGGCCATTCTCTCCCTTGTCACCGTGGCGTTACACTGCCGCCATTGTAACAAATTCGCGCGCACCGCGGCGATTCCGAGCTTTCAACGCAAACGCGAGAACGCGCGCCGCGCAGCCATGCGCGCCCGAACTGCGGCCCCTTGGGTAAAGGCACACGGGCTGGCGCTTGCGCGCGCATCAAAATCACCCCATCAAATCGAATGGGTTCCGCAAGATATTGCCGTACACCCTCAAAATCCTCTGCTACAATGCAGGCACAACCCAGGTTCGGCGCTTGACAAGGAGTGACCTCCATGAAATTCACCGACGGCAACTGGCTCGTCCGCGACGGCGTCTCCATCCACCCCGGCCTGTCCGTGCAGGACTGGCGCCAGGATGGAGACGGCGTCCTTTTCTTCGTCGCCTGCCGCCCCGTGGCGCACCGCGGCCACATGCTCGACGGCCCCATGCTCACCTGCCGCATCTCCTTCCCCCGCCCCGGCATGGTGCGCGTGGAGCAGCATCACTTCCTCGGCCACGCCGACCGCGGGCCCCATTTCCCGCTCGCGCTCCATCCCCAGCCGTTTGCTGTGGAGGCGACGGAGACCGAGGTCATCCTGACCTCCGGCGAGATGGAGGCCCGCGTGCGGCTGTCCCCCTGGTCCATCGCCTTTTACGAAGGCGGCCGCCTGCTCACCGAAAGCGGCCCTCGCTCGGCCGCGTACATCGTCGATCACGGCCAGCCCCACATGCGCGGCCAATTGCAATTGTCCGTCGGCGAAAACGTGTACGGCCTCGGCGAGCGCTTCACGGCGTTTGTCAAAAACGGCCAGTCGGTTGACATCTGGAACCGGGACGGGGGGACGGGATCGGACCAGGCGTACAAGAACGTGCCGTTTTACCTCACCAACCGGGGCTACGGCGTGTTTGTCAACCATCCCGAATGCGTCTCGTTTGAGATTGGCACTGAATTCGTCTCGAAGGTCCAGTTCAGCGTCGAAGGGGAGCGGCTCGACTACTTCGTCATCGGCGGCGGCGGGCCGAAGGTTGTGTTGGAGCGATACACGGCGCTCACCGGTCGGCCGGCCCTCCCGCCCATCTGGTCCTTTGGGCTATGGCTCTCGACGTCCTTCACGACGGACTACGACGAGCAGACGGTCAGCCAGTTCGTCGACGGCATGGCCTCGCGTGGCATCCCGGTAAGCGTGTTTCATTTCGATTGTTTCTGGATGAAGCCCTACGAATGGTGCAACTTCGCCTGGGACACCGCTTGCTTCCCAGATCCCGAGGGCATGCTCGCGCGGCTCAAAGCCCGCGGGCTGCGCATCTGCGTCTGGATCAACCCGTACATCGCGCAGAAATCGCCGCTCTTTCTCGAGGCCACGGCGCGCGGGTACTTGCTCAAGCGGCCCAACGGCGACGTGTGGCAGTGGGACTTGTGGCAGCCGGGCATGGGCATCGTGGATTTCACCAACCCGGACGCGCGCCGCTGGTATCAGTCCCATCTGCGCCGATTGCTCGAGATGGGCGTAGATGCCTTCAAGACGGACTTCGGCGAGCGCATCCCGACCGACGTGGTGTATCACGACGGATCGGACCCGCACAAGATGCACAACTTCTACAGCTACCTGTACAACGAGGTGGTATGGGAGGTCCTCTGCGAGCGCGGTCAGCAGGACGCCGTGGTCTTCGCGCGATCCGGCACGGCCGGCAGCCAGCGCTTCCCGGTCCACTGGGGCGGCGACTGCCGGGCCACCTACGAATCCATGGCGGAGACGCTCCGCGGCGGCCTGAGCCTCGCGCTGTCCGGCTTCGGCTTCTGGAGCCACGACATCGGCGGATTTGAGGACACCGCCCCCGCGCACCTGTACAAGCGCTGGATTGCCTTCGGGCTGTTGTCCAGCCACAGCCGGCTGCACGGCAGCGGATCCTACCGCGTGCCCTGGCTGTTCGACGAGGAATCGGTGGACATCCTGCGCCATTTCACGCGCTTAAAGCTCCGGCTCATGCCGTATCTGTGGTCGTGCGCCGTCGAGGCCCACCGCACCGGCGTACCGGTGCTCCGCCCCATGATGCTCGAGTTTCCGGGCGATCCGACCTGTGAGCCGCTGGATCGCCAATACATGCTCGGCCCATCGCTGCTCGTCGCCCCGGTCTTCTCGGCGTCCGGCGAGGTCACCTATTACCTCCCCGAAGGGCGCTGGACGCACCTCACGAGCGGCGAGACAAGGCAGGGCGGCCGATGGTACCGAGAGCAGCACGGCTTCTTCAGCTTGCCGCTCTACGTGCGGGAAGGCAGCATCCTCGCCATGCAGGACCATCCGACAAAACCCGAAGCCTTGCCGAGCGAAGGGCTCGCCCTCCACGTCTATCCTCTGCGACCAGGGCAACGAAGCGTCTGCCATCTCTTCGATGACGACGGCCGCTCTGCCGGCCACATCGAAGCCGCTTGGGAAGACGGACAGCTCGTCCTTGCGCCACACGCATGCGCGCACGCGTGGACCGCTGTGCTGCACGGGCTGAAGGAGCCGGGAGCCCTCCGCGTCGAAGGAGCCACATGGCGCGCGTCCGAGCAAGGCGTCCTCCTCGTCCCTCACCACCCCAGCGAGGCCGTGCGGATCGCAGGCATCCAACGCACGTGGTTGGAAGATTAGGTGGCGCGTCCTCCCCCGCTCCCTGCGCAAACCGCCAGACAGGGCTCGCGCGATCCGGCCTTCGCCTCGATGCGGCCCCCGGTTGCCGCCCGCACGCGCCACGAGCCCATCCCAAGGGTCCATCTGGACCGCCACGGGATGGGCTCGCGCGCCATGAGGGTCAGCGCACCACGAGGACCGCCTGTTTCGCCCGGTGCAAGACGGCCGTGCTCACGCTACCCATGAGCAACCGGTCCACCGCCTTTTTGCCGTGCGATCCGACCACGACGAGATCGGCCCCCACGTCAGTTGCCGCGTGCACGATGCGCTCGGCCGGCGAGCCGTGCTCGACCCGGAACGCCACCCTGGATCCGTACGCCGAAAACCGCTCCTCCACCTGGCGCTTGAGGTCCCCCGCGAGCTTCTCCGCCTCGCGCTCCATCTGCACCGCGTACTCCGCCGTCCACTCCGACGTCGGCACCGCGGGCACGTGCACAAACACGGCCGTCAGCCGCGCCTCCGGCCACTTGTCCAAAAACGTCTGCACCATCTCGCCAGCCCGCCACGCACAGTCCGATCCGTCCACCGCCCACACGATGTGGTTCACGGCCGCGCCTCCTCTCCTCGTCGGGCGCCAAGCGGACTTGGCGCCCCTCTACCCCTCAGTCTATCACGCGGCCGAGCGCGCGGATCGCGTCAACGGACAGACAGGTACTGCATTTGGTAGAATCCGCCCCAGGACCACGGGTTCGGCTGCGCCCCCGTGATGCCCGTGCGCTCGAGGTAGTAGGTCTCCGCGTAGTAGAGCGGGATGGTGTAGCCCTGCTGAATGAGCTGCGTCATCAGCTTCGCCGCCGTGGCCGCCGAAGAGAACATGTCGGGGCTGTTCTGGTACTCTGCCTGCCACATGCGCCAGTTGCGCACGTCGTTTGACTCGTGTTCGTCCCAGTACACCTGCACATCCAGGCTCCCTGTGTTGATCCCGCCGCCGCCAGAACCCTCCGAGTAGGGCGCGACAAACTTCCAAGCCTCCACCCACGCGGCGTGTTTCGCCGCCGCGGTCTTCGCCTGCTTGAACTGCTGGACAATCTGGTTCCACTGCTCGGTCAGCGTGGGCGATCCCGGCGGGTCCATGATCTTCCTCCACGCCGCGGGCTGCTCGGCCGTCCAGCGGTTCAGGTACGCGATATCTGCCTGCGCAGCCTTCACCAGGGGCGCCCATTGGCTCCAGCTGACCCCCATGTTCGGGTTATTCGGATCGCCGTACTTCTGAATCGAGGCCGGATCGTACGGCGTGTTGTACCAGGGGAGCACGTGCTGGACGAACGCGATGGAGTAGCCGTAGGTTCCTGGCCAGTACACGCCCTGGTCTCCGCCCAGGTTGAGCGAGGCCGGATCCATGTCATTGGTCCCGCCGACCGCGACGTTATACCCGGGCTGAATCCCTTTCTGCGGCCCGCCGTAGGTCAAATTGCCCCATTCCGTGCTGTTCAGCTGCACAATCTTCGTGTGGATCCCGAGGTTCTGTTGCAGCTCTTGCCCACCGCCTCCGCCACCGGCACGAGCTGGGGGTTGGACGACGGCACCTCGGCGTACAGGTACAGGGTCGGGAAGCCTTTGCCGCCGGGATAACCGGCCTTCGCGAGCAGGGCGCGCGCCTGGGCGACGTTCTCCGGAAGGCCGTGCTCGTACTTCGCCGTCGGCCAGCCGGGAACCGAGAACGTCGTGGTGGTGCCGGCCATGCCGCCGAGCACGTCCTGCACGATGGGCGCGCGCTGGATGGCCTCCGCGATGGCCTGGCGCACGAGCGGATTCGTGAGCGGCGACGGCACGGCGGAGTTGTCGTACTGCAGGTAGGTCACGGCGTAATCCGGCGCTTTGTGAAGCTGTGCGACGAGCGCGGGATGCGTCTTCACGTACTGAAGGTCGGAGGGCATGCCCACCTCGACCACGTCGACCTTGTTGGCCATGAAGTCTTCCACCGGCACGCTCGTCCCCGGCACCACATCGATTTCCTGCGCGTTGCCCTCGTTGACCTCGCCCGGATGCCCCACGTACTTCGGGTTGCGCACCAACACCAGCGTCCCGTTCGGCGTGAACGACTTGACGGTGAACGGCGCGTCGCTCACGAAGTAACGCGGCATGAACCAGTCGGTGGGATGGGCCTTGGCCACCTGCTCGTTGATGGGCATCGATCCGGCCTCGGCGAGATCGCCCAGGATGTAGTGGGGCACGGAGGTGGTGATCTGCAGCGTGTAGGGCCCCAAAACCTTGAGCCCGAGTTGGCTCAGCGGCACCGTGCCTGCGTGGTACGCGTAGGCGTTCTTCACGACGTTCAGGACGCTCAGCCACAGCTGGCCGTTCGGATTGGCCGGCGACAGCTGGCGCATGTAGGCGTAATAGAAGTCATAGGCCGTGACCGGCTGGCCGTTCGACCAACGCGCATCGCGGCGGATCTGGAACGTCCACGTGAGCCCATCCTTGGAGAGCGTGTAGCCCGCGCAGAGCTTGGGCACAATCTGATTTTGTTGATTGTAGACGAACAGCCCCTCCATGATGGTTCCCTGGTCGACCAGGATTTGCGGCCCCCACTGCGAAGGATCGAGCGTCGTCAGGTTGCTGCCCGTCGGCGACGTGATGCGAACGACGCCGCGAGCCGAAGCTTGGACACTGGCCGCCATCGTGGGCGCGGTGGGATGGGGTGCGGTTTGCGCGCCGCATCCCGATACAACCCCCGCTGCGCCAAGCACACAAAGCCCACTTGCACACGCCACCCATTTCACTCGCCTGCGCACAGTAACATCCCCCTTTTCTTCGAGATCACGTCCATGGAAGCGCCTTCATCGCCGGCGTTTTGCATCGCCCGCGATGGCAGGACCCTCCCTGTGCACCGTATTCTAGTCGCGTACAGCCCAAGCGAATGCGAAGATTGTGACGGAAAATCGGACAATTTTGATTTAGAGGCGCATCTCAACGCTCGCGCGCGTCTTGACAGAACTCGTTGCCTGGCGCATGCTTGGACTGGAGTGCGAGATTCGGGTACCCCTTCACCTCTCTGAAATCGCTTGCATGCGAGGGACTCAAGTGGAAGCGGTACATCTCCTGGAACACCGGCAGCATGGCGATTCGACGTTCCACATTCAGGCGTACCACGTGGTGTTGACGCCGGGACCGTATCAGCAGACGGTCAATCTGCACTGGCACAGCGAGGCCGAATGCATCGTGGTCACGAAGGGCCGCGTGTGCCTCCAGGTGGGGAGCCGCCGCCACGTGCTGGCCGAGGGCGGCGTGGCGCTCATGAGCGGCGGCGAGCTGCACAGCATGGCCGCGCCTGACCAAGGTCCGTCCGAGTGCAAGGCCATTGTGTTTGGCCTGGATCTCCTCGAAGGCCCGTCCGGGGATCGCGTCCAGCAAACCTACCTCGCGCCGCTTGCGTCCGGCAAGCTCCGCCTACCCGGGGTCATCCCCGAGCAACATCCGATTCGGCAGGAGCTCGCGGTTCACCTCAACGCCATCGCACGCGCGCTGGAAGACCAGCCGACGGGCTATGAGCTGAGGGTCAAGGGCGGCTTGTACCAGGTATTGGCCGAGTTGGTGGACGCCAGTCTTTTGACGGAGACGAGCCCGCGGCGCGAGACGGACGACCGCCGCGCCGAGATCCTCAAAGCGGTGCTCACCTACATCGACGAACACCTGGGGGAGAAGCTTCGGCTCGCGGACCTGGCGCGCGTCGCCAACATGAGCGAAGGACACTTCTGCCGGTTTTTTAAGGAGATGACCCACCGCAAGCCCATGCAGTACGTCAATGAGCGTCGCGTCGCTCGCGCGGCAGAGTTGCTGAAGGACCCGAATCGCAGCATCACGGCAATTGGCATGGACCTCGGGTATCACGACGTGAGCTACTTCATCAAGGTGTTTCGCAGCTACAAGCACTGCACGCCGCTCGCGTACCGCAAAGCCTGGCTCCGCCTCCCGGTGCCGCGATCGACGCGGTAAACGCGAAGTGTGCTGCCGTGCGGCGCGCGGCGTGTGAACTCGAGTCCACCTCAGCTTTTGAAGAAGGGATGAGCAAACCATGACGCAGCACGGGCCCATTTTCCCGAACGTTCGAGGTTTTTTGCACGGCGGAGACTACAATCCGGATCAATGGCTCGCGTATCCAGATGTGCTGGAGCAGGACGTGAAGCTCATGCGCGAAGCGAAGTGGAACGCCGTCTCCCTCGGCATCTTCTCGTGGGTGAGCCTGGAACCTGAGGAGGGCGTGTTCACGTTCGACTGGCTCGACGAGACCATCGAGCGCTTGACCAAGGCCGGGATCCACATCTTGCTCGCCACGCCGAGCGGCGCCCGTCCCGCCTGGCTGTCGGCCAAATACCCCGAAGTCCTGCGCGTGGGCCCGGACGGTCGGCGCAATCGGCACGGCGGACGCCACAACCACTGTTACACCTCGCCCGTCTACCGCGAGAAGGTGCGGATCATCAACCGCAAGTTGGCCGAGCGATACGCCCACCATCCCGGGGTCATCGGCTGGCACGTCTCCAACGAGTACGGCGGCGAATGCCACTGTCCGCTCTGCCAGGAGGCGTTCCGCGCGTGGCTGAAGCGGAAATACAAGACGCTCGACGCCCTCAATCACGCGTGGTGGACGCCGTTTTGGAGCCACACCTACACCGACTGGTCGCAGATTGAATCCCCCATGCCGCACGGCGAGATGTCGATTCACGGGCTCAACCTCGACTGGAAGCGGTTCGTGACGGATCAGACGGTAGATTTCTGCCGCCATGAAATCGAACCCCTGAAGGAGGTGAACCCGAGCCTGCCGGTGACCACGAACTTCATGGGCACCTACCCCGGGCTCAACTATTGGCGCTTCCGCGGCGTGCTCGACGTCATCTCGTGGGATAGCTATCCCCGCTGGCACACCCATGAGACGCTCGTCCCCGAGGCCGTGCACACTGCCATGGTGCACGATCTCAATCGCTCCATCCTCCGCAAGCCGTTTCTGCTCATGGAGTCCACGCCGAGCGTCACCAACTGGCAGGCCGTGAGCAAACAAAAGCGCCCAGGCGTCCACGTGCTCGTCTCGCTCCAGGCTCTGGCACACGGCGCCGACTCCGTTCAGTACTTCCAGTGGCGCAAGAGCCGCGGGTCCTGCGAAAAGTTCCACGGCGCCGTGGTCGATCACGTCGGTCACGCCAACACCCGCGTGTTCCGCGACGTGCAGGCCGTCGGGGAGATGCTCGAGCAGCTCGCGCCCGTCGCCGGCGCTGGCATCGACGCCGAGGCGGCTGTCGTGTTCGACTGGGAGAACCGGTGGGCGCTCGAGGACGCCAAAGGCCCGCGCAACATCGGCATGCACTACGAGGAGACGGTGACCGCGCACTACGCCGCGCTGTGGCGGCTCGGCGTGCCGATGGACGTGATCGACGAGGAACAGCGGCTCGACAGGTACAAGTTGGTGGTGGCGCCCATGCTCTACATGGTTCGCCCCGGTGTCGCGGAGCGGATGCGCGCCTTCGTGGAACAGGGCGGGACGCTCGTCCTCACCTACTGGTCCGGGATTGTGGATGAGAACGACCTCGTCCACCTGGGCGGCTTCCCAGGGCCGCTGCGCGAACTCGCGGGCGTGTGGGCGGAGGAGATCGACGCACTGTACGACGGCGAGCGCGTACCCGTTCAGGCGGTCGACGGGAATCCCCTGGGACTCGCAGGCACATACGAGGCGAGAGAGCTGTGCGAAGTGGTGCACCTCGAGGGCGCAGAGCCGCTCGCGGTGTACGCGGCGGACTACTACGCCGGCATGCCCGCGGCCACGGTGCACCGGGTCGGGCAGGGGCGCGTGTACTACGTGGCGGCGCGGCTGGATGACGACTTCCTTCGGGACTTCATGGCGCGCGTCGCGGCGGAAGCCGGGGTGCGCCGCGCGGTCACCACGGACCTGCCGGAGGGCACAAGCGCGATGGTGCGCTCGGGAGACGGCGTGGAGTACGTCTTCCTCATGAATTTCACGCCCACTCCGAAGGAACTGCACCTCGACGGCGCGTCGTATCGCCGCCTGTACGGGGAAGCGCCTGTCGATGGCACCTTGGTCCTCCCTGCCTACGGCGTGAGCGTGCTCGAGCGGCCGGCGAAAGGGCAGTGAGCACCTGCCCGGCTTGCAAGGGCGCTGACAAGGGCCTCGAATTGAAAAGGGCGATCCGGCTGTCGCGCCGGATCGCCCGCGTGTTCCGGTGCGGCGCGCCGAGCCATCTCGCCCCCGCGCCGCCTATCCTCACAGATCCGTGAACCGCTCCAGTTCGTTGTAGGCGGGGATGCCGTGGGCCACCACGTCGATGCCCTCCTCTTCGGTGTCCGCCGGCACGCGCAAGCCGATCGCGCGTTGCAGCACCCAACTGATTCCAAGTGATGTGAGCAATCCCCACAGCGGGTACACCACGCAGGCCAGGAGCTGCACGAGGAAGAGATGCGCATGGCCCGTCGTGAGGAGGCCGCGCGCGGCGTCAAACAGGCCCACCGCCAGCGTCCCCCACACGCCGCCCGCGCCGTGCACCGCGAAGGCGCCGACGGGATCGTCCACCTTCCAGGTGTCGAGCCAGCCCGTCGCGAACACCACCAGCACGCCGGCCACGGTGCCGATGACGATGGCCGCCCAGTGGGAGACAAACGCGCACCCCGCCGTGATGGCGACGAGGCCCGACAGGACGCCGTTCATCGTCATGCTCGGGTCCGCCACCTTGAACCGGAGCATGGTGACCAGGACCGCCGCAGCGCCGCCTGCCGCAGCCGCGATGACGGTGTTCAGCGCCACGCTCGACAGGCGCGGATCGTAGGCATCGAGCGTGCTGCCGGCGTTAAACCCTATCCAGCCGAACGCGAGGATGAACGCCCCCGCCGACGCGAGCGGGATGTTGCTCGGCGCAAACACGTTGACGCTGCCATCCGCGTTGAAGCGCTGCGCGCGCGGTCCCACCATTTTCGCGAAGCCAAGCGCCATGAAGCCGCCCATCGCGTGAATGACGGCCGATCCGGCAAAGTCCTCCATGCCGAGGTTCCCGAGCCAACCGTGCGGTCCCCAGGCCCAGTGCGCCCCGATGGGATACACGAGCGCGCAAACGAGGATAACGATGATCACGTAGGCGGAGAATTTCATTCGCTCCGCCACGGCCCCCGAAATGATGGACGCCGCCGCGATGGCAAAACCAATCTGGAACAGAACGAAGGCGGCCTGCGGAACGTTCGCAGGCGGGATGGCCGCGCCGAACCCCCACAGGTGGGCGACGTCCCGCCCGAACGCCAAATGCACGCCGACGAGATAGAACGCGAGGACGCCGAAGGTGAGATCTACAAACACCTTCATGGTGACGTTGACCGCGTTCTTCGTGCGGACGAGCCCCGCTTCGAGCAGGCTGAATCCGCCCTCCATGAACAAGACGAGGGCGGCCGCGAGGACCACCCAGACAGTATTCAGCGCGACTTCTGAAGACATGAACTAGGTGTCCTCCCTCTTCTGATTCAACTCGTCGATGGTCTCGTCGATCTCGCCCGTCCGAATGTTGTAGGCCTCGAGGATGTCGTAGACGAAGATCTTGCCGTCGCCCATCTTGCCCGTCTGCGCGGCACCGATAATCGCCTGAACGGTTGCCGGGACATAATTGTCCGAAACCACAATCTCCAACTTGATCTTCGGGTGCAGATTGATGTCGTACGCGTGCCCGCGATACACGCCGATGGCATCTTTCTGCTGACCGCGTCCCTGCACCGGGATGACCGTGAATCCTGTGACGCTGACTTGCCGGAGCGCCTTGATGGTGGTCTGAAGCTTCTCAGGACGAATGATGGCATCGATGCGTTTCACAAAACGTCCTCCCCGGGGCCTCGGCCGTTACGCCGAGGGCTAGATTCAGTGTAAATCTTGCACACGGCCGTTGTCTACGCAATATGTAAATTAAGTTTACGTAAGCGGATACAAGTCGACACGGGGATTTGTCATCGGTGTGCACGTTCGGAGGCTCAGACCATTCAGCAATGGCCTCCTGTTTGTGCGACTCCTCCGTCGAACAACCTCGACTAGCTAGCATTTCCCTGGGACCAGTTGACTTGGAAGATAGTGATGGCTATAATGACTCCCACTTGATGGATGGTGATCTTCATGATCTTCTTTGGTAAGTGACGCTCTCCATGACATCCCGGTGTTGAGGTGAGTCTGGATTTGTCCGACTACGTACGACTCTCTTCCAGGTGTGTGTGGAACCAGACAACGCAAGAGATTTTGCGCTCCGGAAAGAAGATCGCATTGTCGGATATGGAGGCGCGACTGCTGCAAGAACTCTACGCTCGGCGCAACCACATTGTCCCTTCGCGTCATCTGATGCAGGTCTTATGGAATCAGGCTCCCACGGCTTGCCGGGAGAATTTAGCCAACCTCATCTACCGTCTTCGAAATCACCTCGGAGAACGCGGCATGATCGTAAGTGCTTACGGAGAAGGCTATATGCTGAGAGTTTCTCAAGATTATCGTTCCAATTATTTCTAATATGATGTTTCCATCCATCGCTCGTTACAGTAAAAGCAAAGTCATGCCAAGCTTTGAGTATGGGGTGATTTAGATGCCGGCTAAGCAATGGCTATGGACCAGCCTCAGCGTCTTACTTGGGTTATCTGCAGGAAGCACGGTCGCCATCGCCGCAGTGGTCCCACAGACGACGGTGTCAGGGAATGCCGGATACTCGTATTGCAACCTCAATTGGGATTACGGAACGGTTGGGACAGCTGACGTCGGCGCGCATTCGACACAAGGCAACATTGTCGGAGGTAGCTTCACGATCACGTACAGCGATGGGGCTTCTCATACGGGCCCAGTGAATTTTTGGCCATGGCAAAAGAATTCTCCGGACTGGTCGACGAGTCATACCCACACCTTTCCTCGCGCCGGGGTCTACACCGCTACCCTGACGGGTTATGCGGTCGTTCAACGACAAGACGGCCAACAAGTCGAGGCAAGGTTTCTTGCGCCCACGAGTGCAGCCTACATCCGTGGATAAGACCCAAAGGTATTCGAATCGCTGCGAGGTGCGCCGCTCATTCGGGCGGCGCCGCGCCGATGTATTGGAGGGTTTTTCTCGATTGATTGAAATTCTGCACGTCGACAAGCGCGTTCGAACATCCTGGATTCTTCGCAATGCCCACGCGACGCTTGCACCTGGCCTCACCGTGGTCGTTGGAGCCAATGGCTCAGGAAAATCAACGCTTCTTCGATGTATGGTTGGACAATGGAGGCCCACTCGAGGTGAGATCCGCGTCAACGGAAAACCCGCGAATCGGTTGGGTTATGAAGCGGGCGTGTTGCTGGACCCACCCGGCTTCTACGAGCACCTCACCGCAAAGGAGATGCTGGCGTACTACGTGCGGTTGTGCGGGAGAAAATGGTCTGCCCGTCACGAGGAGCTGCTGCACCGTTTCGGCGTACCACAAGGGCGCATTCGGGGGTTTTCCCGCGGTCAAAGGCAAAAGCTGGGGATCCTATGCAGTGTATGGCACGAACCTGAGATCTGGGTGCTTGACGAGCCTTTCACGGGGCTGGACGGTTACGGCTTGAGTTACTGTGGACGGAGATCGCCCGAGCGCTGAAGACGCACGCCCAACACGTGGTGATGGTTCTACACGCTCCTTATGGCTTTCCCGCCATGATCCATCAGGTTGTCCGAATCGCGAATCAGACGATTGACTTCGTGGGTACTCGACAAGCGTTTGCTCGGCAAGTACTTGCCGAAAGGGGTGGTCAAATTTCTTCCATGTGGGCAGACGTCCTCTCTCGGCACCATGTTCCCTTCACAAAAGGCGAAAGTCCGACACACATCCTTCTCGATCTCTCGCCCGATGTGCTGACGCGAGCCGCGGCGTGCTTACTGGAATCCGGTTTCAATCCCCTGATAGAGGAACGGTAGATAGATTCAAGGAATTGAGTGAGGTCAAGGAGTGAAACGCCTTGTTTCGACCGATTTACGCCGAGTGGATCCGCATTCGGCGTCACGGGGTTCCGTGGCTCGCCATCGCTGCACACGTGATCTACCTGACCTGGCAGTTGCACACCGATCCGGCCTTCATCGCTCGCACGCCCACTGAGAGGGAGCATTCGACAGCATTCTGTAGTCCGGAGTACCTCATCCCCTACGTTCTCACGTGGTCGGCCACGCCGTACCTTCCTCGTGTTGCCATCTGGGCTGCGACGGGTGCGTTGTGGGCGTGGGCGGATTGGCGGCCCCCCATGCCCACCGAGCACCTCGTTCGCCGCCAAGGCGCAATCCGAATATGGCTTTGCACGAGGCTCGTTTCACTACTTGCCTTTGCGTGCCTCGTGGAAGTCGTGAGCGTGGCGTTTGCGCTCGGCATCGGTGAATTCCACGGATTCTGGCCCTCGAACTCCCATTTCATGCTATCGATTCGTCTGGCTGTTTCAGGCGTGTTGTACGCGTGGACCACGTCCATCCTGGGCTTCGCACTTGCCGCGCTTTGGTCCAATTTTGCGCTCGGTGCGCTGTCCGCGTGGATGGCTTGGTGGCTTCACCTGACGACGGAACCGCGAATCCTTGCCGCGCTGACCTTGATGGTTTCTCCAAAGTTATCATGGATTCTGGCAGCTCTGGATCCGTTCAATAACGTGAGCGTCATGACGAGGGTCGTGTTCACCTGGGGTACAAGCTTCATCGCTCTCGGCGCTCAGACCGCATATCCTTTTTCACCCGCAGACCAAACTGGAATATTTCTCGGAAGCAGCGCAAGCACACACTGGGCGCTGGTACGTTACAATCCGTCCTCACTCGCTGCGTTTGGCTTCCTTATCGTCGAACTGGCGCTCTTCGCCGTGTACACGGCATGGGCTTATTCAAGGCTCGGGAGAAACGAGCCAACTTGCTCGTCCGCTGAAACCATCATGGAGGTGAAATCGTGAATCGTATGCGAACACTAATCATCACTGGTTTCTGTTCAGCCGTCGCCGCTGCACTGCTGGGGTATTATGTCGTCATTCCGGCCTGGACGCGCCACTCGGACGCGACGAGATTTCAAGCCGCCGAGCAGGTGTGGGCCGAAACCCATGCAAAGAGTCTACGCGGCGCAGACATCGTCGTGGCCAGAATCGGCTCGTACACCGTGACCGGCGAGGATGCTTATCTTTTTTATGTGAGCACCCGACAAACGCAGGACGGGATGGAATCTGCCCTTCACGCTCCTAACGAAACGTCGTTTCAAGAAAGTTGTTCTGGACTGCTTCAGTCGCTGGCCATGATGGTTGGCGCAGCGAAGGCGTCGCACATCGCCATCCCTTCAGATTTGTCAGGATACATCCGGGAACAGCTCGCGCCTTTCTCCGAAATACGCCCGTCGAGCTGGCCCGTTGCCGTCATGAAGGCTCGCGCAACCCACTCGCAATGGGAGAGCGAAGTGGACTGGGTTCCGAGTTTCGTCGCAGAACAGCTGGCAAAGCGCTCTCCGCAGGCGCTCCAGAACATCAACAAGCTTCCGGACGCCTACCGCCCTCCCATCGAATGGGTCACCCCGCCTGAAAAAGTTCTGTCACTCATGTCACCAAGGTGAGGAGACGCGCGATGTGGAAGACCATTCGCCGCACATTTTTCTCGGGTGGCACGCTGTGGTGGTTGGGCAGCGCAGCCTACGCGTTCGCAAAATGCGCTGTACAAGGCTCGGAGGTGGAATGGCCAGCGCAACTTGCCTTAGCGCGAGCCTTCGATATCGCCCTCGCGTGGAGCGATTCTCCCGCGTCAGCATTTCTCCTAGGCATCTGGATTTCGCTCCTGATCTGGGAGGACATGCGACTCGGCATGGACCGGGAGCATCGCGTCCGGGGTCTTACGTTCCTGAACGTCCTGTGGGACCGTGCCGCACGACTTGCCATCGGATGGGGCGTAGGCCTGGTGCTCATGGCGCTCGTCGTTCTGACCGCCGTTCCCACCGGCGGAGGGCACGACGTTGGATCCCCCCATCTCGCCCCGACCGCATACCTGTTCGCCGCAGCGCTAGTCAGGCTCGCGTTTGTCGCAGTGACAGCCGCAGCCGTCACCGCAGTGAGCCACACACTGCTTGGCGGAGCGGCTTACAGCTTAGGCATTTGTGTTTGGATGGAAATCGCCGGGCGTTCCAAACCGCGGGGACTTTCGGCCTTCGGGCCTTGGAGGATCCTCGACGCCCACGTCCTGCGTTCTATTCCAAATTTACGCATACAAGCTCCGTGGTTGTCAGATGCGGTCGCGGCTACGCCCGGTGCGCTTGTCGTCAGTCTGCTTCTTCCAGGGATCGTGATTGCCCTTCTCCTCTGGGCAGCTGCACGAAAGTACGGAACCCGGGTCGTGCCTGCGCACTTCTAAGGGCCGCGCAGAGCGCGGCCCTCTTCCCAAGGTCATACGGATAGCCGAATGACATTCCACGACAGGGCCGGCAGCAGAACCGCAAGGCGGCCCCCATCCACCGGTTCCACGGCGCGTTTCGCCGGGACGACCTCGTTCGGGCGCTCTTTCGTGTTGACCGCCTTGACATCCGGATGCGCGAGCACGAGGTGTTCCTCCGCCCGAGCACCGGGGAAGCCGCGCACATCCACCTCCAGCGGCAGTGGCCGTTCGCCGCGGTTGACGGCGAGGAGCACCAGTTCGCCCGCTTCCTGGTTCCACACCGGTACCGCTTCGAGGTAGGGCACGTCTGTGAAGTCCTTGCTGTCGTACTTCGGCGATTCGACCGGCGCGTGCATCACCGTGCCGCGCGCCAGGTTCGAAGCGTGCGCAAACGGATAGAAGATGGTCTGCCGCCAGCTCGGCCCGCCGTTTTCCGTCATGATGGGCGCAATCACGTTCACCAGCTGGGCGAGGCACGCGATCCGAACGCGATCGGCGTGTTTGAGGAGCGTGATGAGCATGCAGCCCACCACGAGCGCATCTTCCATGGTGTACACGTCTTCGAGGAGCGGCGGTCCAACCTGCCACGGCTCCACCTGTTTGTCGGCCTCGTTCGAATGGAACCACACGTTCCACTCGTCGAACGAGAGATAGATGGTCTTCCGCGAGCGCTTCTTGGCGCGGACGAAGTCGCACGTCGCGACGACCGTGCGAATGAACGCGTCCATGTCGAGCGAACACGCGAGGAAATTCGCAAGGTCTCCGTCGCGATTGCCGTAGTAGGTGTGGAGCGAAAGGTAGTCGATCTCGTCATACGCGTGTTCCAGCACGATGCGCTCCCAGTCCGGGAAGGTGGGCATTTTGGCGTGGGAACTGCCGCATGCCACGAGTTCGATGGACGGATCGACCCACTTCATCACCTTCGCGGCCTCCTGCGCAATCCGTCCGTACTCGTCGGCCGTCTTGTGGCCGATTTGCCACGGCCCGTCCATCTCGTTCCCGAGGCACCAAACGCGGATGCCGTGCGGCTTATCGACACCGTGTTGGCGGCGGAGATCGCTCCAGTAACTTCCGCCGGGATGGTTGCAATATTCGACGAGATGTTTGGCGTCCTCGATGCCGCGCGTGCCAAGGTTGACGGCCATCATGACTTGGCTGTCCGCCTTCTTCGCCCAGCGCGCGAACTCGTTTATGCCAACGCGGTTGGGTTCCAGGCTCCTCCATGCGATATCGAGCTGAACGGGGCGCTCGTCGACAGGCCCCACGCCGTCCTCCCATCGGTAGCCCGAGACGAAGTTGCCGCCTGGATACCGGACGATGGGCACGTTCAGCTCTTTGACGAGATCGATCACGTCCTGGCGAAACCCATCTTCGTCAGCGGTGGGATGGCCGGGATCGTAAATGCCGCCGTAGACGGCGCGGCCGAGGTGTTCGATGAAGGAGCCGTAGATGCGCGGGTCGAGGTCCGCGACGCGATAGGCAGGATCGATGGTCATGCGAGCTTTCCAAGCGTTCGTCATCAGAGGATTCTCCTTTTCTGCCACGAATAATTCTTTATGATATTAAACTTATTTAATTAAAACTAAAATAAAAGGCATCCCACCTCCGTGTTCTCTGCCTTCAGAAAAAACATACAACTCGGTTTGGTGGTTCGTCAACAAAGAATTCTAGTTTATCTATATTTATTTATCTATTTCTAAAATCATTTCCTGCAGGACGGACGGCCATAGATTACCCTCACCTTGATGTCCTGATCGTAATGGCCGAAGTGGCGGCCGAAGAGCGTCATCCCGCCCACGTGTTCGGCGTCCTCGGGCACCGAAAAGCGCAGCGGAATGGCATGCCCTTGAAACGGCTGCAGGTCCTCAATGGTCACGTCGGAGATCTTGCACCCGTCGATGAACGTTCCCTCGTGGTTCACACGAATGAGCTTCAGGTGCCCGTACTGATTGAGGTGCGGCGGCCACCAACTCGGGTTCTGCCGGCCCCGTTCGTCCCCGAAATCGCCGGGACTCGTCCAGTAACCGACGTCCACGCCGTTGATGGAGAAGTGAATGTCGGAGGGGTAGTCGTTGTTGTACGAGGGGGCCTCGGAAGCCAATTCCGCGATAATCTGAATTTCCTCCACCGGCCTATCCGTGCGGATAAAGTTCGGAATCCAGTATTCAAGATAGCCCTTCGTGAGCCACACAATCTCCGCATCGATGTGTTGCGGGTCTGCGAAGTAGCGCGGATCGTCAAACGTGCCAATGATGGTCTCCGCGGTCGCGAGGCCGCACGTGGGCCACACCTCGAAGGCGACGTAGTGGCCCACCCGGATGTCGATCTCGTACACATCTTGGTCCTTCGCTTCGGGCGCCAGCTCCACGAGGATTTTCTGCTCGTTCACATAGCAAAACTTCTGCAGCCCGTGGCGCGCGCCCGCGGTCTCCGTGACCACGAGCCCACATTCCTCGAGCTTCCGCACGTGTTGGGTCACCGCGCCGTTCGTGATCCCAAGCCGTTTGGCGATCTCGTCCATATTCAACCGCCCGTGCTCGAGCAAAAGCTCGAGCAACTGCACGCGCGCCTCGGATCCGAGCGCCTTGAACAGGGGCAGCCCAGCCCGCAAGTCCTTGATGTGAATCACCGTGTTCCGCACCCCCGGCCATTATCTTTACAAGAGTATAAAACAAACCGGGGTCCTGCGATAGCGCGCGACGCCGGGCGAGGTGCGTGACAGCAGGGGGCGCTTAAATCGCGTTTGTGTCGTTCAGCAGGCGCAGCATCGTGTAGCGGTTCCGCAGCTTGTGCGCGCGCTTCAGGCTCGACGAGACGAGGGACCGCTCAATTCCCAGATCCCCCGGCTCCGCGGGCGCGCCCAGCTGCCGCATCAGCGCGCGGACGCGATCGCCCGGCGGGACCGACGCGACGATGGCGCGCACCTCATGTTCACGCCCCGCGAGCGATGCCCATGGCGCCAGCCCTGCCTCGACGGCCGCCGCCACGGCTTCCTCCACGCGCGAGCGGTACAAATCCGCGAGGACGCCGCACGCCACGGCCACTTTGAGGCCATGCAGGATCTGGCGCCGGCCGGATCGCAGAAACTCCATTTCCCAATCGTGCGACAGGTGATGTTCCCCGCCGGAGGCCGGGTGCGACTGCCCGAAGAGCAGCATGACGAGCCCAGACAGCAAAAGCGCCTCCATCAGGTGACGAATGGCGTCCGGACGGCCTTCGGCGAGCCCCCGCACCTCCGCCACCGCCGTCTCCAGCGCTTCCCGCGTGAGCGAAGCCAGATGCGAGCAATACGGTTCCCCTGCCGCAAGTGCGCCGAACGCCCAGTCGGCGAGCGAGGTGGATTTGCCAATCACGTCGCCAAACCCGGCCCACACGAGCTCCTTCGGCGCCCGCTCGAGCACCGCCGTGTCCGCGAACACGGCGACCGGAGCGTGGGTCTGGTACGTCGTCTTCACGCCGCGCACGATGAGCGGCGCCCCTGCAGAGGTAAATCCATCGACCGACGGCGCGGTGGGCACGCTGACAAACGGGATCCGCATCTTGGCGCTCGCAAACCGCGCGATGTCGTGCAAGGTGCCGGATCCCACCGCGATGAGGGCCTCCACGTCCGGCCCACAGGCGATGAGCACCTGCACGATGGACACTTCATCGGCCACCACGTCCCCCTGGCCGTTCGGTTCGACGATGCAAGCGGTCCAGACCACGCCGAGATCCGTCAGGCGCTGGGCCAGCGCGTCGCCCGCCGCCAAGCGGGTGTGTTCATCCATGACGAGGACCACGCGGCCAAAGCGGGCCTTGATCCACGTCGCCGCCTCGTCCAGGGCGCCCTGCCCCACTTCGAGCCTCTCCACCGGAATGGCGTGATGTGGCTCGCCGCACGGGCAGTCGGTCTCAAGCCTCTTCAGCTCCTCGAAACTCCATCTCACGCGCAATCCCCCCAAAAGCAGCGCGGGGCTGCACCGTCGCAGCCCCAGCGTCTCTTCAGCGGCCGTAGACCGCTTCGTTCCAGCGAAGTTCGTTCGCAATCTGCCGCGGCGTCGAGTGCTCATCGATGACCACGCACTCCACGCCCATCATGTCCGCGAGGTCCTGCAGCTCTTCCACCGTCACCCGGTAGGAGAACACCGTGTGGTGCGCGCCGCCCGCGAGAATCCAGCTCTCCGCCGCCGACGCGAGCGAGGGAAGCGGCTTCCACAGCACGCGCGCCACAGGCAATTTCGGCATGGGCCGATCCGGCTGGATGGCCTCCACCTTGTTCACCACCATGCGGAAGCGGTGGCCGAGATCGACGAGCGTGGCCTGGACAGCCGAGCCGCTTGCGCCGTCGAACACGAGCCGGGCGGGGTCTTCCTTGCCGCCGATGGAGAGCGGGTGCACCTCTACGCGCGGCCGCGTCGCGGCGATGGTCGGACACACCTCGAGCATGTGCGCGCCGAGCACCATCTCGTTGCCCGGCTCGAAGTGGTACGTGTAGTCCTCCATGAAGGACGTGCCCTCGCCCTCGGCGAGCACCTTCAGGACGCGCACGAACGCGGCGGTCTTCCAGTCGCCTTCGCCGCCAAACCCATAGCCGTCCGCCATGAGGCGCTGCACCGCGAGCCCGGGCAGTTGGCGCAGGCCGTGCAGGTCCTCGAAGGTCGTCGTGAAGGCCTCGAAGCCGCCTTCCTCCAGGAAGGCGCGCAGCCCGAGCTCGATGCACGCCTGCTCGCGCACCGCGTCATGTCGCGGACCGCCCTTTTCACACCCGGGAGCGAAGTCGTAGAGCGTCTGGTACTCGTCCATGAGCCGGTCGATCTCGGCCTCCGACACCGCACGCACGCGCTCGACGAGATCGCCCACGCCGTACCCGTTCACCGACCAGCCAAACCGCGCTTCGGCCTCCACCTTGTCGCCTTCCGTGACGGCCACCTGGCGCATGTTGTCGCCGAAGCGGGCAACCTTCAAGCCGCGGCTCACCGCCGCTGCCACCGCCGTCAGGGCCCAACCGCGAATCTTCCGCGCCACTTCAGGGTCCTGCCAGTGGCCCACCACCACCTTGCGCGGCATGCCGAGGCGGGTCACCATGAACCCGAACTCCCGGTCTCCGTGGGCCGACTGATTCAGGTTCATGAAGTCCATGTCAATGGTATCCCACGGAATATCCCGGTTGAACTGCGTGTGCAGGTGCAAAAGCGGCTTTTGCAGCGCTTTGAGGCCCCGAATCCACATCTTCGCCGGGGAGAACGTGTGCATCCAGGCGATCACGCCCGCACAATGGTCGTCCGCCGACGCCTCGAGGCACAGGCGCCGAATTTCGTCCGCGTCCTTCAACACGCCCTTCCAGCGGACTGTGTGGCTTCCCCCCACGGCCGCTTGCAGCGCGGGCACCATCTCGCGCGCGTGCGCGTCCACCTGCGCGAGCGCCTCTTCCCCGTATAGGTGCTGACTGCCCACCACGAACCAAAATTCATAGGCCGGTTGTTTCATCGACATCCTCTCCCATCCGCTCGTTCCGACACCTCAGTGCGCGGCCGCGCCGGGTTGCCCGTAGTACGCATTCTTTCCGTGCTTGCGCTGATAATGCTTGTCGAGCAAGAACGCATCCATGTGTGCCTCTCCGCCGGAGAGCAGCACGGTGTCACGCGCCATGCGCGCCACCACTTCGAGCACCACGGCGTGATACACCGCTTCCGCCGGGTCCTTGCCCCACGTGAACGGCGCGTGGTTGGCGAGCAGCACGGCCGGCATCGCGACGGGATCGAGACCCCGCTCGCGGAACGTCTCGACAATCACGCGCCCCGTTTCAAGCTCGTAACCCCGTTCGATCTCGTCCTTCGTCAGCGGGCGCGTGACGGGCACTTCGCCGTAAAAGTAGTCCGCGTGCGTCGTACCGAGCGCCGGAATGGGACGGCGAGCTTGCGCCCAGGCGGTCGCGGCAGGCGAATGCGTGTGCACGATGCCGCCAATCGAGTCGAACGCCTTATAAAGCTCGACGTGCGTCGGCGTATCCGAGGAGGGGCGAAGATCACCTTCGACGACGCGCCCGTCGAGATCGACCACCACCATGTGATCCACGGTCAACTCCTCGTACGGTACGCCGCTCGGCTTGATGACGACCAGTCCGTCCTTGCGAGAAATGCCGCTGACATTCCCCCAGGTGAAGGTCACGAGGCCGTGCTTGGGGAGCGCGAGGTTGGCCTCGAGCACCGCCTCTTTCAATTCCCTCAGCATGTTTTCACCTCTTCCTTCACCGCCGCGCTCTTGATGCGCTTGAGCACCTTCATGACGTCGTTCTCGCCGCGCCCGAAGTAGTCGTACAGGCGCGCGTATTCGCGATAGAGTTGGTCGTACACCTGAACAGCGCTCGGGTTTGGCACATACGGCTTCTCCCTCACGCTGCCCATCTCCCGCGCCGCTTCTTCGATGGTGTCGTAGCCGCCGCCCGCCTTGCCCGCCGCCACGGCGCCGAACATCGCGGCGCCGAGCGCCGGCGCCTGCGTCGATGCGCCGATGTGGATGGGCATGTTGAGGACATCCGCGTAAATCTGCATCATCAGGGCGTTCTTTTGCGCAATGCCGCCGCAAGCGTACATCTCGTTCACCGGCACACCGGCCGCGCGGAACGTCTCGACAATCATCCGCGTGCCAAAGGCGGTCGCCTCAATGAGCGCTCGGTAAATCTCTTCAGGCTTCGTCGCGAGCGTCGCGCCAATCAAGAGGCCCGTGAGATCCGCATCGACCAGCGTGGATCGGTTGCCATTCCACCAGTCGAGCGCGAGCAGCCCCGATTCGCCCGGCGCCAGCCTAGCGGCCTTTTGGGTCAGGAGCTCGTGAATCCCGATGCCCTCCCGGCGCGCCTCGTCCCAGTACGCCGGCGGCACGCCGTTTTCAATCCACCACTCGAAGTGATCGCCCACCGCCGACTGGCCGGCCTCGTAGCCCATGTACCCCGGAATGATGCCGTCTTCCACCACGCCGCACATGCCCGGCACGGCGCGCTCCTCCGTCCCCAACAGGACGTGGCACGTCGACGTGCCGATGATCATCAGCATCTTGCCCGGCTCCGTGATCCCCACCGCCGGCATGGAGACGTGCGCATCCACGTTGCCCACGGCCACGGGCGTCCCGGGCATGAGGCCGATGCGGCGCGCCATCGCGTCGGTCAGCTCCCCGGCCCGCGACCCAATCGGCAAAATCGGCCCCCACAACTTCTCTTCCACGACGTGCTCAAGGCGGGGATGAAGCGCCTTGAAGAACGCCGGACTCGGGTAGCCCGTGCGCTTGTGCCAGATGGACTTGTACCCCGCAGGGCAAGAGCTGCGCACAAGCTTCCCCGTGAGCTGCATGACAATCCAGTCCGTGGCCTCAATCATGGCGTCCGCCGCGTCGTAGATCTCCGGCGCCTCGTCGAGAATTTGCCAGATCTTTGGGATCATCCACTCTGACGAGATCTTGCCGCCGTAGCGCGCGAGAAACGCCTCTCCGCGTTCTCGCGCAATCTCGTTCAACTTGTTTGCCTCGTCCTGCGCCGCGTGGTGCTTCCACAGCTTCACATACGCGTGCGGATGGCGCTCGAACTGCGGCTCGAAGCAAAGCGGGGTCCCATCTGCCCGAATGGGCAGCATCGTGCAAGACGTGAAGTCGACGCCGATGCCGATCACGTCCTCCGGCCGCACGCCGGATTCGCGCAGCAGTTGAGGAATCGTCTCCTCCAGAACCTCCAGGTAGTCGCGCGGGTGCTGCAGCGCCCAGTCCGGCTCCAGCCGTGTGACGCCATCCGGGAGGTACTCGTCCATGACGCCGTGCGTGTACGCCTTCACAGCCGTCGCCAGCTCGCGCCCCGTGCCCACTTCCACGAGAACCGCGCGCCCCGACTGTGTTCCAAAGTCCACGCCTATCGTGTATTTGCTCATGCGCATCCATCCTCACATTCCTTCGCGCATTCAGAAGGTGGGAACCGCAGACATCACCTCAATTGTACTTACAAGGTCGATCGAGCACAATGAGTTATTCGGACAAGTTCGAGTCAAAAGTGAACCCGCCGTGCGCCTTCGTTCGTCGCTTGTTGGACGGCCGATCCGTTTCTCGCGGACGCCACCCACAGGGACTCAATCTCCTCCAACGAGCGGTTTTTCGTCTCGGGCACCCAAGCCGTGACAAACAATACGCCGAGGACATTGATCACCGCAAAGATCCAGAAGGTGTAGGCGCCGCCGAGATCGTTCAACAGCACCGGTGTAAACTGGCCGATGGCCCAGTTCGCGCCCCAGAGAAAGATGGCTGTGACCCCCGCCGCCCGCGCGCGCAGGTGATTGGGGAAAATCTCCGGGATCATGATCCACGGGATGGGTCCCATCGAGACGCTGAAGGCCGCCGTGAAGCCCATGATGAAGAGCACCAACCAGAACCCGTTGTGCACGTGCAGGTAAAACGTCAGGCCCATCAGTGCCATGAAGATGGCCATGAGGGCAGAACCCACGATGAGAAGCGGCTTTCGGCCGACGCGATCGATCAACACCACCGCAACGACGGTGAACACGACCCACATCGCACCGAAAAAGGCCTGGATCTCAAAGTCGGAGTTCAGGCTAAAGCCGACCATCTTGAAGATCTCCGGCCCGTAGTACGTGACCGCATTCATGCCAATGACCTGGTTAAAGAGCGCCAGGAGGACGCCCACGCCAAGCGCTTTCCGCCAGCCCGGTTTGAGCAAGTCGCGCACGCTGGCGGCGCTTTCGCTCGCGATGGACTCGCGAATGGACTCGAGTTCACGTTCCGCAAGCGCCGATCCGTTGATCCGAACCAGAATGCGTTTGGCTTCATCCACGCGGCCCGCCTTCACCAGCCAACGCGGGCTCTCAGGCGCAAACAAGAGGACCAGGAAGAAGATAGCCGAGGGCACCGACCCCAGCCCGAGCATCCACCTCCAGCCCGTGTGGACGTCCCAAGTCACCGTTGCGGAACTTTGGATGAGGTAGTTCGTCAGGTAGGTCAAGAAGATGCCGATGATGGTCAGCAGCTGATACAGGGACGACAACGCGCCGCGGATTTGCGTCGGCGCACATTCCGAGATGTAGGTCACGGAGAGCGCGGAGCCCATGCCGATGCCAAGGCCACCGACAATCCGCGCGAGGATGAGCGTCGTCACGTCGGGCGAAATGGCGGAGACGAACGCGGCGATCGCGAACAGAATCGCGGCCGTCATCAGCACCTTCCGTCGGCCGACGCGATCGCTCAAAAATCCGGACGCGGCGACGCCGATCACGCCACCTATCATGATGCTCGAGATGACCAATCCCTGCATGAAGGGCGAGAGCTGATAGAGCGTTTTCAGAAAGCCGATAGCGCCGGAGATGACCGCGGTATCGTAACCGTAGAGCAACCCGCCCATCGCAGCGGCGAGCGAAATCGTCACCGCATACGCGCGCGATCCTTGTGAATGCTTCGAGGTCATGGTGCACCTCCAAAGTGGTACCGGAGCACGGCCGGCCGCGTCCCGGCGGATTCTTAGGGATCCCATACGTACGTACAAGATGGGTTTACACTTGCCATGTACGTACAACTTGTAGAATAAAGCGGTTTCTTGGGTTTGTCAATGCGCTTTCATCGGCAACAAGGATGAGGGGCCAGTCGATCTGACCCTCTGACTTTGGGACCCTAGCTCCGCCGTCGATGGACCTATGCGGTCTCCACCGCAACCGGAGCCG
>NZ_BCRQ01000034.1 GCF_001552675.1 Alicyclobacillus sendaiensis NBRC 100866
CGATGGATTGACACGCGATCTTCCGGCTGGTAGAATAGGGGCGCTGTGCGCGGCTGTAGCTCAGAGGGAGAGCACTACCTTGACACGGTAGGGGTCACAGGTTCGATTCCTGTCAGCCGCATGTCCGCGAGGCCGCTGGGCGCTCTGTCTGGCGGCCCTTTGTTGTCGTCACCTCCGCGACCCCCCAGGTGCGGAATTCAAGCTGCTTTTGAACTTTCTTTGAGATGAATAGAGGGAGATGGGGAGCCCGCATCGAATGAGGTGGGCGACGCAGCCAGCGCGACATGGGTCATCGCACATGTCCGCGAGTGGCGCCCGCTCCGAGAGGCGTATACACTGTGCGAAGACAGACTTTTCCTTGCTCAGGAGGGACGCTTCTCATGTGGACATGGGCGGCAGTAGGTCTCGCGGGACTGGCCGGCGTGGGGTACGCGACCACCGTGCTTCCCACGCGGTGGCTGAAGGTGGAACACGTGGATTGGCGACTCGGGCTTTGTCGGACCATCCTCCAGGTGAGCGATCTCCACGTGGAACGTAATCGCGTCTCTCCTGAGCGGTTGGCTTCCATCTGCCGCTCCGAGCGCCCGGACTACATCTGCTTAACCGGGGACTATGTCGATTCGGAGCGTGCCGTCGTTCGCCTGCTGCCGTATCTCACCGCGCTCCAAGCGTGCGGTGTCCCGATGTTCGCGGTGCTGGGCAACCACGATTACAAGCTTCGCGGCCGCGTCGGCGCGCTCATCGCTTGTCTCGAGCAGCACGGCGTGACCGTTTTGCGCAACGAGGCGGTTGTGCTCGACGGGTTCAACCTCGTCGGGATCGACGACTATCAAACGCGCAGGAGCGATGAGCGGACGGCGTACCGGAACGTCAAGGACGGCCTGCCCATCATTGTGATGACGCACGATCCGACGTTTGTCCTCGCTGCGCGGCAGTCGTTCGACGCCCTGATGGCGGGGCACTTGCACGGCAAGCAGTTTCGGCTCCCGTTCTTTTACTATCTGAAGCCCATGGGCCCGCTGGCGAAGCGCGGCATCTATGCGGGGATGCACCGCGCCGAAGCCGGGCCTTACTATATTTCCAAAGGTGTGGGCCAGTCCGGCATCAACCTGCGCTTTTTGGTGCGATGCGAGGTCACCGTGCACCGGTTTTGAGGAAGGCGCTGTCGAGGAGGGACAAGCATGGCCGACTTTCGTCACGTCAATCTCCTGACCCGGTTAGACCGCCTGCCGATCACGCCGCGCGTCGTCGGCATCATCGCGCTTTTGTCGCTCGTGTGGCTGGCGGAGGCGTTCGACATCGGGATTGTCGGGCCGGTGCTCACGACGCTCGATAAGGCGTGGCATTTGACGTCGTGGCAGACGGGGCTTTTAGCCGTATCCTCCACCATCGGCATCGTGATTGGCATGATCCCAGCCGGCATGATGGCGGATCGATGGGGGAGGCGGCGCGTCATCCTGGTGGGCATCGCGTGGTTTTCGGTGGTCACCATGCTCGGCGCGCTGACACGGAATGTGGCGGATCTCTTCCTCGTGCGGCTTTTGGCGGGCATCGGGGAGGGCGCCGTGTTGCCGATGCCGTATCTCATCCTGGCCGAGTTCACCAATCACCGCCGGCGCGCCGTCAGCGTCGGCTACGCCAACGGGATCCTGACCGCCGCGTACGTCGTTCCCAGTCTCGTGTCCGTCTGGGCCCTTCACCACTACGCGCAGGATGTGGCCTGGCGCGTCCCATTCCTGCTCGGCGGCGTGCCGCTCCTCATGCTCATCCCGATTGCGCTTTGGCTGCCCGAGTCGCCGAGATATCTGCTCGACAAAGGACGGCACAGCCCGGTGGCCCGCCTTGTCGAGGTCCTCGAAAAGCAGGCGGCGCTGCCGCATGACGAATCGCTGTATGACGAGGTCATCGCGGAAACGCTCGATGAGACGCCGCACGACATGCTGAAGACGCTCCGGGCCATCTTTCGTCCGCCACTTTTGGCTCGTAGCGCCATGGTCATCCTCCATCTCACGGCCGCGCTGATTCTGTTCTACATCCTCCAGGTGTTTGGGCCGCAATTCTTGGCCAAGCGGGGGCTTGGCGTATCGAATTCCATTCTGGACACCGGGTTGATGATGCTCGTGGCCGGCTTTGGCTCCGTGTGCCAAGGGTATCTGTCGGATCGATTTGGGCGGAAGTGGGTGCTCGCTACGTATGCCGCGCTCGCGACGGTGGGCTGCTTGCTCTTCGCCTGGGTCCACACCCGCGAGGCGTCTTTGGCGGCAGGCTTCCTCACGGCTTTCTTCGGGCTTGGCATCTTCCCGGTGTCCAAGTTGTCCGTCGCCGAACAATATCCGACTGAGGTCAGGGGTCGGGGCGTCTACGTGGCCGAGATGATCGCGCGGGGCATGAGTGGCATCGTCACCACCTACTTCATCCCGTTCGTGCTCTCGCTGGGCGGCGATGGCATCGTGTTCCTGGGAATTGCGGTTGTCCTGGTGGCCTTCACAGCTCCGTTTGTGGCGTTTGGGCGAGAGACCGCCCAATTACAGCTGGAGTACGCGACCAGCGTTCTGCCGCTCCAACGGGTGCGGCCCAGGTTGTCGCGGCATTGAATCGTGTTGGAAGGGGCGCGGGCGTTCCGCGCCTTTTTTGTCGATCTCGGCGCGCGACATCTTGCGATCTCAGCGCGCGATGTGCTCCCTGCTGGGTCGTCTTGAAACCCCTTGCAAAGCTATCGAGGCTCTGATAGGATCAAAATATGTTTGTTGGTCAAACGAATTTGTGGCGAAGGTGATGGACGTGGCGACGTATTTTCCCGATGTGACGCGCATTGCGTATGAAGGCAAGGGTTCGGACAACCCGCTCGCTTTCAAGTACTACAACCCCGATGAGCTGGTGTTGGGCAAGCCGATGAAGGAACATCTCCGCTTCTCGGTGGCCTACTGGCACACATTCACGCTGTCCGGCGCTGATCCGTTCGGATTGCCGAACATGATCCGGCCCTGGGACGGCGCGGCTGGAATGGAGCTCGCCAAACGCCGCGTGGAGGCGGCCTTCGAATTTATGACCAAGCTCGGCGTCGAGTACTTCTGTTTTCACGATCGCGACATCGCGCCCGAGGGCGACACGCTGCGCGAGACCAATCGGAATCTGGACGAGATCGTCTCGCTGATCAAGGAATACATGCAGTCGACGGGCATCAAGCTCCTGTGGAATACGCAGAACCTGTTTTCGAATCCCAGGTTTGCGCATGGAGCCGCGACGGCGCCGGACGCCGACGTCTTTGCCTACGCGGCCGCGCAGGTGAAGAAGAGCCTTGAGATTGCGAAGGAGCTCGGGGCGGAAAACTACGTGTTCTGGGGCGGGCGCGAGGGCTATGAGACGCTTCTGAACACAGATCTCAAGCTGGAGCTCGACAACTACGCCCGCCTCCTGCAGATGGCGGTGGACTACGCGGACGAGATCGGCTTCACGGGGCAGTTCTTGATTGAGCCGAAGCCGAAGGAGCCCACGAAGCACCAGTACGACTTCGACGTGCAGTCGGGACTCGCGTTTCTCTATCACTACGGCCTCAAGGACCGGTTCAAATTCAACATCGAGGCGAACCACGCCACGCTCGCCGGGCACACGTTCCAGCACGAACTTCGCTTCGCGCGCATTCATGGCCTCTTGGGATCCGTCGATGCAAATCAGGGCGATCCGCTGCTCGGCTGGGACACGGACGAGTTTCCGACCAATTTGTACGAGACGACGCTCGCGATGTACGAGATTCTGCTGAATGGCGGCCTCGCACCGGGCGGCCTCAACTTCGACGCGAAGGTTCGCCGCGCGTCCATGACTCCTGTCGACCTGTTCTACGGCCACATCGCGGGGATGGACAGCTTCGCGCGGGGCCTCAAAGTGGCGGCGAAGCTCGTCGAGGACCGCGTGTTCGAGCGGGAAATCGAGGAGCGGTACGCGAGCTATCAAGAAGGGATTGGCAGAGACATCGTCGAAGGGCGCGCGACGCTTCAGTCGCTTGAGTCGTACGTGATCGACAAGCGCGTCACGGCAACGCGATCCGGCCGGCAGGAGGTCCTGTTGGCGAAACTGAATCAGTACCTGCTGGAAACGGAATGATGGCCATGGCGACAGATCGCAAGGCGCTCCTCGGCATCGACGTCGGGACCTCCGGCGTGAAGGCGGTCGTGATCGACCGCGAGGGCCGCACGCTCGGCCAGGCCACGGTGGGCTACGAAGTCTCACAGCCTAAGCCGCTTTGGGCGGAGCAGAATCCGGAAGATTGGTGGGAAGCCGCGTGCGCGGCCATCCGGCTCGCGCTTGCGAGAAGCGACAGGCGCGGTGAAGACATCGCGGGCGTCGGCCTCACGGGGCAGATGCACAGCTTGGTGCTGTTGGACGAGGCGGGGCACGTGATCCGGCCGGCGATTCTGTGGTCGGACCAGCGCACCGAGGAGGAGTGCGCGGAGATTCACGAGCAGGTGGGATTTGAGCGGACCATCGAGTGGGTGGCGAATCCCGCGCTGACGAATTTCACAGCGACGAAACTTCTCTGGGTGAAAAAGCACGAGCCCGAACATTACGCTCGCATTCGCTGGGCGCTGCTTCCGAAGGACTTCATCCGATACCGCCTGACGGGCGAATTGGCGACGGACGTGTCGGATGCCTCTGGGACGCTGTGGTTTGACGTGAAGCGGCGCGCTTGGTCCGAACCGATGCTGGATGCGCTCGACGTGCCGCGGGACTGGCTGCCCAAGGTGTACGAATCGCCCGAGGTCTCGGGGCGCGTGAGCGAGTGGGCCGCGGCGCGGACGGGCCTTCTCCCGGGCACGCCTGTTGCGGCAGGAGCGGGCGATCAGGCCGCGGGCGCGGTGGGCAACGGCATCGTGCGCAAGGGCGTGGTGTCGAGCACCATCGGCACGTCGGGCGTGGTGTTTGCCCATGCGGACGAGATCGTGCGCGATGAGAAGGGGAGACTGCACACGTTCTGCCACGCCGTGCCCGGCAAGTGGCACGTGATGGCGGTGACCCAGTCCGCCGGCGGATCGCTCCAATGGTTCCGCAACCAGTTTGCGGACGCGGAGCGCGCGGTGGCGGCGCAGACCGGGCGCGACGTCTATGATCTGTTGAGCGACGAGGCTCGGCGCGTGGCAGCCGGGAGCGAGGGGCTTGTCTTTCTCCCGTACCTGATGGGCGAGCGCACGCCGCACCTCGATCCGCAGGCGAAGGGCGTCTTTTTTGGGATCACGCCGCGGCACACGCGCGCGCACTTCGTCCGCGCCATCCTGGAGGGCGTGGCGTTCAGTTTGCGCGATGGGCTCGCCTTGATGCGGGACCTGCGACTTACGGTAGAAGAAATCCGGGTGTCCGGCGGAGGCGCGAAGAGCGACGTTTGGCGTGAGATTCAGGCGGGCGTCTTCGGGCAGCCTGTCGCGGTGATTGAGGCGAACGAGGGGCCCGCTTTTGGCGCGGCCATCCTGGCGAGCGTCGCCGCGGGCTTCTTCGGAGACGTGGTGACCGCCGTGGACGCGTGGGTGCGCGTCGAGTCCATCACGCATCCTGTTGCGAACGACGCGGCCGCCTATGAGCGCGGGTATGCCCTCTATCGCGCGTTGTATCCGGCCGTGCGCGACCTGTATCGGGCGAACCCCTGAGGGAGCCCTGTCGAATCGGCGCAGAATACGGTATGGCGATCACGCCCATGGCGCCTCGGGAAGTCGGGGCGCGTGGGCGTCGTCGTTTGTCGGGCGTCTCACGGGGTGCAAGACGGTCTGCGCTGGAAGAAGGATCTCGGAACTTAAAAGCGTATAGCTACGGAGGGAACAACATGAGAAAGGGTGGCGACGATGCCTGCAGTCGAGACGACGTACGGCGGTGAGCGCGCAGTCCGCCTGGCGCACGGCCCGTATGAGGCCTATCTGTTGCCCGGGTGGGGCAATCTCGTGGCGCTGCGCGACACGGCGCGAGGTTTCCGGTTTCTGCGCGAGCCGGAGCAAGAGATGGATGAGTTTCGCAAGGCGCCTGGCCGGTATGGCATTCCGGTGCTGTATCCGCCCAACCGGTATCGGGACGGCGAGTTCACCATCGCAGGCAAGGCGTATCGCCTCCCGGTGAACGAGGAGGCCACGCACAATCACCTGCACGGCTTCTTCATGCGTATCGCGTGGCCCGTGGTCGATCTCGGCGAAGACGAGGGGGGCGCGTACGTCGAGATCGCGCACGAGGTCGGAGAAGGGCACCCGGTGTACGAACACTGGCCGCACACGTTCCGGTTTGCCATCCGCTACGAGCTGTCGGAACGCGGACTGGTGCAGCGCGTCCGGATCGAGAACCGCGGCGGGGAACCGATGCCCGTGATGCTCGGCTTTCACACCGCTGTAAATGTGCCGTTCTCCGAATCGTCGTCGGCGGATGCGTGCACGATTCAGCTGACCATCGGGGAGCGCTGGGAACTCGACGAGCGGAAGCTGCCGACGGGGCGCTTTCAGCCGTTAAACGAAAACGAGCGAAAGATGCCGACGGGCGGCGCGGATCCGTTTTATGAGCCAATGGACAACCACTACACCGCTCGCCCGCGGGACGGGCACAACCGCATGGTGTTGACCGACGCGCGGCTCGGGCTCGCGTTCGTGTACGACGTCGACCTGAAGTACCGCCACTGGATGGTGTGGAACAACAACCGCTGCGGCACGTTTTTTTGCCCAGAGCCGCAGACGAGCATGGTGAACGCGCCGAACATGGATCTTCCCCAGGACGTGACGGGGCTCATCGTCCTCGCACCAGGGGAATCGTTCTCGGCGACAAGCCGCATGTACGTGGAAGAGGTCAGCCGATGAAGGGAGCGAGAGGCCATCATGGCGCTGAGATCGCGCAGTGAAGTTCCGGAGCACGAGACGTGGGATTTGACGCCGCTTTTCGCGAGCGTGGAAGCATGGGAGGCGGGGGTTCGGCGCGTGCGCCAGCTGGCGGACGAGATCGCCGATGTGGCTTCGAAACCATTCGGTGGACCAAGCGACGTGGCTCGCGCGTTGGCGTTGCATGACGAGATGCTGCAGTTGGGCACCGACGTGGAGCGGTATGCGATGAGCAGGTTCGCCGAGGACGCGACCGACGAGGGCGCGCAGCGGCTGATGTCGATAGCGCAGCTCGCGCTGGATCGCGCCGGGGAAGCGGCGGAATCGCTGGTGGCGGCGCTCTGCCGCGTCCCGGAGGAGCAACTGGCGGCATGGCGACAGGACGAAGCCCTGCGGCCGTATGCGCCGTACTTTGGCGAGATCGACCGCGAGCGCCGGCATCGGCTTGCCGACGAGGCCGAGAAGGTGCTTGCCGCTCATCTGTCGGCCTTTTCCCTGCCTTCGGGGATTTACGAAGCGGCCACAGGCGCGGATATGCGGTTTGAGCCGGTTGTCGACAGCGACGGCCGCGAGGTGGGCGTGACGCCGTCTGCGCTGCTCATGCACATCGAGACGTCGCACGACACGGCGCTCCGCCACCGCGCGTACGACAGCGTGGTGAACGGGCTCCGGCCGTATCAGCATACGCTCGCGAGATCGCTCGGGGCCAAGATTCAAAACGACGTGGTGGCGGCGCGTTTGCGCGGCTTCTCGAGCGTGTTCGAGATGTTGCAGGCGACGCGCCTCGGCGGCACCATGGCGGCCAATCAGGTCCCCCCGGAGCACTATTTCATGGTGCAGGACGTGATGATGAAGGAGCTCGCCCCGCACATGCGCCGCTTGGCACAACTTCGGAAGCGGGTGATGGGCCTTGAGAAGGTCAGGTTGTGCGACACGAAAGCGCCGTTCGTGCGCCTGACGGACGCGGAACTCACGTTTGACGACGCGCGGGACCTGATTTTGGAGGCGGCTCGCCCGCTCGGGCCCACGTACGGCGACATCCTCCGGCGCGCGTTCGAGGAGCGGTGGATTTACTGGGCGCGCAACCGCGGCAATTGGAATGGCGCGTTTTGCGGGGAGTCGAGCGTCCATCCCTACGTGTTTTCGCCGTTTGAAGGCGGCATGTACGGCGTCTTCGTCATGGCGCACGAGCTCGGCCACGCGGTTCACCTGTATCTCGCGTGTCAGAACGAGCGCCCCTCCAATTTGTCGTTCTCCAACCTGTTCATCGAGACGCCGTCCACGCTCATGGAGCACATGGTGGCCAACGCGCTCATCCACCGTGCGGAGGACGACGCGGGCCGCGCCAAGGTGCGCATGATGCAGATGTTCACCTTCCACCACGACTTCGTCACGCATCAGACGGAGGCGGAAATCTTGCGCCGGCTGTATACCCTCGCGGATCAGGGCGAACCGCTGTCCACCGACGTGTTTCGCCGCGTGTCGCGGGAGGTGCTGGCCGACTTCTGGCAGGACGCGGTCGATCTCGACGAAGGCGCCGATCTGTACTGGATGCGCCAGCCCCACTACTATATGGGCCTGTATCCGTACACGTATGCGGTGGGGCTCGCGGCGTCGACGCTCCTCGCGGACCGCATTCTCGCGGGGGACGACGAGGTCCTGACGCGCTGGATCGAGGTGTTGCGCGTCGGAGGCGGCAAGCCGCCGCTCGAGTTGTTTGCACACGTCGGCCTCGACATGGGCCAGCCCGCGCCGTACCGAGAGGCCATTCGCAAGGTCGGCGAGATCGTCGACGAGTTGGAGCGCGCGTTCGCCTGAGCAGGGCGCGCCCTGCGTATAGGGCTCCCGGCCCGAAGGAAGAATGGATGTAAATGGAATCCATCGTCCGGGGGCGGGAGCCTTGCTCATCTTCGAATTGACAGCCGATATGGATGGTCGCGGGCTTGCTGCGCGCCTCACCGAATGCGGTGCGGCGAGTTACGTCGTGTCGGGCGAGTGCCCGCGGGTCGTCTGCGAGTGCGGGGATTCGCTTCGCTTTCGCGTGGCGCAGCTTGTCGCGGGCATGATGACCCGCGAATGGCTTCAGCTGCGCGTGGTGCAGCGCGTGTGCCGCCTGGAGCCCCTTTGGCCCGTGGAAGAGGTCCAGTTCCACGCGCTCGTCGAGATCTGCGAGTCGCGCCTCCAGCGCCGCCCCGTGGCGGGACACACCCTGGAGGAATGGCAGGCTTTGCTCGCGCGGGCGATGGCGAGCCAGTTTGGGCGATCCGTTTGCGTCGCTGTTGAGCCGCTCGCGCGCTTCCGCCTGCATCGAGTCGTCGTGGACCTGGCCGAGCGCGTGCGGGATCGCCTGCTGGCCTCTGCGCTCGAGGACGAATATGAGGAATCGCTGGCCATGTTGCGCTATCTGTTGGACGAACACCCGTCGAGTGGCGCGGAGTTGCACGTGTACATCACACCGGAGAGCGTGTGGGTCACCGACGCGGAGGGCGGGGTGGTTTCAGACGCGCAGATCGAACGGGTGGCGCTTCAGGATGACGAGGTGACGAGTGAAGATCTCGCGATGACCCTGCTCATCACGAGGTCCCCCTGGCGCATTGTGGTGCACGATGCCTATCCGGACGCGCCGTGGCCCAGTTTCGCTGAGACGGTGGTTCGCGTCTTCGGCGATCGCGCCAGCCGCTGTTCCGGCTGCGCCACCTGTCGCCCGAATCGGCCGCGCGCGGCATCTCCAAAACGACGCGCGTTCGGCCGTCGCTCGTCGCGCGGCGTACGGCGGCGCCTGACCCAAGAGGCGGAATCCGCGCCGGGCGCCCCGGCGGACAGCCAATGGGGAGAGGGCTGAAAGAGCCGGACCCTCGCTTGACAGGGTCCCGAATCGTTGTGTAGTTTCATATAGGAAGGCGCAGGTTTGCGCCGGTCCCATGGAGCAAAGCACAGGCGATGCGGGAAGACGCGCTTTTGCGGTGACGTCGCGCTCAGAGAGAGGATGCCGTGGCTGAAAGCACCTCCGCGACGGCGCAAGAGACACCACTTCCCAAGCCGTTCGCGGGTCACAACGCGAACCGTGTCCGCCGCGTTAAGGCGTCGAGCCCGCGCTGCCGTGAGGCGCGGGGAAAATGGGTGGAACCACGAGGCGAGCGCCGTCGTCCCATTGGGGCGGTGGCGTTTTTTGTATGTCCATGGACCAACATGTGGAGGGGATGTTCCATGTCTCAGGAGATCACCGTGCGGTTGAAAGATGGTTCCGAACGGCGGGTGCCTGCCGGATCGACGTACGCCGATTTGGCGCGGTCCATCAGTCCGAGGCTCGGCAAGGAGGCCGTCGTCGCCCGCGTCAACGGGGCGTTGGTCGATCTCGGCCGCGAGGTGGAGGACGGCGCAGAGGTCGAACTGCTCACGCTGCAAGATCCCGAAGGGCTGTACGTGATGCGCCACACCTGCGCGCACGTGATGGCACAGGCCGTGCAGCGCTTGTTCCCAGGCACCAAGTGCGCCATTGGACCCGTTATCGAAAACGGCTTCTACTACGACTTTGCCGATCACGACTTCCACCCCGAGGATCTCCCGCGCATCGAGGAGGAGATGAAGCGAATCATCGCCGAGGATTTGCCCATTCAGCGCGAGGTCATCTCTCGCCAAGAGGCGCTTCAGTTCTTCCGCAATCGCGGCGATCGGTTCAAGGTGGAAATCATCGAGGACCTGCCCGAAGACGTGACCCTGACCCTGTACCGGCAGGGCGAGTTCGTGGATCTGTGCCGCGGGCCCCATCTGCCTTCGACCGGACGCGTCAAAGTCTTTCAGCTCCAGAACTTCGCGGGGGCCTACTGGCGCGGCGACTCGAAGCGCGAAATGCTCACGCGCGTGTATGGCGTCGCGTTCGCGAAAAAGTCCGATCTCGACGAGTACAATCGCCTCCAGCAGGAGGCCCGCGAGCGGGATCACCGGCGATTGGGCAAGGAACTCGAGATCTTCACGCTGTCGCCGGAAGTGGGCCAGGGCCTGCCACTCTGGTTGCCGAACGGAGCCAAGATTCGGCGCATCATCGAGCGGTACATCGTCGACCTCGAGGAGTCGCTCGGCTATCAGCACGTGTACACGCCGCACCTGGCGAACGTCGAGCTGTACAAGATCTCCGGGCACTGGGAGCACTACAAGGACGATATGTATCCGCCCATGAAAATCGACAACGAGGAGCTCGTGTTGCGGCCGATGAACTGCCCCCACCACATGATGGTATACAAGCACCGTCTGCACAGCTACCGCGAACTGCCGATACGCATCGCGGAGCTCGGCACCATGCACCGGTATGAGATGTCCGGGGCGCTCGCCGGATTGCAGCGCGTGCGCGCCATGACCCTAAACGACGCGCACATCTTCTGCCGCCCGGATCAGATTGAGCAGGAGTTCACCGGCGTCGTTCGCCTGATCCAGCGCGTCTATCAGGACTTCGGGATTGACGATTACTATCACCGGCTGAGCTATCGCGATCCGAAAAACACCGAGAAGTACGTGCAGAATGACGAGATGTGGGAGCTCGCGCAGAGCACGCTGCGCAAGGTCATGCTCGATCTCGGCCTGGACTTCGTCGAAGCCGAGGGCGAAGCGGCGTTCTACGGTCCGAAGCTCGACGTCCAGGTGCGCACGGCGCTCGGCAAGGACGAGACGTTGTCCACCATCCAGCTCGATTTTCACCTGCCGAATCGCTTTGACCTGGAGTACGTGGGGGAGGACGGCGAACGGCATCGGCCGGTCGTCATCCACCGCGGCGTGGTGGGCACGATGGAGCGGTTCGTCGCATTCCTCATCGAGCAGTACAAGGGCGCGTTTCCGACCTGGCTCGCGCCGACGCAGGTGGTGGTGGCCTCCGTCGCCGATGAATTCGCGGGTTACGCCGAGGAAGTGGCGGCGAAGCTGCGGGAGCTCGGCATTCGAGCCGAGGCGGACGTGAGCGACAACAAAATTGGCTATAAAATCCGGCAAGCGCAGACGCACAAGATCCCGTACACGCTCGTCGTCGGCGCCCGCGAGCGCGAGGAAGGCGCTGTGTCCGTCCGCAAGTACCACGCGGGCGATCTCGGCGCCATGCCATTCGATGAATTCGTGCGCCAGATTCAGGACGAGATCGCGCGCAAGGCAAAGCTTGTGGAGTCGTGACGCAGGAGGCGGCTTGGGCCGCCTCACGTCGTGGTGGCGGCCTTGACGCCGAGGCGAAGGCGGTACGAGAACCAGACGGGCTTTTTGCCACCCCTGAAGGCATCCCGCACGCGCGCTTCGAAGGCCGAGAGGGCCTGCTCAATCTCCGGCAGCCGGCGGCGCAGCGCGCTTTGCACCTGGCCTTGGCTCAACGCGATGCCGATGAACGCGTCGGGACCGAGGCGCGTTTCTACGTGGAACACCACTTCCTTCGCGAAGGAAAAGAACCCTGAGGCGCGGATTTGGTCCAGGTGTTGCTCCTTGGGCCACTTGCGCGCCTGGTCTCGTTTCGGCACGTGACGCTCGATGGCCGCCTCCGCGCACCGCAGCAGGGTGTCGTAGGCCACGTCGGTCTCCACGCAGCATGAGGGCGGCCAGTCGCAATCGTACGCGCAGAACACGCCGCCCGGCCGCAGCACGCGTGCCACTTCACGGAGGGTCGGCTGGGGGTCCATCCAATGAAAGGATTGCGAACACGTGACGAGATCGGCGGAGGCGTCGGAACAGGGGATGGCGGTGGACACACCCTGCAGGAAGGTGACGTTGCCGGCGCCGAGTTCCAGCGCGCGGCGCTCGGCCTGGGACCGCATGTCGTCATTCGGCTCGACACCCACCACGCGCCGGGCTTCGTGCCGCCACGGGAAGCTCGAGAAACCTGTGCCGCTGCCGAGATCGATCACGGTGTCCGGTTGGTGCCCGAGGTAGGCGATGAGCAGCGCGCGCACCGCTTCCGGCGTTTCAGGCCGATAGGTGTCATAGAGCTCGGCGAACCCCGAAAACCGCTCGATGTTGTTGCGGACCACGTCCTCCACAGGCATCCTCCTCGCGATTGGATGGTTGTCATTCTACTACAAATGAAAGGGCGCCCTTTAGACCCACAGGTCGAGGGCGCCAAAGTGTGCGAGGATCTGGGATCAACGATTCTGCAGTCGGCAGACCGGGCGCAGTCGCACACCGACGAGGCTGCCGGCGAGCGCGCCGACGAACCACACCCAGCCGTGCAGGCTGAACGACGCGACGCCCGAGAAGTAGGCGCCGACATTGCAGCCGAACGCGATGCGGGCGCCGTAGCCCATCAGGATGCCTCCGGCCAGCACGCCGACTACCATCTGCCACGGCATCGGCCGCAGATATCGCTTGGGCAGCGCACCGGCGAGGCTGGCGGCGAGGAGCGCGCCGAGCATGATGGCGATGTCGTCCGTGGTCTCCAGGTTCTGAAGCACGCTGTGGTGGAGCGCCGCCGCGTTTTGCGGCGTCTGCCAGTACGGCAGCGACTGCACTGGATAGCCCGCGAGCGCGCTCAGTTTCGCAGCCCACAGCGCGAATGCCGAGGTGATGCCCCACGGTTTGCCCGAGAGCGCCAGCACGACGAAGTTGCCCACGGCCAGGACGACGCCGCCGGCCACCCAGGACCAAGGCCCCTTGACCACGCGGCTCACGTTCCACGGCTGACGGTTGAAGAGGGGCTCCACGTCGCCGTTGCGCCGCTTCTCCAGCCAAAGAGCGATGGCGAAGACGAACGCCATGATGGCGAAGTTCACAGCGAGGCCGCCTGCGGGGCCGAAGGTGTGAATGAGCGAGATCTTGCCGATGCCAGGCGTGCTCATCCACCAAGCGTAGTGGATGGAGCCGACGAACGATCCGACGACGAATCCGACGAGCGTCAGGATGCCGCGCGCATCTCCGCCGCCCGTATGGTACAGGGTGCCTGAGGCACAACCGTCCCCGAGCTGCATGCCGATGCCAAAGAGAAACGAGCCCACGAGCACCGACAGGCCCACCGGGTAGACGCTCGCCTTGACGGCGTGATCGAAGACGTGGCCTCGGACCAACAGGGGAAGAAAGAGGACATTCGCGAGCGCAAACATCACCATCTGCGCGCGCAAGCCCACGCTTCGGCCGCTCACGATGAGGTGCCGAAACGAGGTGGTGAATCCGAAGTGCGCGTGATAGAGCGCGACGCCGAGCACGCCTGCCACGAGAAACAAGACGGCGTGGGTCGGCGAAACGGAATTCCATAGATAAAGAAAGCCGAGGACAAACACGACGAGTGCGGCCGCCGTCCACGCACGTTGGGCCTGCTCGGGCTGAGGAGTGCGCGTGCGCGCCTCGAGATCGACGATGCGGACCTCAGAACTGGCCATGGAATCACCTCCGGGAATGTCGCGATCGAGACGGTATTTTAAACGAAAACACATCGGAATACAATGCTTTTGGCGCGGCGCGATCGCTTGACATTTCCCCTCCATGTCGCTACCATGAAAACGTTCCGTAGCACACCAAAGCAGAAGCCTGCCGCTTCTCACCTGGTCGGCGCAAGCTGACGGGTCCCGAATCCAGCGCGTTGGTTGTTAGAGGGTCAGACCCAGGCTGGGCGAAGGCGATTCGAGCGCAGGCGTTGCCTGCGCTTTTTGCGTGTTGGTGTGGTGGGGCAGATCGGTGGAGGTGACACCCCATAAGCAAAGAAGGGTATCAGGTCAACGAGGGCATTCGCGCGAGAGAAGTGCGCGTCGTGGACGCGGACAACCAGCAGCTGGGCATCATGCCCTTGCGCGAAGCGCTGCGATTGGCCGAGGAGCGCAATCTCGATTTGGTCAACGTTGCGCCCAACGCGAAGCCGCCAGTGTGCCGCATCATGGATTACGGCAAGTTCAAGTATGAGCAGAGCAAGCGCGAGCGCGAATCGCGCAAGCACCAGAAGGTCGTTCTGCTCAAGGAAGTTCGGATGACGCCCAATATCGATGAGCATGATCTCAACGTCAAACTCAAGAACGTCCTGAAATTCCTGAGCGAAGGTTCGAAGGTGAAGGTGTCCGTGCGCTTCCGCGGGCGGGAGATCACTCACCAGAACATCGGTCAGGAGTTGCTTGAACGGCTGGCGAAGGCTGCGGAGGAGCATGCGATTGTGGAACGGTCGCCGAAGCTCGAGGGTCGTCATATGGTGATGATCTTGGCGCCGAAGCAGCCGAGTGCGTGAACCTCGTGACCTGGTGCGGTTGACGGACGGTGGTCGACCGCGGGATCGGCGATTTTGGAGATAGGAGGACACACGAGATGGCCAAGACGAAAATGAAGACGCACAGCGGTCTGAAGAAGCGCGTCAAGCGCACGGGGACCGGGCTTCTCAAGCGCACCAAGGCGTTTGCCTACCACAAGGCGGAGCACAAGTCGCCCGCTCGCAAGCGCCGTCTGCGCGGCCTGACGCTCGTGTCGGGCAGCGACATGAAGCGCATCAAGCAACTCGTCGCGTACAAGTGAAGAAGTGGGCGTTTGCGCCGCGGAGACGCGCGGCGCGGCCGTGATCGGAACACCATTCGAGGAGGCTGTTGGAGATGGCTCGCGTCAAAGGTGGCGTGGTGACACGCCGTCGTCATAAAAAGATTTTGAAGCTGGCAAGGGGCTATTTTGGTTCGAAGCACACGCTGTATCGCACGGCGAAGCAGCAGGTCATGAAGTCGCTCGTGTACGCGTATCGAGATCGCAAACAGCGCAAGCGCGACTTTCGCCGGCTGTGGATTCAGCGGATCAACGCGGCGGTTCGCCCCCATGGGTTGTCGTACAGCCGCTTCATGCACGGCCTGAAGCTCGCGGGCGTCGAAGTCAACCGCAAGATGCTCGCGGACCTCGCGGTGACGGACAAGGAGGCGTTCTCGCAGCTTGTCACCGTCGCTCGCGAACGCCTGAACGCCAACGCGTGATACACACCCCGGTCGCATGACCGGGCTTTTTTGTCGATCTCGTCCCCGGAGGTTCTTATGGCGTACATCGAATCAGCGCACAACGACCGCGTTCGCGCCTGGGCGCGGCTCAAGACGCGGCGAGGAAGAGAGCGGGCGGGCTTGTTTCTCGTCGAGGGTGAGCGCCTCGTGGCCGATCTGCTCAAGAGCTCTCTTCGGTTGGAAGCCCTTCTGTGGAACGTCTCATCGGACGAGCCTCCGGAAGCTTTGTGGCGCCATCCGAAAGCGGACGGCCGCCGTTTCGAGCTGTCGCCCCAGGCCTTTGCAGCCGTGGCCGACACCGAGACGCCGCAGGGCCTGATGGCTATCGCCGCCGTGCCGCAACACGAGCCGGGGTACGGCCCCCGCGTCCTGGTGCTGGATGGGGTGCAGGATCCGGGCAATGTGGGCACGCTGGTGCGAAGCGCGGAGGCGTTTGGCTTTGGTGAGGTCGTGATCGGGCCCGGCACCGCGGATCCGTATGCGCCGAAGGTGGTGCGAGCCTCCATGGGCGGACTGTTCCGCGTCCGCGCCATCGCGTGCGGTGTGGAGCATTATCTCAGGGTCTGGCGAGATCGCCATCCCGGCGGGGTCGTCGTGGCCACGGCGGCGGATGCGGTCGACCGGTGTGACGAGGCACCCATGGCGGGCGAGGTGGCGGTGATCATCGGCAACGAGGCCCGCGGTGTGAGCGATGGGGCGCGCCGACTGGCGCACAGGTGTGTCGCCATTCCCATGGCCGGGGAGGCTGACAGCTTGAACGCGGCGATGGCCGGGACCATCCTTCTGTACGAAGCCTACCGACAAGCTTCCAACCGCGCGATCTGAGGAGGGCTGGCGCGTTGCTTCACATCGTGTCGAGTCTGTGGGCGGCACCGCTCCTCGCCATGGTGGTCGCCCAGGCGTTGAAGCCGATCTTCGTCATGATCCAACTGCGCTCGTGGGACTGGAGCCAGGTCAAAAACTCGGGCGGCATGCCGAGTTCGCACACGGCCGCGGTCGTCGCGCTCGCCGTGCAGCTGTGGCTGCATCTCGGTGGGTCCGATCCGGTGGTCGCCATCGGCCTCTTCCTCGCCGCCGTCGTGATGTACGACGCCGCGGGCGTTCGCTGGCAGACGGGACGGCAGGCTGCGGTGCTCAACCGCCTGTTGCACGATCTCCGCGGCCAACACCTGCTGATGGAATCGAGCGAACAGGCGGCTGCTTCGGAACGACCGCAAGGCCGCGCGGCGAGCGACAGATCGCGCGCTTCGCAACGGGACGGACGGTCGGCGATCTCGTCCGAAGGCAAAGCGTCCTCTGTGGCCCCGATCCGCGTCGCAAAGGGGCCGTGGTGGCTCGTGGATTGGCCCGTGCTCAACGAGCAAGTGGGCCACAAGCCGAGCGAGATCGCAGGTGGTGCGATGGTCGGCATCCTCGTAGCGCTGGCGTTGAACCACTGATGTGTCGGCGAGATCCCGCCATTTCTCGGTTGTCCAAACGTCTGAAATCGTCGGGCGGCGCATATGCATGTTTTCGAATCATGCTGAAGGAGGGATGGACGCACGGTGGATGGTACTTCGGCCGAATGGCGCTCGTATGTCAACTTTCGCAGTCCGTTTGATCCTTGCCCTGCGCGGGTGAAATGGTACGACGTCCCGCCTGCAGTGACGTATCCGGTGCAAAAGAGCGCGCGCAAGCAGTTCGCACCGCAGGAAGCGCTCCGAAAGGGGACGCTGTGGCCGGAATACGACAGCCCATATCCGCCGGTGTGAGGAGGACGTGAACGCGTGAGTGAGACGACAGAATCCCTTCCTAAAGCCTACTATCAGTATCTTCAGGAACTTCAGGCCATCGATTTCGTGCTGGTCGATTTGACACTCTATCTGGACACGCATCCGGACGACGAGCAGGCGCTTGCCCAATTCAAGCAGTTTCAGAAGCGGAAGCACAACCTCATGACCCAGTTCGAATCCGCGTTCGGTCCTCTGTATCATTACGGCTTGAGCCCCGCCACGGGGGCGTCTTGGGCTTGGTCTGAGACGCCATGGCCGTGGCAGGTCTAGCTCGGGGTAGGGGGTAGGCGGCTATCTGGATCTATGAGAAAAAGCTTCAGTATCCCGTTCGGGTGAGCAAGTGCGATCCAATGCTCGCCAAGATGCTCATCGAGCAATATGGAGGAGCTGACGGGGAACTGTCCGCCGCACTGCGATATCTGAATCAGCGGTATTCGATCCCCGACAAGGTGATTGGCCTGTTGACCGACATCGGCACGGAGGAATTCGCACATCTCGAAATGATTGCCACCATGGTCTACAAGTTGACGAAGGATGCGACGCCCGAGCAACTCCGCGAGGCAGGGCTCGGCGATCACTACGTCAACCACGGCTACTCACTCTTTTACCACGACGCGGCGGGAAATCCGTGGACGGCAGCGTACATCGCCTCGAAAGGCGATCCCATCGCCGATCTGTACGAGGATATCGCGGCAGAGGAAAAGGCGCGCGCGACCTACCAGTGGATCATCGACAACACGGACGATCCGGACATCAAGGACAGTCTGAGGTTTCTGCGCGAGCGGGAGGTGATTCACTCGCTTCGGTTTCGCGAGGCGGTTGAGATTCTCAAAGAGTATCAGGGTAGCAAGAAGGTGTTCTGAGGCGCAGCTGGACCCGATGCCACGACGCTCAGGTGAATGTCCCCTTCTCCTAGGCCCTCGGCCGTTGGCTGAGGGTCATTTCTTGCTTCATTGACGTGTCTCCGAGTCTTTCAGGATAATAGCCTCGTTGACACTCAGGAGAGGGGCGTGACGCATGGAAACCTCAGGGCATCGGGAATCTTCAACGCTCGGCTATCGCCAGGAACTCAAGCGAACCCTTCGCTTGCGGGACCTCATTGTCTACGGCATGATCTTCATGGTTCCCATCGCCCCCATGGCCATTTACGGCTACGTGGCGCAGCAGAGCTACGGCATGGTTCCGCTGGTGTACGTCATCGGCATTGTCGCGATGGTCTTCACGGCCCTCAGCTACAAGCAGATGAGCGCGAAATTTCCGATTTCAGGATCCGTGTACTCCTATGTGCAGCGCGGCTTGAATCCCCACGTCGGCTTCATCGCTGGGTGGATGATCTTGGCGGACTACTTCCTTGCGCCTTCCCTGCTCTACGCGTTCTCGGCAGGTTGGCTGCACGGGCTTGTGCCGAGCGTGCCTACCTTCGTGTGGCTGTTGTTCTTTGTGCTGTTCAACACCACGGTGAACGTTCTCGGCATCCATCTGCAGGCGAGGACGAACTTCGTTCTTCTGGCGATTGAACTCGTTTGTCTCCTTCTTTTTCTTATTGCTTCCGTGCGGTTTGTCTTGGTCTTGGGCCACGGCGTTGGCCATCTGTCCCTCAGTCCGTTCTATCAATCGAGCCACTTCAACCTCAAATTCATTGAAAACGCTGCTTCCATCGCTGTGTTGAGTTTTCTCGGTTTCGATGCCATCAGTACGCTGGCCGAAGAGACGGAGCGGCCGGAAAGGACGGTCGGAAACGCGACGATTGCGTCGCTTGTCATCATCGGCCTTCTGTTTGTCCTACAGACGTATGTGGCGGCGCTTGTTCATCCGAATTACGCAGATTTGAATCCCAACATGGCGTTCTTCCAAATCGCCAAGGAAGCGGGGGGCACGTTCCTCTACGTCGTCCTTCTCCTGGTGAACGCGATCGCGTCAGGCATCGCGAACGCCCTGGCCGCGCAGTCGGCGATCTCGAGGATCCTGTATTCGATGGGCCGCGATCGTCTGCTGCCGTTTTCCAAGTTCTTTTCACACGTCAGTCCGCGGTTCCAAACCCCGATCAACGCCACGCTGTTGGTCGCGGTGATCTCGCTGTTGGTGGCAAGCCTCGTCCCGCAAGAGACCATCACGACGCTCGTCAACTTTGGCGCACTGACCGCCTTTCTGATGTTGAACGCAACCGTGTTCGTCTACTTTTACCTTCGCCAGAGAGCCTTTCGGCATGTGTTCAAGTATCTGCTGTTTCCGCTGTGTGGTTTTGTGGTCATCGGGTACGTGTGGCTCGGATTTGACCGCACCACCTTCATCTTCGGCTTGAGCTGGATGGCACTGGGCGTTCTCATTGGAGCTGTCAAGTCGAAAGGGTATCGCGAGGTGCCGCCCGTTTTGAAGGACATGTGACGAAAAGGGGAGGCCGCGTGCAGGCGCAGACGCGAATCATCCGGTTGTCCACGGGACACCACGTGTGGACGCGCCGAGTGGGGACAAGTCCGATTCGAATGCTTTTGTTGCACGGCGGGCCAGGCGCGAGCCACGAATACTTCGAGATTTTCGAGTCGTATCTGGTGAAGGCCGGGATCGAGCTGTACTTTTACGATCAACTGAGATCGTACTTTTCAGACCAGCCTTTGTGCGCGACGTGGAGGCTGGCCGATTCTGACCGAGGGCGTGAGGGGAAGGGCCATGATTTCGGTTCAGCCTGCTTGCCTTGAAGATCTTGAAGGAGTGGGTCGGGTGCACGTGGAGGCCTGGCGCCACGCGTATGCGGGGCTGGTGCCTTCATCGTTTCTGGACCGGATGGACCCCAAGGTGAGCGCCGAGCGATTCAGACGGCGATTGGCGGACCCTAGGCAGGCGTTTTGGGTCGCGGTTGCGGGTGCACGTGTCATCGGATTTGTGAGTGGGGGGCCTAACCGTGTGGAGGAGTTCGACGCGGACGCCGAGATCTACACGCTGTACGTGTCTCCATCATGGCATCGGCAAGGCGTCGGACGGCGTCTGGTCGCTCAACTCGCCGATGAATTTCAGCAGCGGGGACACCAATCGGTCGTGGTGGTCACTTTTCGGGACAATCCGTGGCGGCGGTTTTACGAGCGGTTGGGCGGAACGGTCATCGGAGAGAAGACGTTTGATATCGACGGCGTGGTTTTGCCGGAAGTGGTCTATCGTTGGTCGGACGTCGGGGACCTGCGCGTGCGGGCAAGGTGACGCGTTGTCCCGGAAGGGTCAACTGCGCTCGTGCGCCGCGCAGGGCCGGTTGGTGGATGGGGGGAACTGGAGATGACTTGGCCTGCCGCCTTCAGAGCCGCACGCTGGCGCCCACTCGTCCTGGGGCTTATGGCGTCTTTGTTTTTCGCAGTCACGTTTGTGGCAAACGAGGCCGTGAGCCGTACCGGCGGATCGTGGGCTTGGAACGCGCCGCTCCGGTATTTTCTCACGCTGCCCGTCCTCTTCGCGTATGTCGCTTGGAAGGGGAGAATTGGCGCGCTGTTTCAGTCCTTTCGGCGCGATTTCTGGCGGTGGACGGTGTATGGCACGATTGGATTCGGCCTGTTTTATGCTCCGCTATGTCTCGCGAACGCGTACGGGCCCGCGTGGCTCGTGGCGGGCGTCTGGCAGGTGACCATCGTGTGTGGTGTGTTGCTCACGCCCTGGCTCAGCGCGCCTGGGCCCGACGGGCGCCGCGCCCGCATTCCTGTACGGGAGCTCGTGACATCACTCGGAATCGTCGCCGGCGCGATGCTCATGGAGATGGCGGATGCTTCCCAGATGTCGTGGCGGCGCGCGGCGCTGTGCGCCGTCAGTCTTCTGGTGGCGGCGACCGCGTACCCAGCCGGCAATCGGTTGGCCATGCGCGCCTACGCGGGGGCGTTCGACCCGCTGGAGCGCATGCTCGGCATGACCCTCGGGAGTCTGCCGTTTTGGATCGCCTGGTCTTCGGCGAGCACGGCCCTCGTCGGATGGCCTACGCTGCGGCAGATCCTCGGGGCGCTGCTCGTCGCCGTGTGTTCGGGCGTGATCGCCACGGCACTCTTCTTTCGGGCGACGGACATGGCGCGCCAGTCGCCGAGCGAGTTGGCCGCTGTCGAGGCCACGCAGGCTGGCGAGGTGGTGTTCGCGCTGGTGCTCGAACTCGCTGTGATCCCGGGCGATCGCGTCGGCTGGCTCGGCGCCGTTGGACTTGCGACGGTGGTGGTGGGCCTTTTGGTCCACGGGCTGGCCATGGCGGCCCGGCCTGTGTCGTCGGAAGGGGGCGAGTGACAGCCCCGCACGCGCGGCGCTCGAACGCTGCATTTTGGCGAGCCATCGGCTATGATGAGGAGACGGGCTCGGGCCCGCGACCGACCAAGAGGAGCGGGAGGTGCATCCAGAGCGTGCATTCTGACATCCAACAGATGCTCCTGGCCGAGGGCTTGCTGTCGGAACGTGAACTGTGGTTGGCGGAGTGGCTGCGCCCGGAGCGGTTGCTTCGCCTGCGCGACGTCCTTGCGCGGCGAACCTCGTATCTCGCCGTGGCGATGGAGGCCGTAGACGACGGGCACAATCAGGCTGCCATCCTGCGGAGCGCCGAGGCGTTTGGCGTGCAACAGGTGGCGGTGATTGAGGGCAAGCAGCCCTTTCGGCCTTCGAAGGGCGTGACCCAGGGCGCACACAAGTGGCTCACGCTCCATCGCATGCCGGACATCGGTCGCGCGATTGACCTGCTGCATGCGCGCGGATTCCAGGTGTACGCGACGGACCTCGGCGAGGGCGCAGAGCCCATTGACGCGGTCGATCTCGCCCGCCCAACCGCGATCTTGTTCGGCAACGAGAAGGACGGTGTGTCGCGGGTGGCGCGGGAACGCGCGGACGGGCGGTTCTACATCCCGATGGCGGGTTTTGTGCAGAGCTTCAACGTCTCGGTGGCCGCGGCCATTGCGCTGTACGAGCTGACGCGGCGGGCCCGACAGATTGCGGGCGACCGGTACGGGCTGAGCGCGGATGAGCGCCACAAGCTGTACGTGACATGGTGCCTGCGTTCCTTGCACGGCGCCACGCGGGAAGAGGCACGCCGCAGGCTGGAGTCGAGCGGCTTCGCGCTCGAGGAGGAGCTCTGCGACGAGGACGATGCGGACTTCAGGCAGAACGAATAGGCGGCTCACGCGTCGCAGCCCGAGGCGTACAGCCCGGGCTGCGTTTTGGTGTCAGAAACCGTGGCGAGGGTCGTTGATGAATTCGATGGAGCCGCACTCGGGGCACACGAACACGTGCACGGCGACGTTTCGCTCCAAAGCGGTGTTGATGAATTCTTCGTTGCGCTCCCCCAGAAACAGGTCCGTCAACAGGCCTGCGCCGCGGCTCAGGCCGCCCGTGCGCAGCGCGTGCGCGCCGTGGTACTGCATGGGCACCTGGCAGCGAACGCAGAGATGGTCGTGATGATACTGGCCGTCTTGGCTCAGTCCTTCCGCCGCTCGGCGCAACATGTCGAAGAAGCCCATCATCTTCTCCCTTCCGGCGCCCGTCGGAGATGTGGGCGCGCTCCTCTCGATCTTCGCGGCAGGCAGACATAATTCCTGTGAAACTGCGCAAGTTGATCGGAGCGAGGCGCACTGGTGTCCAGATGACCGGGGGATGACGAAGGCAAGCGGAATCCCCCTGGGAGAGGAAGAGGGCCGTTCGTGACAAGTTTTGACCTTGTGGAGAGCGTGAGGCGCGCACTGTCGGAGATGACCCGTGTTTACTGGCTCGAGCACGATCTCGGCACCTGGCAGTGGTGGCTGTTTGTGACCCTCGCCATTGTGCCGTGGCTCGTGTTTATACGCTTTGTCGATCGCGCCCGGATCACCGAAGTGTTGCTCTACGCGCTGGTGGTGGCGATGGTGAGCTCCGTGCTCGACATCATCGGCTCCGACCTGATGCTCTGGGGCTACAAAATTCGCCTCCTGTGGTTCGTGTATCCCACCCTGCTCTGCACCGACATGACCATCATCCCCGTCACCTTCGCGCTCATCTACCAAACGTGCCCGCGATGGCGGACATTCTCGCTCGTCTCGCTCGCTTTCAGCGTCCTGTGCGCCCTGATGGAACCCGCCTTTCGCTGGTTTGACATGTACGTCTCATACCGCTGGAGCCCCTTCTATTCCATTCCCATCTACGTGGCGATCTCATTAGCCGCGAAGTTCATGTTGGATACCTTGATCCAATTGGAGCGGCGCCATCGTCGACGGCGCTCGCAGCCAGATCCGCAATAACCTGACCACATTGGCGATGGCCCTCGAGGGACGGTTGTGGTTCAATGGGATTGGACTTTGACCCCGAGACAAAGAGGTGAGCCCCATCTCACATGGAACCTTGTCTGCATCCGACCCTCGTCGACGAGACCTCTCTCGTCCCGTATCTTGACCTCGCGCGTGAAACCGGTTACCGTTACGTCGATGTCCCGTTTCACTGGCTCGAAGATGAAGCGGAAAAGCGCGGCGAAGCGGACGTCGAGGCTCTGTTTCAAGAGCGCGGCCTGGTGCTCGCCAACCTCGGCCTTCCGCTCAACTTGTATGACGCCGAACCGGCGTTTCTGCGCGATCTCTCGCTTCTGCCGGATCGGGCGCGGCTTTGTGCCAGGCTTGGCGCGCGCAGCGTGACCGCATTCTTGTGGCCCTCCATGGACGAGGAGCCGGTCCGCTACATCTCGCAGCTCGCGCGCCGCATCCGCCAGGTGGCCGTGGAGCTCCTGCCGCTCGGCATGCGCCTCGGCCTGGAATACGTCGGCCCACACCATCTGCGCCACCGGAGGTATCCGTTTGTGCAGTCGCTCGCGGACCTGAAAACGTTTTGGGAAGCCGTCGGGGCGCCCAACGTCGGCGCGCTCATCGACAGCTACCACTGGTACACCGCAGGCGAGCACGAGGACGATCTCGCCGCGCTCGCGCCCGAAAAGGTGGTCTACGTGCACATCAACGACACGCGGGACGCGCCGGAAGACGCGCACGACGGCAGGCGCCTCTTGCCGGGCGACGGCCGGATTCCGCTCGTGCCGTTTTTGCGCGGCCTGTACCGCGCGGGCTACCGCGGCCCCGTCGCGGCCGAGGTGTTGCACGAAACGCCGCTTGAGGGAACGGGAGCGTCGCGCGCGCGCCTCGTCCGAGAGCGCCTGGAACAGCTCATCGCGCTGGCGAAGGGAGAGACCTGAATGGGTGACATCGCGCTGCAGATGTACACGCTGCGGAAACCGCTGGAGGACGATTTCGACGGGACGCTCCGACATGTGGCCGAAATCGGTTTCCGCCTCATCGAGCTTCACCACTACGGGCCATATACCGCGGCGGATTTGCGGCGCCGCCTCGACGAGTTGGGACTTCGCGCGATTTCTGCCCATGTCCCGCTGACTCGCCTGGAGTCCGAGCTGGACGACGTGATCGACGAGGCCCGGGCGCTTGGCCTCGAGTACGTGGTGTGCCCGTGGCTTCCCGCCGAGCGCCGCGACGACTACGCGGCCTTGGCCGGCGTGCTCGCGCGCGCGGCGGAGCGGGTGCGGGCCGCGGGATTTGGTTTCTCGTATCACAACCACGATTTTGAATTTGTGTCCTACGAGGGCCAGACGGCGCTCGACTGGCTGCTCGAACGCGTGCCGGACGCGGGCCTCGAGCTCGACGTGTACTGGGCGCACCACGCAGGGTTCGATCCCGTCGAGATCATTCGCCGATATCGGGGCCGGATTGACCTTTTGCATGCGAAGGATGCCTCGCCGGAGGGGCACTTTGCACCGGTTGGCACGGGCGTGCTCCCCTGGGATGCCATCTTCCAAGCTTCTGCGGAAGCAGGGGTGCGCTACGTCATCGTCGAACAGGACGTCTGTCCGGGCGATCCGTTTGAGGCCATCGCCACCTCGCTCCAGTTTTTGCAGTCGCGTCTCTGACGCGCGATGAAAGGAGGCTTTGACGTGAAACTCGGCATTTTCACGGTGCTCTTCAGCTCCATGCCGTTTGAGGAGATGCTCGATCACGTCGCCGCGGCCGGCGTGGACGCGGTCGAAATTGGAACGGGTGGGTACCCCGGCAACGCGCACTGCGACAGAGAGGCGCTCCTCGCCTCCGCGGAGAAGCGGTCGGCGTTTCTCCAGGCCGTCACGTCGCGGGGGCTCGAGATCTCGGCGCTCTCCTGCCACAACAACCCGCTCCATCCGAACGCCGAGGTCCGGCAGAAGGCGGACCAGGAACTGCGCGAGACCATCCGCCTGGCCGCGGAACTCGGCGTGAAGACGGTCGTCACGTTCTCCGGCTGCCCGGGCGAATCGGACCAATCGCAAAACCCCGTCTGGGTGACCTGCCCGTGGCCGGAGGAGTATTCGCGCGTGCTCGAATGGCAGTGGAAGGAGAAAGTCATCCCATACTGGACCGAGTTGAACCGGTTCGCCGCCCAGCATGGCGTTCGCATTGCCATCGAGGCGCATCCCGGTTTCGTGGTATACAACGGCGAGACGCTCCTGCGTCTGCGCGAGGCGTGCGGCGAGCAGATTGGCATCAACTTCGATCCGAGTCACATGTTCTGGCAGGGCATCGATCCCGTCGAGGCCGTGCACGCCCTCGCGCCGCATGGGTGCATCTTCCACGTGCACGCCAAGGACACGGGCTTCAACAAGCATAACGTGGCGCGCGACGGCGTGCTCGACACGAAGCCGTACCGCGAGGAGCTGAAGCGCGCCTGGATCTTCCGCACGGTCGGCTATGGGCATGACCACGAGACCTGGGCGGATCTTTTGAGCGCCCTGCAGATGAACGGGTACGACGGCGTCATCTCCATCGAACACGAGGACAGCCTCATGTCCATCGAAGAGGGATTCCAAAAGGCCGTCGCGTTTTTGCGGCCGCTCGTGATTCGCGAAAAACTTCAGCAGATGTGGTGGGCTTAAGAGGAGGACATCGAAGTGGCAGACAAGATTCGCGTCGGTATCGTGGGGGCGGGCGGCATTGCCCAGCAGGTGCATATCCCCAATTACAAGAAGTGCGGCGAACAGGTGGAAATCGTGGCCATCTGTGACGTGGCGGTCGATCGCGCCGAAGACGCGGCCAAGCGCTGGGGCATTCCCCACTTTTTCAAGACCGTCGACGAGATGCTGGAGAAGGTGGAACTCGACGCGGTGAGCGTCTGTACACCTAACAAATTCCACAAAGATGCGACCGTGAAGGCGCTCGAAGCCGGCTGCCACGTGCTTTGCGAGAAGCCGCCCGCCATGACGGTAGAAGAAGCGCAGGCGATGGCGGACGCGGCCAAGAAGAGCGGCAAGCACCTGTCCTACGGGTTTCACTATCGCCATACGAGCGAGGTAGATTGTCTCAAGCGGTTCATCGACGCGGGCGAGCTCGGCGAGATCTACGCCGGCACGGCCATCGCGGTGCGGCGCCGCGGCATCCCGGGTTGGGGCGTGTTCACCAACAAGGAGCTGCAGGGCGGCGGGCCGCTCATCGACATCGGCTGCCACATGCTCGACACCGCGCTCTATCTGATGGGCTACCCCGAGCCGACGATGGTCTGGGGCGCCACGTACCAAAAGCTCGGCACGCGCAAGGGTGTGGGGCTCCTCGGCGACTGGGATTGGGAACACTTCACTGTGGAGGACATGGCGCGCGGCATGATCCAGTTCGCCAATGGCGCGACGCTGGTCATCGAGTCGGCCTTTGCAGCGAACGTGAAGGAGCGCGACGTCATGAACGTGAAGCTCATGGGCGATCTCGGCGGCGCCAACGTGTTCCCGCTCGAGTTGTACCAGGAGAAGCACGGCGCGCTCATCGACGTGACGCCGGCGTATTTGCCGGAAATCTCGCCGTACGAGCGGGAGATCCGCCGATGGGTCGATGCGTGCCTGACGGGCGAGCCGCCGCTTTCGACGGCTGAGCAAGGCGTCAAGCTGCAGCGCATCTTGAACGGCCTGTACGAGTCCGCGGAGCGGGGCGAGCCCGTGAAGCTGTAGGCGGGGATGGGGAGGAATCCGGATGTCGAAGCGAGCGATTCGAATCGGCATGGTGGGCTACCAATTCATGGGTAAAGCTCACAGCCACGCGTATCGGGATCTGAACTTCTTCTTCGACGATCTCCCTGTGACGCCTGTCTTGCAGGCCATTGCCGGGCGGAGCGAGGAACCGCTTCGCCGGGCGGCCGAGGCGTACGGGTTCTCCTCGTATGAGACGGACTGGCGCCGGCTGGTGGAGCGCGACGACATCGACGTGATCGACATTGTGACGCCGAACAACGCGCATGCCGAGATCGCCATCGCCGCGGCGGAGCGTGGCAAGCATGTGATCTGCGAGAAGCCGCTCGCGATGACCGTGGACGAGGCCGTCCGGATGCGCGACGTGGTGCGGGCGGCGGGCGTCCATCACCTCGTGTGCCACAACTATCGGTACGCGCCGGCGGTCCAGTTTGCGAAGCGGCTCATCGACGAGGGGCGCCTGGGGCGGATCTACCACGTGCGGGCGCAGTACCTTCAGGATTGGATCATGGATCCGGATTTCCCGCTCGTGTGGCGCTTGCGCAAGGAGGTCACCGGATCCGGGGCGCTGGGGGACATCGCGGCGCATATTCTCGATCTCGCCCGCTTTCTCGTCGGTGAGATCCGCGATGTGGCGGCGTGCATGGAGACGTTCATCAAGGAGCGGCCCCTCGGCGAGATGGCGGGCGGGCTCGAGGCCCGGAAGGCCGGCGGCACGGGGCAGGTGGACGTGGACGACGCCGTCGCGTTTCTCGCTCACTTCGAGAACGGGGCGTTGGGTGTCTTCGAGGCCACGCGCTTCGCGGGCGGGCATCGGAACGGCAATCAGATCGAGATCAACGGCGAGAAGGGCTCCCTTCGCTGGAACCTCGAGGACATGAACTGGCTCGAGGTCTACTTCCACGGCGATGAGCCGGGATTGCAGGGCTTCCGCCGGATCAACTGCACGGAGCCCCTGCATCCGTACGCGGAGCGGTACTGGCCTGCGGGGCACATCATCGGCTACGAGCACACGTTTTTGAATCTGTTTGGCGCGTTCTTCAAAGGCTTGGTCGACGACCAGCCCGTGAAACCGGACTTCGAAGACGGCGTCCGCAATCAGTGTGTGTTGGAGGCGGTCGAGAAGGCGGCAGCGTCGAGATCGTGGGAGAACGTGGAGTATCGCTGAGCGC
>NZ_BCRQ01000035.1 GCF_001552675.1 Alicyclobacillus sendaiensis NBRC 100866
GACACGGACGGGCGGGTTCCTCTGCCTTGACGCGCGCCGGGGGCCGGCGTATTGTAAACGTATCGCGGCCGCTAAGGGGAGAACAGCCGAGCGGAGGGGGCCGAAAGGCCCGTCGAGATGAGGGGAGCGGAGGATAGCCATGCTGCTGATGATCGACAACTTCGATTCGTTCACTTACAACCTCGTTCAATATTGTTTGGAATTAGGCGCTGATGTCGTCGTGCGGCGCAACGACGTGTCCCTGGACGAGTTGAAGGCGTTGCGGCCCGCGGGCGTTTTGGTGTCGCCCGGCCCGTGCTCCCCGCGCGAAGCCGGTGTTTCGGTGGATGCCATTCGATATTTCGCGGGGCGCGTCCCTCTGTTGGGCGTGTGCCTGGGCCATCAGTCCCTTGGGTACGCGTACGGAGGCAAGGTCGTCCGCGCGCGTGAACCGGTTCACGGCAAAACCTCGATGATTCTCCACAACGGCAAAGACCCCTTGTTTCGCGACATCCCCTCTCCTTTTCGGGCCACGAGATATCACTCCCTGGTTGTGGATTGGGATTCGCTTCCGGACGCGTTCGACGTCACCGCGGAGGCGGATGGTTACATCATGGCCATGCGCCACCGGCCGACGGGCGCCGTGGGCGTCCAGTTTCACCCGGAGAGCATCCTGACGGACCACGGGAAGACCATGATCCGCAACTTCTTGGCGGACGTGGCGTGATCGCAAGACGGAGGGGATTTGAGGATGAAAACAGCCAAATTTTCCGCGGAGGCGGGCGTGGACCCGTTTTATCTCTACCTCGCGCTCCGCGATGACGTGGGCCCCGGGCGCGTGTTTCTGCTGGAGGCCGGGCGGGAAGACATTCCGAGCGACTATCAGATGAGCCTCATCGGCATGGGGCCGCTCGTCGAAGTGCAGGTGTGCGATCACGTCGTGAGCGTGTTCGCCCACCCCAAGCTCGCCGCCCACGTGTTTCCTATCGCGCGATCCACGGGTGTCGAGGTGTCGCACGCGCCGTATCCCTGGGAGAGCGTGGTCGGCGGGGCCGTCGTGCACGTTCAGGCGCAGGACCCGATGGCGCTCCTCGACCAGATTCGGTCGGCGCTCTGCGAGCTCTTGTGTGGCCCCGACGGAGAGCCGTTCAGCGCAGGCTTTCTTGGGTATGTGGCATACGATGCCATCCGATATCTCGAGCGCGTGCCCATGACGGCCGAGGACGATCGGCACCTTCCCGAGATCCGACTGCTCTGGCACGCAGCCGTCGCCCAACTGTCGGGGAGCACGGTCACGGTGTTTCGCCAGGATGACGCGCCGGTTCTGAGGGACGACCCGAAACTCGCAGAGGAACTCGGCCAGATGGAGCGCCGCATCGCCGCGGTTTGTCGCGAAGGAGTGGCGGCGCCAGCTTTTCTCGCCGAGATAGCCGAGATGGACGCGGGCGATCCCGTCATCACCTACGACGTCTCGAAGGAGCTCTACTGCCGGAATGTCGAGATCGCTGTCGAATACATTCGGGCGGGCGACATTTTTCAAGTGGTTCCGTCGACCCGCATGCAGGTGCGCGGCGGCCTGCCGCCGCTTGCCGCGTACGATCGCCTGCGGCGGCTGAACCCGTCCCCATACATGTTTGTCGTGGAGTATCCCGGCATGGTTCTGTACGGCGCGAGCCCCGAGGTGCAGTTCCGGGCGCTCCGGGGCCGGGCCGAGATGAAGCCCATCGCCGGGACGACGCGCGGGCGCGGGCAATCCGAAGAAGAGGACGCTCGCCTGGTGGCGGAACTGAAGCAGGACGCCAAGGAGAACGCGGAGCACGTGATGCTCGTGGATCTGTGTCGAAACGATCTCGGCCGCGTCGCGAAGCCGGGCACCGTGGCGGTGCCTGAGCTGATGGTGGTGGAACGGTACTCCCACCTCTATCACCTGGTGTCTCGGGTCACCGCCGAACTCCGCGACGACGTCAGCGTGTTCCACGCGCTCCTGACCACCTTCCCCAATGGGACCCTGTCGGGGGCACCCAAGATTCGAGCCATGGAGATCATCGACGAGCTCGAGCCGTATCGGCGCGGGCCGTACGGAGGATTCATCGGGATGGTCGACGCGTGGGCCAATGCCAACACGGCCATCTTCATTCGGAGCGTCGTCGCCATCGGGGATGTGCAGTACGTCCAGGTGGGTGCGGGCGTCGTGTACGACTCCGTGCCGGAACGGGAGTGGGACGAGTGCCACTTCAAGGCGGGGGCCATCCTCGACGTTCTGACGGGATCGCGCGCAAAGACCATGTCGATGAAGTGAGGTCGGCGCGGTGGGGCCCATCGGGGCTGCGGGCGGCGCGAGGCGGGGAGCGTCTCGCGCCGCCCGCTCGCGTCTCGCACGCTTTTATGGATGCGGAAAGGGCTGCCCCGAGGTGTGGTTGCACCGCTCGGGACAGCCCTTCGTGTGTGGCGCGTCCGGAGGGATTCGAACCCCCGACCTATGGCTCCGGAGGCCAGCGCTCTATCCACTGAGCTACGGACGCAAGCGACGATATGTATCATAGCAGGGTGGCGAGGAGAATGCAAGCCGTCCAGCGACCCTCGCTGGACGGCGCGGTGGCGTTTCGACAGGGACTGCGTCGTTTCCATGGGCGTTGCCTCGGCGCTCGGCTCAAAGGCTGCTCGATTCGTCAGTGCTGTGGGGCTCATGGTACTCCTCGTGTGTGACCGTGCCGTGCGCCATGGGGTGATGGGGAGCGTAGCCGTACATGGGCCCCGTCTCGATGATCTCGTCATACTCGGTGTACGCCACGGTCGCGACCGGCGCAGGCGTGGGGGCTGCGTGGTACACACCGGCACCAGCCGGCACCAGGAGAAAGAACAGCACGAAAATCACCAGGAACACGACAGCCCATCGGGTGTAGCCGCCAAATGCACCCATGCGAACATCCCTCCTTGCGAAGTTACTGCATGAAATGATGGGACAGCGGCCCGGCGATACGGGCATTCGCACAGAGCCCGCGATCTGGGCGCATTTAGCAAGGAACGGAAGTTGCCCTCTGAATTCTCCATTCGCTATACTGAATATCAATACAGAATGGAGGATGTTTATTCATGGCGAACGTGCGGGTCGGGATCGTGGGGCCCACGGGCTATGCGGGCATGGAACTGGTGCGGCTCGTTGCGGGGCACCCGCGGATGACCTTGGTGTATTTGGCCGGATCGGGCGCGCGCACGGGGCCGCTCGAAGCGCATCTGCCCCATTTGCACCCGCTGGCGGACGCGCTGCCGCCGGTGGAACCTCTTGACGTGCGAAAGGCCGCGGACGCGTGCGATCTCGTCTTTGTCGCCCTGCCCTCGGGGGAGTCGGGCAGGGTGGCGTGGGAGATTTTTCAATCTGGGCGCGATAGGGGCGTCAAGGTCATCGACCTATCCGGGGATCTCCGTCTTCCTCCGGACGTGTACGAGGCATGGTACGGGAAGCCGGCCTTGCCGCGCGAGGCCATTGAAGAAGCGTGCTACGGCCTGCCCGAACGTCACCGCCAGTCGATTCGCGAGGCAGCCCTCATTGCCAACCCCGGTTGTTACGCGACGGCGTGTGCGCTCGCGGTCTTGCCGCTCGGCGATCTGCTCGGCGACGTCACGGGGCCCATCGTGTTCGACGCGAAATCCGGCGTGACGGGCGCTGGGCGTGCGCCGAAGGAGCACCTTCACCTCGGCGAACTCGCCAACGACGCCTACCCGTATCGCGTGGGCAAGCATCAACACACGCCTGAGATTGAACAGGCGCTCGGGGGCGCGGTGCGCGTGCTTCTCACGACGCAGCTTCTGCCCGTTCCGAGAGGGATTTTGGCTTGCGCCTACGTCCCCATTCCGCCCGACCAGGCCCCGATGGTGTATGATCGGTATACGTCGTTTTGCGAGGGCGAGCCGTTTGTGCGCCTCCTGGCGGAGGGCGAGATGCCGCACATCAAGGCCGTGAACGGGACCAACGAATGTCATCTCGCCGTGCACTGGGATGAGCGATCTCGACTGCTTCAGGTGTTTTCGGCCATTGACAACCTCGGCAAGGGTGCGGCGGGCCAGGCCGTTCAAAACGCGAATTTGATGTTGGGCTGGCCTGAGCGAGAAGGTTTGAATCTCGTCCCGCTGTGGATGTGAGGAGAGATGGGCGTGATCGTCATCAAGCTCGGGGGATCGCTCGAAGGGAGCGCGGAGACAGCGGTTGCCAGCGCTGTGCAGGACGCCTTGCGGCGAGGATGGCCGGTGGTGTTGGTGCACGGGGGCGGGCCGCGCATCTCCAAGCGGCTTCGGGACGCGGACATTGAGCTGCCGTTTGTCCAGGGACTGCGCCACACGACGGAGGAAGCGATGCCACACGTGATGGCCGCGCTCGCCGAGTGCAATCGCGACATTGCGGAAGCCTTGGCCCGGCACGGCGTGCCGGTGGCCGCGTTTGCGGATGGCGAGATCGTCGTGGCGAAGGACGTGGGGCGGCAACGGACGGGGGAAGTAGCAGGCGTGCGCGTCGATGCGGTGCGGCAGGCGCTCTCGTCGGGGCGCGTGCCGGTCATTGCGCCGTTTGGGCGCGACGCCGATGGGCGGCCCTACAATATCAACGCGGACCATGCCGCGAGTCACATCGCCCGCGCGCTCGGCGCGGCGCGGCTCGTGTTTCTGACGGACGTGCCAGGCATCTATCGCGATTTTGAAGCTCGCGACCTCCTGCTCGACACGACGCCGGAGGAGTTGGAGCGTCTCTTGAGGGAGGGCGCGTTCGGCGAGGGCATGGTTCCCAAGGTGAACGCGGTGCTGCACGCCGTCCGGCATGGGGTGCGCGAGGTCTGGGTGGTCGATGGGCGCGACCAGGAGGCGGTGCGGATGGCCGCGATGGGAACGAACGAGAGGCGAGCCGCTGGGACAAGGCTCGCCGCGCATATCGAAGGAGTGACGGCATGAACACGGCGCTAGGGCAGTTGGCGGACCAGGTTCTGTTTCAGAACTACGGCAAGCGGGATATCGCCCTTGTCCGCGGCGAGGGCGTGTATGTGTACGACGACAAGGGAAGGCGGTATTTGGATTTTACGGCGGGCATCGCCGTGTGCAACCTTGGTCACGCGCATCCGGGCGTGACGGAGGTCATTGAGCGGCAGGCGAGGACCCTCCTGCACGTTTCGAACTTGTTCCTCATTGAAGGCCAGGTCGAACTCGCGGAGAAGTTGACGCGTTTGGCGGATCGCGGTACGGGTCCGTATCGGGCCATGTTCGTGAACACGGGCACGGAAGCGAACGAAGGCGCGCTCAAACTCGCGAGGCGATATCAGTACGTGAACGGACATCCGGAAAAGACACGCGTGGTGGCGCTGCCCCACAGTTTTCACGGGCGCACGATGGGCTCCTTGTCGGTGACGTCCAACCCGAAGTATCGCGAGGGCATGACGCCGCTTGTGCCTGGCTTTGAGGTGGCGGAGACGTATGAGGGCGCCGTCGAGATGTTGGATGACAAGACGGCGGCGTGCATCGTGGAGGTCGTGCAGGGCGAGGCGGGCGTGCGGCCGGTTGACAAGGATCTCTTGCAGCGATTGGCCACGCGCGCCAAGGAAGTCGGCGCGCTGCTCATCGTCGACGAGGTGCAGACCGGCGTCGGCCGGACAGGGCGGTTCTTTGGCTTTGAGCACTTCGACCTTTCGCCGGACATCATCACGATGGCGAAGGGGCTTGGCAACGGAATTCCCACGGGAGCGATTGTGGCCAAACAGCATGTGGCGGACGCGTTCACGCCCGGCATGCACGGCTCGACCTTCGGCGGCAACCCGTTCGCGATGGCGGTGGCGAATTACGTGGTGGACGTCGTGCGCGAGCCTGCCTTTCTTCAGCGCGTGGAGCGCGTGGGCGAGGCGCTTCGCCGCGTGCTCGAAGCCCACTTCGCCGGCGTCACAGGGCTTGGGCTCATGTGGGGCTTTGACGTGGACGACGCTTCGACGTGGCGCAAGCGGGCCGCAGAGTGCGGCCTTCTCGTGACCGCGTGTGGGCCTAGGCGCATCCGGATTGTCCCGCCGCTCATCATCGAAGAACAGCACGTGGAGGAGTTCGAAGCCATGGTGAAGCGCTTGGCCTCGCGCGGCGCCCGTTGACGGGCGTTGCGGGGCCATGGGCCGAGCTTGACTGGGCTCTCACAGAAGAGATGAGGGCATGGTCCTCTGGCTTCGCCTGGTCGACGTCGCGGCGATGATCGCCGTGATCGTGGCGTTCGATGTATCGGTGTTGCGGCATCACGTCTGGGCTCGCCTAGTGGTGAACGTCGGCGTGGTGGCGCTGTTTCTCGCGGTGTTCGTCGTCGCTTTTCATCGAGGATGATCAAAGATGAAAGCCGCCAGACCGATGCGGTCTGGCGGGCGATGGGTATCGCGTGGTTTGGAATGGTGGCGCCGTAGCGCAAGTTCCGCTTTCGAAATTGCGGTGAATTTGCTATAGTGTTCGTACGCAACGCGCGGGCCTCAAGCCTCTTGGGCCTGTTTGAGCGGCTGGAAGTGACGCGTGTAATACACCATCGCCACTTCATCGCAGTGATAGAACTTGTTACAGTAGATGCAATCCTTCCAGACTTTATGCGGCAGCGTTTCCTTTCGCACGACGTGGAAGTTCAGCTTCTCAAAAAAGCGCGTTTGGTACGTCAGCGAGAGCACCTGCGCGATACCGAGGTCTTCCGCCTCTTTTAACAGCGCTTTGACAATCTGACTGCCGACGCCTTTGCCGTGCGCTTCCGGCGAGACCGCAAGCGATCGGATTTCAGCGAGATCGGTCCAAAGGACGTGTAGTCCCCCAACGCCGATGACGCGCCCATCCTCCACTGCGACCGTGAAACACTGCAGATGTTCACAGAGTGACTTGATGGTGCGCGGCAGCATCAATCCCATATCGGCAAAATGCTGAATGAGTCGTTGCATATCTTCGACGTCCGCTGAGGTCGCCTTCCGGATGTCCAACGCGGCTCCTCCTCTCCCGTTGCACTCATGTTATAACACGGGATGGCATGATTATTCAAGAAGTCGTATAATGTTTCATAGCCCGTGTCGGAATGCCGGAATGTGTGTCGTTGTTCATCAAGACTTGACGCGCAGAGAGATAGAGTGTCAAAATATTGTGCTAAAAAAGGAGTGGCACAGGTGGAACTGGAGAAGTTGACGACCGACCTGCAGCGCGAATACGATGCCTGCGGAATTTTTTCGCAGATTGAGAAATCAGGACAACCCTCGTACGACACAGTTCGAAACGGCTTGGACGCCCTGCGCGCCATGCGTCATCGGGCGGGATACGTCAATCACGAAGGAGACGGGTGCGGTCTCCTCTTGGACATTCCAAGAGCGCTGTGGGCTTCGCGGCTCGAGAGCCTGGGACAATCGGGTCGGCTCGTCCACGAACCGGGCTTTTGGGTGGGGCATTTCCTCTTGGAGAAGGAAGTGTCTCAGGAGTCCATTCTGCGCGCATTGGCTCATCACGGCATGGAGCCTGTTGCCGTGATCGAGGATCACGTAGATGAGTCGGTGCTCGGCCCGCTCGGAAAGAAGGTCAGGCCTCACTTCATTCAAATGGCGGGGTGCTTGCCGAAGCGGGACGATGCGCGCGTGTTTGCGGCGTTTGCCGAGATCGACGAGTTGCCGGGCGTCCACGTCGCCTCGTTGTCGCATGACCAGGTCGTGTACAAGGTGGTGGGCAACGACGAGACGCTCTACCGTTTCTACAAGGATCTGCAAAACCCGCTGTGCCGGTCCGCGTTCGTGATTGCGCACACGCGGTATTCGACGAACACCACGACCTCGTTCCCGCGCGTGCAGCCGTTTTCTTGCCTCGGGCATAACGGCGAGATCAACACCATTGCGCGGTTTTACACGGAGTCGAAGATGATTGGCGTGCCGGTGAGGCCGGAGTTCAGCGATTCGCAGATGGTCGACAGGACCCTGTGCGCGCTCGTGGCGACGCGCGGTTGGTCGCTGTTCGAGGCGGCGGAGCTGTTGTTTCCGCCCATCATTCACGAGATCAAGTCCATGTCGGAAGAATTGTCGGACTTGTACATGTATTACCGGTCGCTCTGGGGACCGTTTGCGCAAGGGCCGGCGGGCGTCATGATGCGCTACGGCCAGGAGGCCGTGTTCAGCGTCGACGCGCTCGGCCTGCGGCCCATGTGGCAGTTGGAGTCAGAGACGGCGTATTACTTCTCCTCAGAGCAGGGCATCGTCCCGCTGGACATTTGGACGGCGGAACCCAAGCCGCTTGCGCCGGGGGAGAAGGTCGGCGTGCGGTGGAGCGAGACGGGCGTCAAGATCTACGCGTACGACGAGTTGCAGCTTGAGGTTCTGGAACTCGCCAAGCGGCGTTTCAACTTTCGCGGCGAGCACCGCAATCTTCACTTCGCTGTGCCTTACGGCGTGAGTCAGGACGTCGCGCATGCGAAGCGGGACGCGAAGCCGCTCGACATCCGGATGCTGGCGTTTGGCTTCCGCGACGATGATCTGAAGCTGATGGATCAGGAGATCCAGAGCGGGGCGGAGCCCATCAAGTCGCTCGGCTTTGACAGCCCCATCGGCGCGCTGTCTGAGGAGGCGACGCTCCTGTCGGACTATCTCCACGAGACGGTTGCCGTGGTGACCAATCCGGCCATCGATCGGGAGCGCGAGATCGAGCACTTCAGCACGCGCTCCGTCCTCGGGCGCCGGCCGTCGTTCGACGGGCTGTATCAGGAGGCGCCGCGCGTGGAGGTTCAGGCGCCGATCCTGCTCGAGGGGCTGCCGGAGTCGTACGGCGTCGAGTACGACGAGATTCAGAACCTGGCGCACCGGTTCGGCACCGTGTGTTACGAAGACGCGTTGGCCATGTTGCGCACGAGCCCGAACGGCACGGCGGAGATTTTGATCCACCGCCGCGACGGCGAAGGCGTCGCGGAGGCGCTGGAGCGCTTCTCGCTCGAGGCGCTGGAAGCGGTGCAGGCCGGAGCCAATGTCATCGTGCTGGATGATCGCCTGCAGTTCCGCCGCGGGCCGCACATCGATCCCTTCTTGGTGGTGTCGGCGGTCCATCGCGCGCTCTTGCGGCCGGCGGCGAAAGAGAAGGGCGAGCACCTGCGCCGGCGCACCAGTCTCATCCTGCGCAGCGGCGGCATCCGCAACCTGCACGACATCATGGTGTCGCTTGGGCTCGGCGCGGACGCGGTGGTGCCGTACCACATGTGGGAGTACGCGGCGCACAAGGGCGGTTTGCACGCCATCGAAAACCTGTACAAGGCGCTGACGAAGGGCATCGAAAAGGTCATTTCCACGCTTGGCATTCACGAAGTCCGCGGGTATGAGCGCCTCTTCAGCGCCATCGGCTTGGCGGAAGAAGTCGCGGAATACCTTGCCATCCCGAACTTCTGCGGATCGCAGACGGCCGGCTTGACGTTTGCGCGGATGGAGGAGATGTCGGAGCTTCGGCGCACGTGGTACGAAGCGCAGGATCGGAAGAGCGTCCGGCCCAACAGGCTGTTCCAGCTGTATCCGCGTATCTGGAAGACTGCAGGGTCCGTGGCGAACGGCGAGTTGCCGTATGACGAGTTCGTCGCCAAGCTGCAGCAGTTCGAAGCGGACAATCCAATTTCCATTCGCCATCTCCTCGGTTTTCGCGAGGATGTCGAACCGGCGGAGGGCGAGATCGACACGACCATCGACGGCCACGCGTATCCGATGGTCATCAGCTCGATGTCGTTTGGGTCGCAGAACGAGACCGCGTACCGCGCGTACGCAGAGGCGGCGTACCGCATGAACATCGTCTGCCTGAACGGCGAGGGCGGCGAGATCAAGGACCTGCTCGAGAAGTACCCACGCAACCGAGGCAGGCAAATTGCGTCGGGTCGATTCGGCGTCAACGCGGACCTGTGCAACAACGCGTACGTGCTCGAGATCAAGATTGGCCAGGGGGCGAAGCCGGGCGAAGGCGGGCACCTGCCTGGGTCCAAGGTGACCGCGCAGGTGGCGGCGGCCCGCAACGCGACGCAGGGTGTCGACTTGATTTCGCCGTCCAACAACCACGACATCTACTCCATTGAGGACTTGGCGCAGGTCATCTACGAGCTCAAGGAGATCAACCCGCTCGCCAAGGTTGCGGTCAAAGTGCCGGTTGTGCCGAACATCGGCACCATCGCCGTCGGCATTGCCAAGGCCGGGGCGGACATCATCACCCTGTCCGGCTTCGACGGCGGAACGGGCGCGGCTCGGGCGCACGCCATTCGCCACGTCGGTTTGCCGATGGAAATCGGGGTGAAGCTCGCCCACGAGGCGCTCTGCGAAGCGGGGCTTCGGGAGTACGTGGAACTCTGGGCGGACGGCGGCATGAAATCGGGGCACGACGTGATGAAGGCCATCCTGCTCGGCGCCAACCGGGTGGGCTTCGGCACCATGGCGATGGTCGCCATCGGCTGTACGGCGTGTCGCGCTTGCCACAAGGACACGTGTCACGTCGGCATTGCGACGCAGATGCACGATTTCGCCGAGGCGCAGGCGAAGGGGTTGAAGCAGTTCGAGCCTCAGGATTTCGATCGCGCCGTCTCCCAGCTCGTCCGCTTCTTCTCCGAGGTGGGCAAGCACGTCGAGGCGCTCACGCGCAAGCTCGGCGCGAAGCGCACGCAGGACCTCGTCGGCCGGAGCGATCTCTTGGTCAACCTGCGCGAGGACGCGCGGCTTGACACGTCGTGGCTGCTTCGGGTCCGCGAGGAATACGTCGGTCAGGGCTGTCACATCCGCTACCGCACGTTTGAGGAGGCGTACGGCGACGTCGTGCAGGACGTGGCGGCAGTCGGGGCTGCGACGGGCACGGACGGCGTCGTGGCGGCGGTCGGATCGAGCGTCAAGTCGATTCGCGCCGTTCCCCGCGCGCTCGGCACGCGCCTTTCCGGGGAGAGCATCCGGCAGAAGCGCCGGGGCGAGGTGGGCCCCATCGTCCACGAGGGCGTGGCGGGCGCAGGATTTGCGGCCTACCACACTGAGGGCATGGTGTCCGTGGCCTTGGGTGGTGCGCAGGATGGCGTAGGCAAGGCTGCATTTGGCGGCAAGATTGTGGTCCTGAAGGGCAAGTGTGCGGACGGCGTCTGGCGCGGCGGCTCGGTCGGCAAGGGCTTGGCGTACGGCGCGGCCCGGGGGCTATTCATCATCCAGGGCAACGCCGACGCCAGGGCCTGCATCCGGCTGTCGGGTGCGGACGTGGTCATCGGCGGCGGGTTGGAAGCGCCGGTGCGCGGAGATCTGTCGCACATCGCCAATCGCGCGAACATCAAGGGATTTGCCTTCGAGTATATGACCGGCGGGCGCGCGGTGGTCTTGGGCGATCCCGGCCCGTGGATCTGCTCCGGCATGACCGGCGGACGCGTGTACCTGCGGCATGATCCGGAGATGGGCCTGGACGAGAAGGCGCTTCGGCGGCGCATCGCCAAGGGCGCGAAGGTCGCGCTCCGCGTCATCGACGCTCAGGGCCGGAACGACATCGTGGAGCTTTTGGGCGCCTACCAGCTCGAGCTGCGCCGCTACGGGCAGCACGACGAGGCGCGCCGGCTGCAGAAGCTCATCGACAATCCGTCGCTCCACTTCCTGATGGTCGAACCGGTGCACGAGATCACGGACCAGGACATCGCGACCGAATAAAGGGTTCTATCAGGGTTTCACGAATGGGCGGCCGTCCCGGCGGGGACGGCCGTTCCGTTGGTGCGGGCCTCCTCGAACAGCGCGCGACAGCCGGAGTTGATACTTATACATATTCGTGTATAATGATGCAAGGACGATCAACTGACGCTTCCTTGACGGTACACGGATGCACAGAAATACATCGCTCGCAGAAGAGCGGAGAGGAGTTTCGGCTGTGGCAGTGTGGGATATGAAGAACGCCCTTGGACGCGGATCGTCGACCGTCGTGCCGCTGGGTTCCAACTATCTGTCGGTCCGGCTGCAGAACGCGCTCTGGTCCTGCCATCGGGTCATGGCAGGCAAGGACCTGCTTCACTTCAGCGACTTGTCGGGCGACGATTTGCGCAATCTCGTGCATCTCGCCGAGTTGCTGAAAGAAGCGCAAAAGTCGCGGTTCACGCACACCCTTCTCGCCGGCAAGACGCTCGGCATGATTTTCGATAAATCGTCCACGCGCACGCGGATTTCGTTCGAAGTCGGCATGCTTCAGCTTGGTGGTCACGCGCTGTTTTTGCCGGGCAACATGCTGCAGACCGGCCGCGGCGAGCCGATTTCCGACACCGCGCAGGTCATGTCGCGCTACCTCGACGGCGTGATGATCCGGACGTTCCGCCAAAAGGACGTCGAGGAGTTTGCAAAGTACGCCGACATCCCGGTCATCAACGGGTTGACGGACGAATTTCACCCGTGCCAACTGCTCGCGGATGCGCTGACCATTCTCGAGCACAAGGGGCGGCTCGAGGGCGTCACCGTGGCCTTCATCGGCGACGGCAACAACCTCGCGCACTCGTGGTTGCAGCTCGCGCCGAAGCTCGGCATGAACATCCGCGTGGCGACGCCGCCCGGCTATCAGCCCATGCAGTGGGTGGTCGAGGAGGCCAAACTCCACGCCGTCCAGCAGGGGACGGAGGTGCTCGTGACGACGGATCCGGAGCGGGCCATCGAGGGCGCGGATGTGGTGTACACCGACACGTGGGTGTCGATGGGCGACGAGGGTGAGGCGGAGGAGCGCCTGAAGCACTTCGAGGGCTACCAGGTGAACGAAAAGCTCTGCGCGCTCGCAAAGCCGGACTACGTGTTCATGCACTGCTTGCCCGCGCACCGCGGCGAGGAAGTGTCGCCGGACGTGATTGACGGGCCACACTCCATCATCTTTGATCAGGCAGAAAATCGGCTGCACGCGCAGAAGGCGGTGCTCGCCGCCACCATGGCGGACGCCAGCGCGTTTGGGGAGGACATGTGATGGCAGACAAACTCGTGCTCGCGTATTCAGGTGGATTGGATACCTCGGTCTCCATCCCGTGGATTCGGGATCACTACGGCTATGACGTGATTGCGATGTGTGTGGACGTCGGCGAAGGCAAAGATCTCGACGCCACGCAGGCGAAGGCGCTCCAGGTGGGGGCGATAAAATCGTACAAAATTGACGCGAAGGCGCAGTTTGCGGAGTCGTTCATCCTGCCGGCGCTCAAGGCCAACGCCCTGTACGAGGGCAAGTACCCGCTCGCCTCCGCCTTGTCGCGCCCGCTCATTTCGAAGCTGCTCGTGGAGGTGGCCGAGCGCGAAGGCGCGGTGGCCGTGGCGCACGGCTGCACCGGCAAGGGCAACGACCAGGTCCGGTTCGAGGTGTCCATCTACGCGCTGAACCCGAATCTGAAGGTGATTGCGCCGGTGCGCGAGTGGGGCTTCACGCGCGACGAGGAAATCCGCTATGCCAAGGAGCACGGCGTCCCCATCCCGGTCGATCTCGACAACCCGTTCAGCATCGACGCGAACCTGTGGGGCCGGGCCATCGAGTGCGGCGTCCTCGAGGATCCGTGGCAGGAGGCGCCGGAGGGCGCATTTCTGTGGACCGTATCGCCGGAAAAGGCGCCCGACGAGCCCGAGGAGATCGTCATCTCGTTCGAAGCGGGCAAGCCGGTGGCCCTGAACGGCGAGGCGCTCCCGCTCGTCGACCTCATTCACCGGGTGAACGAGATCGCCGGGCGGCACGGCGTCGGCCGGATCGATCACGTCGAAAACCGCCTCGTGGGCATCAAGTCGCGCGAGGTGTACGAGTCGCCCGCGGGCAAGGTGCTCATCATGGCACACCAGGAGCTCGAACATCTCACGCTGACGCGGGAAGTGCTGCAGTACAAGATGGGCCTCGAGCTCGAGTACGCGAAGCTCATCTACAACGGGCTGTGGTACTCGCCGCTCAAGGCGGCCTTCGACGCGTTCATCGACGAGACCCAGAAGTACGTCACGGGGGACGTGCGCGTGAAGCTGTACAAGGGCCACGCGCAGGCGACGGGTCGCAAGTCGCCCTACTCGCTCTACCGGCACGATCTCGCCACGTATGAGACGGGCGACAAGTTCGATCACGGCGCCGCGGTCGGGTTCATCCGCCTGTACGGGCTGCCGACGACGGTGTACGCCACTCTGCACGCGGGTGAGGAGAAGCCGTCGGACCTCGGCGAAGACGCCTATTCCGTGCTCGGCGGCGAGGTGGAGGCCAAGGCATGAAGCTTTGGGGCGGACGCTTCAGCGAAGACACCAATCAGCTCGTGCTCGAATACACGGCGTCCATCTCGTTCGATCAGCGCCTGTTTCCCTACGATATCCGCGGTTCGATTGCGCACGCGAGGATGCTCGGCCAGACCGGCATCCTCGCGCCGCATGAAGCGCGCGCCATCATCGACGGCCTCGAGTCCCTGCTCGCGGATTACGAGGCGGGGAAGCTCGCGTTTCGGCTCGAGGATGAGGACGTCCACATGAATGTCGAGCGCCTCCTGACCGAGCGCATTGGCGACGTCGCGAAGAAGCTTCACACGGCGCGGAGCCGGAACGATCAGGTGGCGCTCGACATGCACCTGTGGGCCCGCGACGCGGTGGACGAGCTTCTGGCGGGCGTCAAGCGGCTCGAGCGCGCGCTCTTGCGCGCGGCGGAAGCGCACCTGGACGTGATTGTGCCCGGATTCACGCACCTGCAGCGCGCGCAACCCGTGCTCTTGGCCCATCACCTGCTCGCGTACGTGTGGATGCTCGTGCGGGACGAGCGGCGACTGCGGGCGCTGAAGGACGAGATCGACCAGATGCCGCTTGGCGCGGCGGCGCTTGCGGGCACGACCTTTCCCATCGACCGGGAGATGGTCGCCGAGGAACTCGGCTTCACGCGGCTCTACGAAAATTCGATGGACGCGGTGTCGGATCGGGATTATCTCCTCGGCTTGCTCTTCAACTGTGCCACCATCATGACGCACTTGTCGCGGCTCGCCGAGGAGCTCGTGCTGTGGTCGAGCGAGGAGTTCGGCTGGATTGAGCTTGCGGACGCGTATGCGACGGGATCGAGCATCATGCCGCAGAAGAAGAATCCGGACGTGCCGGAGCTCGTGCGCGGGAAGACGGGGCGCGTGTACGGGCACCTTATGGGCCTCCTGACGGTCCTCAAGGGCCTGCCGCTCGCGTACAACAAGGACCTGCAGGAGGACAAGGAGGGCGCGTTTGACGCGGTCGACACGGTGGTGCCGGCGCTCGAACTCATGGCCGGTACCATCGAGACCATGAAGGTGCGCCGGGAGCGGCTTCAGCACGCGTTTGCGCGCGATTTCTCGAACGCGACCGATCTCGCCGATTACCTGGTGCGCAAGGGCCTGCCGTTCCGCGAGGCGCACGAGGTGGTGGGCAGGCTGGTGGCGGACGCGCTCGCGAAGGGAACGAATCTGGCGGGCCTGACGCTCGAGGAGATGCGGGCGAGATCGAGCTTGATTGGCGAAGACGCGTACGAGGCGCTCGACATCGCGCGCGTGGTGGAGGCGCGGCAGTCGCGAGGCGGGACCGCGCCGTCGGCGGTGCGCCTGCAGCTCGCGCTCGCGAAGGAGGCCGTCGAAGGGCAGGGGTGACGCGCCGATGTCTTGGCCTGACGGGGCCTTCGCGCGCCGTCTTCCGCCGCGGCAGCGAGATCAGGTAAGATAGACGAAATGGCGCCATCATGGAGATAAGGAGTGGAGAAGGTGCTCGTCGTACAGAAATATGGCGGCACGTCCGTCGGATCGACCGAGCGGATCCGGGCCGTGGCGGACCGCATCGCCCGCACCCGGGCCGAGGGGCACGACGTGGTGGTGGTGGTCTCCGCCATGGGCCACACCACGGACGAACTCGTCGATCTCGCCGGAGCCATCGTGGACAGGCCGGAGCCGCGGGAGATGGATCAGCTCCTCGCGACCGGCGAGCAGGTGTCGGCGGCGCTCGTGGCCATGCGGCTGATTTCGCTCGGCGTGCCGGCCAAGTCGCTCACGGGCTGGCAGGCCCGCATCGCGACGGAACCGGTGCACGGCAACGCCAGGGTGGCAAGCATCGACACGTCGGTGCTCAGCTCGCTTCTTGAGCAGGGCGTCGTGCCGGTGGTGACGGGCTTTCAGGGGGTTGCCGACGGCGAGGTGACGACGCTCGGGCGGGGCGGATCGGACACCTCGGCGGTGGCCATCGCCGCGGCGCTCGGGGCGGATCTCTGCGAGATCTACACTGACGTCGAAGGCGTGTACACGACGGATCCGCGCGTCGTGAAAGCCGCGCAGAAGCTCGACGTCATCTCGTACGACGAGATGCTCGAGCTCGCGAACCTCGGCGCGCAGGTGCTGCATCCGCGCGCGGTGGAAAACGCCAAGCACTTCGGCGTGAAGCTCGTCGTGCGCTCCAGCTTTACGGAAGGGGAAGGGACGGAAGTCGTGGCGGAACAACAGATGGAAGGCCGCCGGGTGGTTACCGGCATCGCGTTTGAGCGCCAGGTCGCGCGCGTCGCCGTCGTCGGCGTGCCGGTGGAGGAGCACGCGCTCGCGTCCATCTTTTCGGCGCTGGCCGATCGCGGCGTGAACGTGGACGTCATTGTCCAGAGCGTGGTGGACAACCAGGCGGTGGACGTGTCCTTCACGGTGCACGAGAGTGATCTCGACAAGGCGGAAGAGATCGTCGCGGAGCTGCAGCCGCAGATTGGCTTCAAGCGAATCGAGAAGGAGTCTCCGCTCGCGAAGGTGTCCATCGTCGGCGCGGGGATGATCTCGAACCCGGGCGTGGCGGCGCAGATGTTCGTGGCGCTTCGCGACGCGAAGGTGCCGATTCACATGGTGACCACCTCGGAGATCAAGGTGTCGTGCGTCATCCCTGCGGATCTGGTCGAGGAGGCCGTGCAGGCGCTGCACCGCGCGTTTATCGAGTCGGAAGCCGTGACGCCCTTGACCCATGCGCGATAGTTTTTTATAGTCAGAACTGTGATCCAAGATGATAGAGACGCTGTCGCATGACTGGCGGATGACGTGGGTGACCACGGGGGAGTGCGACAGTCCGAGAGCCGGCCGCCTGGGCACTTACGCGCGTTGCGCGCAGTGACTAGGGGCCGTTCATTGTACTTAGGAGTGGTGAGAGACAACATGGCGACCAAGATCTTGGTGACGGACGACATCTCCCAGGCGGGACTGGACATCCTCTCGGGCCTTGAGGGCGCGGAGGTGGTGGTGCGGACCAACCTCACGCCGGACGAGCTGAAGGAGGCCATCGCGGACGCGGACGCCCTCGTGGTGCGCTCGCAGACGCGCGTGACCCGGGACGTGATCGACAGCGCGAACAAGCTCAAGGTCATCGGGCGCGCGGGCGTCGGCGTCGACAACATCGATCTCGAGGCGGCCACGCGCCGCGGCATCCTGGTCATCAACGCGCCGGACGGCAACACCATCGCGGCGGCCGAGCACACCTTCGCGATGATGATCAGCCTCGCGCGGCACATCCCCGCGGCCCATCGGGATCTCCTCGAGGGCAACTGGAACCGCAAGAAGTGGGTGGGCGTCGAGCTGCGCGGCAAGACGCTCGCGGTGCTCGGCATGGGCCGCATCGGCACGGAGGTCGCGAAGCGCGCCAAGGCGTTTGGCATGACCGTCCTCGGATATGACCCGTTCCTCACCGAGGAGCGCGCGCAGAGCCTCGGCGTCAAGCGGTGCGATCTCGACACGGCCATCCGCGAGGCGGACTTCATCACGGTGCACACGCCGCTGACCAAAGAGACGCATCACATGATCGACGCGGGCCGCATTGCCCAGATGAAGGAGGGCGTGAGGCTCGTAAACTGCGCCCGCGGCGGCATCATCGACGAGATGGCGCTCGCCGAGGCGCTCCAGGCGGGGCGCGTGGCGGGCGCGGCTATCGACGTGTTTGAGCAGGAGCCGCTGCCCATCGATCACCCGCTCCGGCGTTGTCCGAACGTCGTGCTGACGCCGCACCTCGGCGCGTCGACGGTGGAGGCGCAGGAGAACGTGGCGATTCAGGTGGCGGAGGAGATTGTGCGGGTGCTGCGGGACGACACGTTCGAGCACGCCGTCAACCTCCCGAGCCTGAGCCAGCGCCAGAAGGAGCGGCTCGCCCCGTATCTCGCGTTGGCCGAGCAGCTGGGGCTTTTTGCGGCGCAGCTCGCGCAGGGCGCGCCCTCCAGCATGACCGTGCGCTACGCCGGCGACGCGTCCGATCCCGACGGCGGCTACCTCACCCGCACGGTGCTGAAGGGCTTCTTCAGCTTCCAGTACGACGGCGAGGTCAACTACGTGAACGCCTTCCGGTACGCGGAGGACGCGGGCCTGCGCGTTCAGGAGGTGCGCGAGTCGCGCGGCCGCATTTACACGAATGAGATTGAGATCTCCGTTGCCACGGACAACGGCACGCACCGCGTCACCGGCACCGTGCTCGGCGAGTACGGGCCGCGCATCGTTGAACTGGATGGCTACCCCATTGACACGCCCATTCAGGGCATCCTCATCTACACGCGCCACGAGGACCGGCCCGGCATGATCGGCCGCATCGGCACGTTGCTCGGCGATCGCGACATCAACATCGCGGGCATGCAGGTGGGCCGCCGCGAGACGGGCGGCGAGGCAGTGATGCTCCTGTCGGTGGACAAGAGCGTGCCGCAGGACGTGATCGACGAGATCGCGAAGCATCCGGGCATTCGGCTGGTCAGGGCCATCGAGCTGTGAGAAGCGGGCGCAGGGACGGGCGCGTCCGCGCCCTTGAGACAGAACTGCTGAAGGAGTGGAGACCGTGAGGCGGGTGGACAACTTCAATCCGGGCCCGGCGGCCCTGCCGCTTGAGGTGCTGGAAGAGGTGCGCGAGGAGCTCATCGACTATCGCGGCGCGGGCATGAGCGTCATGGAGATGAGCCACCGCAGCAAAGCGTACGAGGCCATTCACAACGAGGCGCAGGCCCGGCTTCGGCGGCTGCTTGGCATTCCCGACGACTACCGCGTGCTGTTTCTGCAGGGCGGCGCGAGCTTGCAGTTCGCCATGATCCCGATGAACTTCTTGGGCGAGGGCCATCGCGCGCTGTACGTGCTGACCGGCGCGTGGTCGGAGAAGGCGCGGGATGAGGCGGTGCGCTTTGGCGAAGTCGCGGTCAACGACTGGGCCACGCAAGGCGGCTATCGGGACATCCCGGAAAGCCTGCCGGAGGACGACGGATCGTTCCGGTACGTACACATCACGTCCAACAACACGATTTACGGCACGCAGTGGCCTGAGCTGCCCAAGACGCGTTCGCCGCTCGTGGCGGACATGTCGAGCGACATCCTGTCGCGGCCCATCGAGGTGTCGGATTTTGCGCTCATCTACGCGGGGGCGCAGAAAAACCTCGGCCCGTCCGGCGTGACGGTCGTCATCGCCAAGGATTCGTTTTTGGCCGAAGCGAACGCGGATCTGCCGACGATGCTTCGCTACAGCACGCACGTGAAGTCGGACTCGCTCTACAACACGCCGCCCACCTTCGCCATCTACGTGATGGAGCGGGTGCTCGCGTGGGTGGAGAACGCGGGCGGGCTCGCGGCGGTGGCGGAGCGGAACCGGAAGAAGGCGGCGCTCGTGTACGAGGCCATCGATCGCCACCCGGAGATCTACCGCGGCCACGCGGAGGTGCGGGCGAGATCGCAGATGAACGTGACGTTCCGCCTCGCGACCGAAGAGCTGGAGCAGGCGTTCCTGCGCGAGGCCGGGGAGAAGGGGTTTGTGGGCTTGAAGGGCCATCGCAGCGTCGGCGGCTGCCGCGTGTCCCTGTACAACGCCGTGCCGGTGGAGGCGGCGGAGCGGCTCGCGCAGTTCATGGACGACTTTGCCCGGAGGCATTGAGGCGAGGAGGACGGCATGTTCAAGACCATTTTGTTCGACGTCGACGGCGTGATGCTGAGCGAGGAGCGGTACTTCGACGCGTCGGCGCTCACCGTGCACGAACTCTTGACGAGCGATCGTTTTCTCGGCTTGTCGTCCGTCTCGCCTGCCTTCTCCCCAGCACCTGACGACGCTGCCATCCGCGCTATTCGCCGCGACGTGTTTCGCGGGGATGCGGTGCTCGAGGGCCTGAAGAACATCGGTGTGAACGCCAACTGGGACATGGTGTACTTCGTGTTCGTGGCGGAGTGGGTGGCGGCGCTCGAGCGCGCGCGGAAAGCGTCGCCGGCGGTGGTGGATGGCGTCCGGGCGGTCCTCAGGGAAGGTTTCTCGGTGGCGTCGCTTCAGGCCGTCGGCAAGCTCGTGCGGGAGGCGCTGCCCGGGGACGTGATCGACTGGACAGGGTACGACGCGCTGTATGAAGGGGCCGCGTCGCGCGCCGACCTGATGGACCGGGCGCGGGAGGCGCTCGCTCGCTACGCGCCGGAGGCTGACCCGCACGCCCTGTGGCAGGTCGGGCAGGAGACGTTCCAGGAGTGGTATCTCGGCGACGCGTACACCGGGAAGGCCACCGGCAAGGCGGGCTTTCTCACGAGCGAATACCCGATTGTCGATCCGGCTGCCTTCGCGGCGTTGCTCGCGGATCTGAAGGCGGCGGGCGTGACGCTCGGCATCGCCACCGGGCGGCCGGAGATTGAGACGCGCGTGCCGCTTCAGCACTTCGGCTGGCTGTCGTATTTCGATCCGGCGCGCGTCACGAACGCCTCGGACGTGGTGGCGGCGGAAGAGCGGGCGCCACATGCGCGTCCGCTGTCGAAACCTCACCCGTTCTCATACCTGCGCTCGCTCATGGGGGAAGCGGACGTCGAGAAGCTGTTGCAGATTGAGCTCCCCATCCCGAGGATCCGCGGCAAGGTGCTGGTGGTGGGCGATTCCATCGCGGACAAACTGGCGGCGGATCGGCTGGGGGCGTCGTTTGCCGCGGTGCTGACGGGTCTCGAGGGCCAGGCGGCACGGCCCAAGTTCGAGCGGCTTGGCGCGGACTACATCCTGGACGACGTGCTGGCCCTGCGCGGCATTTTGAACCTCGCGCCTGTGGAGTGACGGCAAGGGTGCGGGAGGGGGCCGCGCGGGCAGCGGCGGCCCGCGCCCGGCCGGCGCGCTTTGGCAGCGTGTACGGCCCGCCCGGGACCGCCGCAGGCGTCCCAATTGAGAAATTTTGTGCTTGCAGACGAGGCAGAATGCTGCTATGATAACAATCGTCGCTTGGCTTCAGCGGATTGGAATGCGGAGAGATGTCCGAGTGGTCGAAGGAGCACGATTGGAAATCGTGTAGGCGGTCAACGCCGCCTCGTGGGTTCGAATCCCACTCTCTCCGCCATGTTGCGAATGGCGGCGTAGCTCAGTTGGTCAGAGCACACGGTTCATACCCGTGCTGTCGGGGGTTCGAATCCCTCCGCCGCTACCATGTGCCACCTTGGCTCAGGGGTAGAGCAGCTCACTCGTAATGAGCAGGTCGTCGGTTCGAATCCGACAGGTGGCTCCAAAAAAACCGCGTAACGGCGCGGAAAATGGGCGAGGCTCCGAGATGGTCGGAGCCTCGCTCGGCGTTTTGGGTGTCAAATGGGTGTCAACAGATTCTTGGGTGTCCGTGGGTGTCAGACGACGAGTTTCGTCGCGGGATGCCCGGTCCATCACAGTGCACGTCCTACGGACGACGACTTGCGGAACAGGAAGTCCTGTAGTTTCACAGCGGCTTCTTCTTTCATCTCGGCGAACACGTGGCTGTACACCTTCAGCGTCAGGCTGATGTCGGCGTGTCCGAGGTTCGAGGAGACGACCTTCACAGGGACGCCCGCCATGAGGGCCAACGTCGCATAGGAGTGACGCAGATCGTACAGACGGATGTTCTCGTCGAGTCCGGCGGCTCTCAGAACCGGTTTGAAGTGGCGCTGAATGATGTTGCGCTCTTGCAGGGGTTCGCCGTTTTCAGCCGCAAACACCAGGCCGTGGTTGTGGTAGTTGCCCCCCGAGGCGAGGATGATGGCGTTTTGTTCCCGTTTCCACTCGCGCAAGGCCTCCACCGTTTCCTTCGGCATGACGACTGACCGGATTCCGCTCTTGGTTTTCGGGCTTTCGAACTTCCACCCTCCGCTTCTGGGGCGCGTCAACACCCGCCGGATGTAGATGGTGCCGTTGGCAAGGTCCACCTCATCCCAGAGCAATCCGTAGGCTTCGCTCGGGCGGACACCGGTGGTCAACAGGAACATGAACAGGGTTCCATAGCGGTCGCCGGCACACGCTTCAAGAAACCGTTCCGCTTCTTCCGGTTTGAGGGCCTTCATTTCTGTCGTCTCGGCCTTCGGGAGGTCGACGAGCTCAGCAGGGTTCTGCCGAATGAGTTGCCATTTCACCGCTTGGCGCAACGCGTTGTGGAGGACCGCATGCGCGCGCCGGATGGTGCTTCCGCTGAGCCCCCTCGTCTGTTGCAATTCCGCATACGTCTCCTGAATGTCCAGAGGGCGCAATTTGGTCAGGCGGATGGGCCCCAACGACGGGATAATGTAGCGCTTCAGCATATCGGAATCGTTGTTGAAGGTTCGTTCCTTCACGGCCGCCTTGTGCGTTTCCAACCAACGCATGAGATACGTCGCCACGGTATCCTTGCTCTCTTGGACGAGGGTTCCTTTGTCCCGTTCCGCGAGCAATTCACGCAAGACCTTCCTCGCCTCACGCTCCGAGCCGTGTACCGTTCGATACACGTAGCGTTTTTTGCCGTTCGCATCTCTGCCGAGAAACACGCGAACCTGCCATGCAGGTGTCCGTCCATCCCGTGCCGTACCCCGCGGGATGATTTGTCCTTCACCTCGGGCCACGGCCGCATCCTCCTTTCACGATATCTGCCCAGGAATATAACACAGTTTGACACTCAAACGACTCCCATGCATAAGAAATGCGCGATTTATCAAGGAAAATCAAGTGACCTGACCATTTGTAATGAGCAGGTCGATCGAAACGTGGTTATCGGGCCGACGCGAAAATGACGTTTCTGTCCTGTGGTGCCATCCATCAGGGGCTCGGACAATGGAACCATGAGGTGTACAACGCTCACCGACTGGCATGGCGTTCGCGTTCGTCGTTCCGGAACGATGAGCGGAGTCGTCGTGCCGTACACCAGAGGACTTCCGGTGCCGTGACGCGGGCGGAAGTGCGGTGTACCCGCGTCGCGCAACGCGCGACAGCACACCTGAGGGGAGGAGGAAAGGCGAGTGAAGCGTGGCATTTTGCGATTTAACGAGGCCATTGAACGGTGGCAGTTCCATTCCGACGCAGGCGAGTACGAACGAGACCTGCACTGTGGCGACGGGGTGGACATCATGGTCGGTACCCAATACGTGCACGGGCGTATCGAGATGGGGGACGACTGGTACATCATCTTTCCGAATGCGAGGTTCCGCTTGATGCGCCGGAGTTTCTACATCGCAAGGATGTAGTGCGGACGCTAACCCGGCACGGTGGGCGAGACAGTGTCCTTTGCAACACATATTGGTGATTGAGTTGGGCCTGTGCGATTCCTGCATTTTGTAAATCCAACATCGACGGTCCGTGTTGGAGGTACGGCTTCGGCCGGTATAGTGCCGATCCGGCTGTACCCCGTGCCTCCTGGGACCGGTCGCCTCCTTGGGCGGGAGCCTGCCCATGGAGGCACACGGCCGGTCCGGGAGGTTTGAACATGGGGTACAGAATACCCAAGGTGAGGATCGCGCTGGTGCGCGAGGGGAGTATGGCGTCAGAAGTTAAGCAGATTCGAAGCGCGGAAGATGCGTACGATATCTTGCGTGAGAGTCTAGATGGGATTGACCGGGAACATGTGATCGTACTCCTATTGAATACAAAGCACGTCGTGACCGGAATCAACACGGTCAGCATCGGCAGTTTGGACTCAAGCATCGTCCATCCGCGCGAGATCATCAAGCCGGCCATACTCGGGAATTCCAGTGCCATTTTGCTCGCGCACAACCATCCGTCGGGCGATCCAGAACCAAGTCCTGAGGACATCGCGGTGACCCGCCGGGTCCACGAGGCATGCAAGATTATGGGGATAGACCTGTTGGATCACCTGGTGATTGGCGACGGGCGGTTCGTAAGCATCCGCGCACGCGGGTATATCTGACTTGGCGGGGCCGTGAGTGGCCCCGTCGTTCATTTCTCCGAACGTTTTCGGTAACCGTGAAGCAGTCTTTTATCAACGAGATCGCCGGTAGGGATCGCAAAACCCTGGGAAGGCAAAATAGGTTATCGACTTGGCCCAATCTTCTGGACTGGTCATGATAGGCGTGGTATGATGAAGGTGCCGGGGCGGGGTGCGCAACCGTTGTCCGGCACGTTACTGCGGTGACGAGAAGAAACAGGTGTGTTTTCACTGCCATGATCTCATCCATGGCAGCACGGCCCCTCACGGGGGGCTGTGAGTGTGCGACGGCTTGTCCGGGAGGCCGTCATGTAAGTAGCCCCAAGCGGGCGAGTGGAGAACAAAGTACATGTGGAGTCACGGAGTGCCTTCCCGGTTCACCGGGGGACGGTGTTTTCGTAAGAGTTTATTTGACGGACATAGGAGCCAGAGTTTGCGAACAATGAATGGTGTGAAGTCAATTGTTTGGTGGACGGAGGCGGTGCTGGTGCACGTGCCTCCGTCAAAAATTTGATGGCGTTAATGCGGGGGAAGTTTCGACCAAAAGCTGTGTGCTCTGCCAATTCACTTCTCAGACGCCTTTTGTAAAGCTATTTCTCATTGCTAGAAGAAACTTTCTTCAATCCATGCAATAGTCGTCCTCATTCCATGCACTTACCTTTGGCAGTCCTGAGGCTGATTCACAGGCTGATGATCCAGTCGATGAGTGCTGGGACGGGGGTGTGGAAGGTCATAGATCATGGATCAGCATCCATCAGCAGTTTCTCCATCCACATGACATCGACCCATTTTCCGTCCAATTGCCCTTGATTCCGAAATACGCCCACCTCACGAAAGCCCATCTTCCGATACAGTGCTTGTCCGGCCGTATTGAATGGAAAAGTGCCCAGGACCAATTTATGAAAGCCATTTTCACGCGCGAAGGCTTCCAAATTACGGAGCAGTGCTTGTCCAACACCTTTTCCGCTCCATGCCCGGTGAACGTATACCGACAGTTCCCCCACGCCTGCATACGCGCAACGATGGGAATATGGATGTAAGTCGGCCCAACCGATGACCTCATGTCCTTGTTCTGCAACAAAGACCCTGTAGCGGCCTGTATGCCGAGCGAACCAATCCTCGATATAGGCGGTGTCTTTGGCGTCCTGCTCCAGGGTGGCAATCCGATCCTCGATGCCCTGATTGTAAATGGACAAAATGGCAGGGAGATCGTCTCTTACCGCAAATCGCACGGTGGGATTCACCACATGATCTCTGCTGAATTCCTCACGGAGAAACGCCCGTATGCGATTCCCAATCGCATCGCGTACTTCGCGGAATTGGTTCAATACCTCGGCTTCTGTGCCCGTGGCCTGGGCGGGGTCCGGAAATCCCCAGTGCAGCCGCTTCACATTCGGGGGCGTCACGGGACACCGGTCGTTCGCGTCGCCGCACAGCGTGATCACGTAGTCCGCCTGGCGCAGCAGTTCTGGGTCAATCAACTTGGACCGGTGGTGCGAGATGTCGATGCCCACCTCGCGCATGACCAGGACAGCTCGTGGGTTCAGGCCATGGGCTTCGACGCCGGCGCTGTGCACCTCGACCTTGTCTCCGCCAAGGTGGCGTGCCCATCCTTCTGCCATCTGACTACGGCAAGAATTGCCTGTGCAAAGAAAGTAAATGATGCGTTTGCGGGACATGTGCACTCCTCCTCGTCAGGACAGCAATAATGTCCATAGGTACAGCCCGGTCAACGATGCAAACAGGGTGGGGAGGGTCAGAACGACACCGGTTCGAACATATCTGCCCCAGGTGATGGTCATCCCCTTCTTGCCCAGCACATGCAGCCACAGAAGGGTAGCGAGTGACCCGATGGGTGTGACTTTCGGGCCGAGATCGCAGCCAATCACGTTGGCGTAAACGAGTGCCTGTTGCATGGTTCCGGTTGTGTGGGTCGCGTGGATGGCCAGGGCATCAATCATTACAGTCGGCATGTTGTTCATGATGCTGGACAGGATGGCTGCGATGAATCCCGTAGCCAGGGTCGCCGCGAACAACCCGTGATGGGTGGTGGATTCCATCAAGCGGCCGAGCAGGCTGGTCAACCCCGCGTTGCGCAGCCCGTAGACCACGACGTACATTCCGATGGAAAAGACCACTATGGCCCACGGCGCGTCGCGGATCACTGGCCATGGTTGGATCACCCGCGTTCGCGCGCCGGCGATGAGAAAGACCATCGCAATGGCACCCGCCACCAATGAGACGGGGAAGTGCAGTAACTCCGTCAGGATGTAGCCGACCAATAACGCGGCGAGGATGATCCAAGAGAGCCTGAACATTCCCTGATCTGCGATGGCGCGGGCGGGATCCGGCAGGGCCTGCGGGTTGTACGCTTTCGGGATGTCGTGCTGGAAATACAGGTACAGCACAAGGACGCTCGCAGCCAGAGAAAACAGGTTAGGTACCACCATGTGCGCCAGGTAGCTCACGAACCCGATGTGAAAGTAGTCCGCAGACACGATGTTCACCAGGTTGCTGACGACGAGCGGCAGCGAGGTGGTGTCGGCGATGAAGCCGCTGGCCATGATGAACGGCAGCGTCCGCTTTGCGTCAAACTTCAGGAGCTTGATTTTCTCCAATACAATCGGGGTCAGAATCAACGCTGCACCGTCGTTCGCGAAGAAGGCAGCGACGATGGCACCCAGAAGGGTCACATACAGGAAGACCCTCCTCCCGTCACCGTGCGCCGCTTTCGCCATCCGCAAGGCGGCCCATTCGAAGAACCCAACCTTGTCGAGGATGGTGGAGATCACGATGATCGCCACGAACGCCAGCGTGGCGTCCCATACGATTTTCGTCACCGTGATCACGTCTTGCAACGTGACCACGTGAAACAAGAGCGCCATCAAGGCACCCCCGAGTGCGCTCCAGCCGATGGACAACCCCTTCGGTTGCCAGACGACGAAGACCAGTGTTACGACGAACAGCGCAATCGCGAGATAGGTCATTCTGTCTCCTTCGGTAACGTGACAAGGGTGCGGGTGTCGGTTGTCGGTTCTCGGTCACCAGTCGGCACACCGGGCTCAGTTTGTGCAACAGGAAGAGGCGTTTCCAGAGGGTGCGCAACACGTCCTTGGTGCGGATGGTTGTGCACCGTTTACCTCGGCGTCAAGGCGGTCATCTTCCTGATCGAGGACGACAAACACCTCCCAACGGTTGCCGTCCGGATCGGTGACCCAGATCTTGTCCTGCAGTGCATAGCAGCACGTGGTGTTCATCTCGTCAACCGTGACGAGCCCGGCTGCTTCCAGTCGCTGTTTGGCTACGAGGACATCTTCGGTGGAGGTGACCTGGAGCCCAAGGTGGTTCAGCGCACCGGCGTCTCCATACGGAAACTCATTGAGCGTAAAATTCAACGGAGGCTGGTCGATGTCGAACTTCGCGTAGCCGGGTCGAACCCGAACGGGATCGACACCGAACAGGTTGCGGTAGAACGTGAGAGACTGTTCAAGGTTGCGCACGTTGATGGCGACATGGGGCCTCAAGGCCGTCATGGGCAACATCCTCCTTGAGAATCGATAGATGGATAGATGTGGGATTTTAATGCGTTAATGAGTTCATCGAGCGCTTCGGGGTTCGGGAAGTAACAGGTCCAAGGTCCTCTCAGTTCCTTCCGGACCCATCCCGCTTTTTCCAAAACCTTCAGGTGGTGCGAAACGGTCGGTTGAGATAAGCCGGTGACCGCAACCACGTCCGCGACACAACAGCCATTCTCATACGCTTCGATCCGGTCGCAACAAGTGCCAATTGCCCCCTTCGCCATGATTTGCAGAATGGTGAAGCGACTCTTGTCCGCCAAGGCACTGAGACGTGCGAGGATGTCGTCTGTCTCCACATTGATCACCATCGATATCGATATTTGTGAATATGGTAACTCGGGGTGTGGCGATTGTCAACCGTGATGTCAGGACTTCCGTATGGGCGTCGAGTGCCGGGGGAAGCAGGTGCGGTGATGGTTTGATCAGCGCGCGGTTGATAGCACGTGGATGAGCACCACGACATCGTAAGCGCAAAGGAACAGGGTTCCGGCAAGCGCCACGATGGGTACGGCCCGGACACGAGTCAGCCGGTAACCGATGGTTGCCAGGAGAGCGAGGAGGAACACCGCCAACACGGGCCATGAGGGGATGGCAAAGGCCGCAAGCATCGTGAGGACAAGCACAGCAGCGGTCAACAACCAAAGGATCGCCAACATGATTCCTCACTCCCGTTCACGTCCGGTTTGTGACTCGCTGTGCGGTGGGTGGGCTTCATTGTGAGGAGCTAACC
>NZ_BCRQ01000036.1 GCF_001552675.1 Alicyclobacillus sendaiensis NBRC 100866
GACACGGACGCTGTGTGCGCGAAGTTTTGCGCGGGAATTCCGACTGTGGTATACATAGAAATCGGAAAAGGATAGGGTTTGTCCTACCCGTCTATTCATTCTCTGACACCAGGCCGGAATTCCTGCTTGGGATTCCCGGGTGTCCCAAGGCGCCCCCAAGCGGGTGCTCCGTCATGCCCAGTGCGCGTGGAAGAGGGGTTCACAATGGCAAACGAACAACCTGGATCAATGCAGACGTTCTGGCATCAGTTCTCAGGGCCAAACCTGGCCTACCTGCTTGAGCAGTATGAGCAGTACCTCGTGGATCCCAACGCTGTGCCGGAAGACGTGCGCAGCTTATTTGTGCAATACGGGGATCCGGCTCAGGCGGTATCTGCTTCTCCCATAGAGACACAACCGGTGTTCGGACCTCAGGTTTCTGCTCTGTCGCCTCGCACGCTGGAGGTCGCAACGAAAGCCCACCAGTTGGCTCAAGCCATCCGCGCCAACGGCCACCTCGCGGCGGATACGGATCCGCTGTTTGCTCCCGAAGGGTCGCCCGAATTGGAACCGTCGACGTACGGCCTCGTAGAGGCGGATCTCGCCTCCCTGCCCGCCTCGGTGGTCGGAGGTCCCATTGCGCAGTCGGCGCCGACCGCGCTCGCGGCCATCGAAGCGCTGCGGAAGGCGTATTGCAGCGACCTGGGCTATGAATTTGCCCATATTTCGAGCCGTGAAGAGCGGGCATGGTTTGAGGATCAGATTGAAAACCGGCGGTTTCATCAGCCGCTCACCCTGGACGAGGCGAAGGCGCTTTACGAACTGCTGGCGCGCGCGCAGCTGTTTGAGCGGTTTATGCACAAGCGCTTCGTCGGCCAGAAGCGGTTTTCCGTCGAGGGCGTGGACGCACTCGTCCCTATGGTGGATGCGCTTGCGAAGATGGCCGTCGACGCCGGTTTTCATCACGTGTTCATCGGCATGGCGCACCGCGGCCGCCTGAACGTCCTCGCGCACGTGCTGAAAAAGCCCTACGAGCGCATCTTCTCCGAGTTTCACGCCGGCAATGGCATGGCCTCGGACGAAGAACTCGCGGAATACATGCTCGGCTGGGGCGGCGACGTGAAGTACCACATGGGCTGGACGCGCACCTTCGAGACGCCAAACGGCCAGAAGGCGCGCTACGTGCTCTCCAACAACCCGAGCCACTTGGAGTTCGTCGATCCCGTCGTGGAAGGCATGACGCGCGCCGCGCAGGACGACCGGACGCGGCCCGGGCAGCCCACTCAGGATGTCCACAAGGCGTTCCCCATCCTGGTGCACGGCGACGCCGCGTTCACCGGCGAAGGTGTGGTCGCCGAGACGCTCAACTTTTCGAAGATCCCCGGCTATTACACCGGCGGCACAGTGCACATCATCGCCAACAACCACCTCGGTTTCACCGCCGACCCGGAGCAGGGCCGGTCGACCCGTTACGCGAGCGACATCGCCAAGGGCTACGACCTCCCGGTCGTCCACGTTTCGGCGGACAACCCGGAAGCGTGCCTGCGCGCGGTTCGCCTCGCCTTCCTGTATCGCGAGACGTTCCAGAAGGACATCGTGATTGATCTCGTCGGCTATCGGCGCTGGGGCCACAACGAGTCGGACGATCCGGCCATGACGCAGCCGGTGATGTATGCGAAGATCGCGTCCCATCCAACCGTGATGGAGATCTACGCGAACGAGTTGGTTTCGAGGGGCGCGTTCACGGCGGCGGATCTCCAGAAGATCGACCAGGCCATCGACGCGGAGCTGCTGCAGGCGTACAAGAAATACCCTGAGATTCACACGCCGGCGGCCGTCACGGACTTCTCGGAGCCTACGGAAGACGCAGAGCCCGTCACGCTGGAGGAACTCAAAGAAATCAACCGAGCGCTGTTGGAAACGCCCCCCGACTTCACCGTCTATCCGAAGCTGAAGCGCATCCTGGAGCGGCGCCGGGACGCGCTCGACGGAGGCGACATCGACTGGGCGCACGCCGAGGCCCTGGCGTTTGGAACCATTCTGCGATCCGGCACGCCCATCCGCATGTCCGGCCAGGACTCGGAGCGCGGGACGTTCGGCCAGCGCCATCTCGTCCTCCACGACGCGAACACCAACGCGCGCTACGCTCCGCTCCAGCACCTGCCGGGCGCCAAGGCGAGCTTTGTGGTGTACAACAGCCCGCTTTCGGAGACGGCCGTGATCGGCTTTGAGTACGGCTACTCGGTCGAAGCGAAGGACGCGCTGGTGCTGTGGGAAGCGCAGTACGGCGACTTCGCGAATGTCGGTCAACCGCTCTTTGACAACTTCATCGTGGCGGCGCGGTCCAAGTGGGGAGAGACGTCCGGGCTGGTGTTGCTCTTGCCCCACGGGTTCGAGGGGCAGGCGCACGAGCACTCGAGTGGCCGCGTGGAGCGGTTCCTGCAGCTCGCGGCCCGCAACAACATCGTGGTGGCGAACGTGACGACCTCGGCGCAGTACTTCCATCTGCTGCGGCGCCAGGCGGCTCGGCTCGCCAACCCGCGCCCGCTCGTCATCATGACGCCGAAGAGCTTGCTTCGAAACCCGCTTGCGGCATCGAAGCCGGAAGATCTGACCGATGGACGATTCCAGCCGGTTCTGCACTTCGCCAAGGCGGGCGAGCGGGCGCAGGCGGTCCGGCGTCTCATCCTCTCGAGCGGGAAGGTCGGCGTCGACCTCGCCGCGGAGATGTCCAAAAGGGGCGAGGAAGCTTGCGCGCACGTGGCCACCGCGCGTGTCGAACAGTTGTACCCGTTCCCGGCGGATCGCGTGAGGGACGCCATCCGCTCGTATCCCAACCTGCAAGAGGTGGTGTGGCTCCAGGAGGAACCCGAGAACCAGGGGCCGTGGAACTTCATGCGGCCGAGGTTGCAGGAACTTCTTCCGGCGTCGGTGAAACTCCGTTATATCGGCCGTCCCGAGCAGGGCTTTGTGGCGGAAGGATCGCCGGACGTGCACAACCGCGTGCAGGCTGAAATTTTGGCGCAGGCGTTGGCAAACGATATCCACTAAGGGCGCATGCCGAATACGGGGAGGAAGCCATTGTGGCAGAGGTCAAGGTTCCATCGCTAGGCGAGTCGATTGTGGAAGCGACGATTGGGCAGTGGCTCAAGCGCGAAGGGGACGCGGTTGAGTCGGGCGAGGCCATCGCGGAGCTGGAGACGGACAAGGTCAACGTCGAGGTCATCGCCGAAGAGTCTGGCGTGCTGACGCAGATCCTGAAGCAGGTCGGCGACACCGTGGCGATTGGGGATGTCATCGCCGTAATCGCCGAGGGTCAGGCGCCGTCCGCGCCGGCTCAGCAGTCGCAGCCGTCGAATCAGGCGCAACCTGAGGAGGTCAAGCCGTCTGCGCCGAGCGCTCCTCAGGTGCAAGCGCAGGCGCCGTCCGCACAGCAGGCCTCGGCGCAGCAACAGGTTTCGGTGCCAGGCGAGCTTTTGGTGCGGCCGACGCCGTCGCTGCGGCGAGCTGCGGCCGCGCAGGGCATCGATCTTCGTCAGGTGCAGGCCGGGGCGCTGGGGCTTGGCGCCAAGCCTTCGGCACCCGCGGCGCCACAGGCAACGCCCGCACCGGCCGTGCAGTCGGCTTCCCAGGCGGCGTTGCGCCCGGATGAGGAACGCATCCGCATGTCGCGCCGCCGCGCGACCATCGCCAAGCGGCTTGTGGAGGCCCAGCACACCGCGGCCATGCTGACCACGTTCAACGAAGTGGACATGAGCCGCGTGATGGAGATCCGCAAGCGGCGCAAGGACGCGTTCCGCGAGAAGTACGGCGTGGGGCTCGGCTACATGTCGTTCTTCACCAAGGCGGTGGTGGGTGCGCTGAAGCAGTTCCCGCTCCTGAACGCGGAGATCCAGGGCGAGGACATGATTGTGAAGCACCACTACGACATCGGCATCGCGGTGGCGACGGAGGGCGGCCTCGTGGTGCCTGTGGTTCGGAACGCGGATCGCCTGACGTTTGCCGAGATTGAGCAGCAGATCGCCGATCTCGCCGCGCGGGCTCGGGCGAACAAGTTGTCGCTCGAGGAACTGCAGGGTGGCACCTTTACCATCACGAACGGCGGTACGTTCGGATCGCTGTTCTCCACGCCCATCCTCAACGCGCCCCAGGTCGGCATCCTTGGGATGCATAACATCGTGGAGCGCCCGGTGGCCGTGAATGGGCAGGTGGAGATCCGCCCGATGATGTACATCGCGCTTTCGTACGATCACCGCATTGTGGACGGAGCCGAGGCCGTGAGCTTCCTGGTCACCGTGAAGCGGCTGATCGAGGATCCGGAGTCCCTGTTGCTCGAGGGCTGATCATGGGAGTGGGACGGCGGGGGGCGGCACAGGCCGAACCCCGCCGTTTCTGCTGCGCGAGGCTTGGGCGCGCTGAATTCGCGAATCGCGCGCCGATGATTTATACTCTATACGGATTGTCGAAATTCGTTGAACGGCGTGGAAACCGCTTGATTTCGGCCCGCAAAGCGATCCTTCGGGGCCGAATGTCCGACAGTATGGTTTGTGCGGCGCATCATCGCGCCCGCATCTGCATAAGGATGGGATCGAGATGGACGGAAAGACGAGATCGGATGTCGCCCTGATTGGCGGCGGCATTATGAGTGCCACGCTGGGGACCTTGTTTCGGCAGCTTGCGCCGGATTGGACCATCACCGTGTTCGAGCGCCTCGACGAGGTCGCTGTGGAGAGTTCGAACGAGTGGAACAATGCGGGCACAGGCCACTCTGCGCTCTGCGAGCTGAACTACACGGTCGAAAAACCCGATGGCAGCATCGACATCTCCAAAGCGATTCAGGTGAATGAGCAGTTCTTGGTCTCGCGCCAATTTTGGTCGTTTTTGGTTCGGCAGGGCATCATCGAGCAGCCGAAAGATTTCATCGTGCCGGTCCCGCACATGAGTTTCGTGCAAGGCGAGACGAACGTGGCCTTCTTGAAGAAGCGTCACCAACTGTTGTCTCAGCACCCGCTTTTTCAAGGGATGGAGTACTCCGAGGATCCCGAACGACTCCGCGAGTGGATCCCGTTGATGATGAAGGACCGGAAGCTGGATCGGCCGATTGCTGCCACGTGGGTCCCGTCCGGCACCGACGTGAACTTCGGCGCGCTCACCCGCATGCTGTTCCAATACCTTGAACGAGAAGGCGTGGAAGTGCAGTGCGGGAAGGAGGTCCAAGACCTCAAGCGCACGCGGGACGGCCTGTGGCAGCTCCGGGTGCGCGATGTGAAGACGGGCGTCACGTATGACCACGTGTCGAAGTTCGTCTTCGTCGGCGCTGGGGGATGGAGTCTACTGCTTCTGCAGAAATCCGGGATTGAGGAGGGGAAAGGCATCGGCGGCTTCCCGGTGAGCGGCCTGTTCATGGTCTGCGAGAACCCAGAAATCGTACGCCAGCACCGCGCCAAGGTGTATGGCAAAGCCCCGGTGGGCGCGCCTCCCATGTCCGTGCCGCATCTGGATGCCCGCGTCATCGGCGGCCGCGAGTACGTCCTGTTCGGGCCGTTCGCTGGGTTTTCGCCGCGCTTTTTGAAGACGGGTTCCATGCTCGATCTCGTCAAGTCGGTCAAGCTTCACAACCTGTCGACACTTCTCGCCGCGGGTGCGAAGAACGCCTCGTTGACGCTGTATCTCATCCGGCAGCTCATGCTGACCAAAAAGCAGCGCATGGACGAGTTGCGCGAGTTCGTGCCCACAGCGCGCGATGAAGATTGGCGCCTCGTCGTCGCGGGTCAACGCGTCCAGGTCATCAAGCGGCGCCCGCGCGGCGAACTCCAGTTCGGAACCGAGGTCGTGAGCGCCAAGGACGGCTCCATTGCGGCGCTGCTCGGCGCGTCTCCGGGCGCGTCGGTCGTGGTGTCCATCATGCTCGAGGTCATCCGCAAGTGTTTTCCCGACCGGCTGCCCGAGTGGGAGAACAAGATCCGCGAGATGATCCCGTCTTACGGCGTCACGCTCGGTGACCGGCCGGATCTGATGCGGTCCATTCAGGCCGAGACAGCCGAGGTCCTGGGGCTGCACCGGATGGAAGCTCGAACGGACGCGTGAGACGTGCGCAGCGAGGACGCACCAGCCCCTCCCTGGTGCGTCCTTTGTGATCTGGAGCACGGCGCGTTGTCTTGAAAATCAAGCGTCTGTTACACTAGGCGTATCCAGCCGAGACGGCAAAGAGGAGGTCGCGCATGGAGTTTCAGCGGAGTGGCATCAGTCTGATCTATCGACTGGAAATCGCCAACAAAGGCAATACGTTTGCAAAGGTGGCGAGCCTGGTCGGGAACGCCGGCGGCGACATCGCCGCGGTGGACGTGATCCGCGTGACGCAGGACGTGGTGGTGCGAGACGTGACCATCAACGTCGCGAATCGGGAACACGGCCGCCAGATTGCCGAGTTGCTCGACGCGGAGCCGGGGATCCACGTGATCGCGGTATCCGACCGGACCTTCCTCGTTCACCTGGGCGGAAAGCTCGAAGTTGTGCCGAAGATCCAGGTGAAGAACCGCGAGGATCTTTCGCGCGTCTACACGCCGCACGTGGCGCGTGTGTGCGAGGCGATTCACGAGGATCCGTCGAAGGCGTTCCAGCTGACCATCAAGCGGAACACAGTGGCCGTGGTCTCGGACGGCACGGCGGTCCTGGGCCTCGGGGACATCGGCCCGTACGCGGCCATGCCGGTCATGGAAGGCAAGGCGATGCTGTTCAAGCAGTTCGCGGGCGTGGACGCGTTTCCCATCTGCCTGGATACCAAGGATCCGGACGAGATCGTCGAGACGGTCAAGCGCATCGCGCCGGCGTTTGGTGGCATCAATCTGGAGGATATCTCATCCCCGAGGTGTTTCTATATCGAGGAGCGACTGAAGCAGGAGCTTGACATCCCGGTGTTCCACGACGATCAGCACGGCACGGCGGTCGTGATGCTCGCCGGCCTGATGAACGCGGCCAAGCTCGTCGGGAAGAAGCTCCAGGATCTGAAGGTCGTGATTGTCGGCATCGGCGCCGCCGGCGTGGCCTGCACGAAGATGCTTTTGTCCGCCGGGGTCAAGAACATCATCGGCGTCACGCTGGAGGGCATCCTGCACCGCGGCAAGCAGTACGACAACGAGATCTGGAACTGGTACAAGGAGCACACGAACCCGGACAATATCACGGGCACGCTGGACGACGCCATCGTGGGCGCGGATGTATTCATCGGCGTCTCGGGGCCGGGCGTGTTGACCGTCGAACACATCAAGAAGATGGCGCCGGATCCGATTGTGTTCGCGATGGCGAATCCGACGCCGGAGATCGAGCCGGAGTTGGCGGCTCCGCATGTGCGCGTGCTCGCCACAGGGCGGTCGGACTATCCGAACCAGATCAACAATCTGCTCTGTTTCCCGGGGATGTTCAAGGGCGCGCTTGCGGCGCGCGCGTCGACCATCAACGAGGAGATGAAGCTTGCGGCCGCGCAGGCCATCGCGTCCATCATCCGCGAGAGCGAGCTGCGCGAGGACTACATTATTCCGTCTGTCTTTAACCAAGCGGTTGTTCAGAGAGTCGCGGACGCGGTGGCGGAGGCCGCTCGCCGCACGGGCGTGGCGCGGCGCGAAGTCATGCCGAAGGACAACTACTGATGGGTCCGCATCGAGCGGACCGAGCCTGTGGAAAGGCGAACGGGTGCGAGCGGGGCGCAGAAGCCCCGCTCGCCGCGCTTTCGGACGTGTGGGCGGGATGGCACAGGCGTGCTAGAATCGATAGAAAGTGCCAACGCGGTTTGTGTGGGAGCCAAGATGATCATGGAATTCCAAGCGGAGTTGGTGTCTCGGTTCATGGGCGCCCTCGGCAAGCCCTGCGCGTGGATCTCGTGGACGCCGTCGCTTCCCGACGCGCTCATCGGGGAGTGGGTCGACGGGCCGAACGGGGCCTGCTACTTGCGCGTCCGGGAGGATCTCGGCGTCGACGGAACGTCGCTTGCACAGCGTGAACGCGCGTTTTTGACTTGGGCGCTTCGTTCGTCACGCGGGCAACGCGATGCCGAACCGATGGTGCGTTTGCGCAGCTGCCCTGCCCGACATCTCGTGGCCGCCGTCGCAGGGCTGGAGTGTGCGGAGCCAGTTCGCGAGGCGGCGGCCTCGGTGGCTCTTTCCGCGTACCCAGCGCATTTGGTCGCGATCGAGTGGTCGGCGCGCGTGGGCAGGGCGCCGGAGCCGCGAGAAAGTGCAGACATGGTGAAGAGGGTCACAGAGGCGTACGTCGAGGCGAGCGCTTGGCAATTCTTCTCCTCCATGCCGCTCGCCATCGCTTCGGTCTCAAGGCCCGCGCTTCGCCACGCCTGGCTGTCTCTCGGGCACGCAGAGATGGACGTCCGAGGGATTTCGGCGCTGGCGGCGCAGATCGCGAGCGCCTTGCGGAGTGAGGCGATGATCGACGCGCGCGTGGCCGTCTCAGGCGTGATTCGAACGCCGCAGGACGCGCCGGCGGGCGTGGCGATGCTCGAGCTTGCGCGGCGCGAGGCGCTCCAGCGAGCCACGGGGGCGGCGGTGTTCGGTGACGACCCCGTGCGAATGGCCCTTCGCTGGCTTGACGACACCGCCAGAGCCGCCTTTTTGCGATCCGTCTCCGCCATCTCCGACGAAGAAGCGGCGCATTGGCCGGAAGGCTGGCCAGAGATGGCCTCGGCCATGGTCCACGCCAACCTGAACCTCAGCGAGGCGGCGCGTTCGCTCTACATGCACCGGAACACGCTGCTTGCGCGAATTGAGAAATTGCGCGAAGCGTCGGGCCTAGACGTTCGCCGGGGCACCGATGCGTTTGCCCTTTTCGCCGCGAGCGCGCTTCTCGAGGGTCAATCTGCACTCGAGTGAGCGCAGGGGCTGTACAAGTTGCACATGGCCACGGTGAAAGCGTTTTGCTATGCTCAGTATGAGCATTCTGACGGGGAGTTGATAGCGTGGCTCGCGTATTGCTCGAGCACATTTACAAGACATATCCCGGCCAGACGGAGCCGACAGTGAAGGACTTCAATCTCGACATTCAGGACAAGGAGTTCACGGTGTTTGTCGGCCCCTCTGGATGCGGCAAGACGACGACGCTTCGCATGATCGCTGGACTCGAGGACATCACCGAGGGCAACCTCTACATTGGCGATCGCCTCGTGAACGACGTGCCGCCGAAAGATCGGGATATCGCGATGGTGTTCCAGAACTACGCGCTCTATCCCCACATGACGGTGTATCAGAACATGGCGTTTGGCCTGAAACTGCGCAAGGTGCCGAAGGCCGAGATCGACCGGCGCGTGCAGGAGGCGGCGAAGATCCTCGATATCGCGCATCTGCTCGACCGAAAGCCGAAGGCGCTCTCCGGCGGTCAGCGCCAGCGCGTAGCCTTGGGACGCGCCATTGTGCGCGAGCCGCAGGTGTTCCTCATGGACGAGCCGCTGTCGAACCTGGACGCGAAGTTGCGCGTGCAGATGCGCGCGGAGATCCGGAAGCTGCATCAGCGGTTGCAAACGACCGTCATTTACGTTACACATGATCAGACGGAAGCCATGACGATGGGCGATCGCATCGTGGTCATGCGCGACGGCGTCATCCAGCAGGCGGATACGCCGCAGGTCGTGTACTCGCAGCCGAAGAACATGTTTGTGGCAGGATTCATCGGGTCTCCCGCCATGAACTTTATTCGTGGCGAGATTGTGCAGGACGGCGACGCGTTTTACTTCCGCGCGCCCTCGATTTCGCTGCGCCTGCCGGAGGGGCGCTATGGCGTGCTGAAGGCCTCGGGGGCCATCGGCAAGCCGGTTGTGCTCGGCGTGCGGCCGGAAGACCTGCACGATGAGGAAGTGTTCATGACCACCTATCTTGACTCGGTGATCCAGATACAGGTGGAAGTCGTGGAACACATGGGCTCCGAGGTCTACCTGCACACAAGCATTGGGCCGAACACGATCGTCTCGCGCGTGAACCCGCGCCACGTCTACCACGTCGGGAGCTCGGTCAAGCTCGCGGTGGACTTGAACAAAATCCACATTTTCGACGCGGAGACGGAGGAGTCCATCGGCTTCGCCGCAGGTCCTGCGGGTGAACGTCAAGAAGCTATGGTGTGATATCGAGGTGTTGATGAGATGGTGGAAAAGGTCTTGACCGTCAACCTTCCTCAGGGGCTCGCGGCGCGGCCAGCGGCGGAGTTTGTCAAGCGGGCGTCGTCGTTTTCCAGCCAGATTCGCATCGGGAAGAACGGTCACTTCGTCGACGCGAAGAGCGTCCTCGGCGTGATGTCAATGGCCATCGCCCGCGGCGAATCGGTCACGCTGCAGGCCGAGGGGAGCGACGCAGAGCGGGCGGTGGAGACCCTCGCGGAACTGCTGTCGCGCGATACGTTCGAGTGAGGGTAGACGTCAGGCCCGGCGCGAGCGGCGTCGGGCCTGAATCGTGTCGTGGGCGGAGAGGAATTTTACCGGCCATCCCGAATAGGTGGGCGAGGCTTGACGTCGCGCTGGACATCGGTCTGCCGGCGTCGACGAATTGTTCGGTTGGGGGTCCGCCATGCCCACCTATGACGACATTGGAGCGCGCGGAGACACGCGCCTTCGCAGGCTCGGTCAGCGGTTTGTGGATCGGTTGCCGACGCTCAGCATCCGCCAAAAGTTCCTCGTGAATACCGGCCTCGTCACCCTCCTCCTCGTCGCCCTCGGCGTTGTGAACGGCGTGCTGGTGAGCCAACTGCACCAGTCCGTCAGCAAGCTCGAGCAGGCCGATACGGTGCTCAACCTCATTCGCCAGTTTGACTAGGGCATCGCGACGGCGGACAACGACGCGGCGCTCTACCTGCTCGCGCCAAACGGTGTCGCAGCGAGATCTGCGCGTTCAGCCCGTCGACGTGCGCACTCGCGACGAGATCGAAGACTTCGCGCGCGTCTGGAACGACCTCGTCGGAAACCTCCGGGCGCTCATCGTGGAAGAGGTCGCGGATGCTACGAAAACCATCGTCGCAGAGGCCGACCACATGTCCCGGGATATGGCCGTCGTGGTCGAGCTGGCGCAACAGGCGGCCCGGGAGTCGGAGAGTGTGGTGGCCGCTTCTCAGCAACAGGCGAGTTCGATGCAGGAAATCGCCTCGACGGCCGCGTCGCTCAGCGCGCGAGCCCAAGACCTGCAATCTCTCATTGGCCGTTTTCTCGTCTAGGGCGAAGTTTCTCAGTTTTGGGACGAGCGTTCGTTGCGCGAAGCTTCGGCCCGTTGTAACCTGATACGGGAACGATAGAGAAAATCGACCCACGGAGTGGAGAGGACAGGAGGTATCTCGTTGGCGAACGACGCGCCCTTGCACCGGGACATACGCGTCCTCGGGGATTTGTTGGGAGAAGTGCTGGTCGAGCAGTGCGGCCAGCGGGTGTTCGATCACGTCGAATCCATTCGCCTCGCTGCCAAGGCTTTTCGCGCCCAGCCATCGCCGGAAACGCGCGCGGCGCTGCAGCAGGCCGTGTCCGCCGTGGAACCGGAGCACCGAAACGACGTCATACACGCGTTTTCGGTGTACTTCCAGCTCGTCAACCTCGCCGAGCAGAACCACCGGCTTCGCCGGCACCGAGACTATGATCGCTCGCAACAGGTTCTGCGCGGTTCGTTTCGCGAGGCGATGCGCACCCTTGCGCATCGCGGCATGACCGCAGACGACATCGAGGCCCTGCTTCGGGAGGTCGGGATCGAGCTCGTGCTCACCGCGCATCCCACGGAGGCGCTTCGCCGCACGGTGCTCGACAAGCACACGAAGATTGCCGCCTACCTCGAGGAAATGGACGATCCGCGCAAGACACCGCGAGAGCTCGACGTGCTGCGCGAGCGGATTCGGACGGAGATCGTCGCCCTGTGGCAGACCCGGTCCGTGCGCAAGCAGCGCATCACCGTCCTGGATGAGGTCCGAAACGGGCTGTACTTTCTGGATCAGATCCTGTTTGACGTCCTGCCTCGCGTGCATCAAAAGCTTGAACAGGCCGTCGAGGAGCAGTTTGGCCGTCAGCTTCTCGAACTCCCCCCGCTGATTCGCTTCGGCTCCTGGATGGGAGGCGATCGCGACGGCAATCCGAACGTCACGTCCGACATCACGTGGCAGACGCTCGTCCTTCATTGCGATCTCGCCCTCAACAAATATGAGCAAAAGTTGCGAGAACTCGGGCGGGACCTGAGTGTGTCGGTGGACCGAGCGGGTGCGGACGAGGATCTGCTGGCGTCGCTCGAGGGTGAGAACGACGAGCCGTACCGGGCGCTCATCAACCGGATGCTGGAGCGGCTCGCGAATACGCGGCGCCGCCTGCACGGCGAGCAGGTGGATGGCCCGGATTACGCGTCGCCCGAGGAGATGATGGAGGACGTCGAGCGGATGGCGAGATCGCTCGCGCATCACCGGGGCCAGCGCATGGTGGACGCGTGGCTGCGGCCGTTTTTGCTGCAGCTTCGCATCTTCGGTTTCCACATGGTCACGCTCGACATCCGTCAACACTCCGGCGTGCACGAGCAGGCCGTGGCGGAGCTTCTGCAGACGGCGGGGCTTGTCGACGACTACGCGTCGCTCGGCGAAGAAGCGCGGGTGCGCGTCCTGTCCGAATGCCTCGCGTCGCCGCGCCCTATCCGCAATCCGTACCATGTGTACTCCGATCTCACCACCGAGGCGCTCGCGGTCCTCGACTGCGTGCGGCGCGGTCACGAGACGTTTGGACCTCGCTGCGTGCAGGACTATCTCATCTCCATGACACAAGGCGCGAGCGATCTCCTCGAGGTGTTGCTCTTGGCGAAGGAGTCCGGCCTGTTTGGCTGGCCGGACGGGCCGAAGGCGCCCCCGAAGAGCGAGTTGAACGTCGTTCCGCTGTTTGAGACCATCGAAGATCTGGAGTCCGCCGCTCACATCATGCGGTCGCTGTTTGAAAATCCCGTGTACCGGCGTCACCTGGAGATGCGCGGCTGGCAGCAGGAAATCATGCTCGGGTATTCCGACAGCAACAAGGATGGCGGCTACCTCACCGCGAACTGGTCGCTGTACATGGCCCAGAAGCACCTCATTCGCCTGGCGGAAGCCTACGGCGTGCGCATCAAGTTCTTCCATGGACGCGGCGGCGCGCTGGGCCGCGGGGGCGGTCCGGTGGAGCAGAGCATTCTTGCGCAGCCCACGGAAGCGCTGCGAGGGCACGTCAAGATCACGGAGCAGGGCGAGGTCATCTCGCAGCGGTACGGACACCCGGGGATTGCCGAACGGTCGCTCGAATCGTCGGCGGCGGCTGTGCTGGTGGGCGCCACGCGCGAGGACAGCGAGGAGTGGGCGCAGCGGCATCCGCGCTGGTTTCAGCTGTTGGACAGGGCGTCGGAAATCAGCTTTCGCGCCTACCGGAAGCTGGTCTTCGAGCATCCCGCCTTCCTGGAGTATTTCCACCGCGCGACGCCGATTGACGAGATCGGCAAGATGAACATTGGGTCGAGGCCGTCGCGGCGTTCGCAGTCGGCGCGCATCGAGGATCTGCGCGCCATCCCGTGGGTGTTCTCGTGGACGCAGAGCCGCCATCTGCTCCCGGCCTGGTACGGCTTCGGCAGCGCCATGGAGGCCCTGATGCGAGAAGATCCCCGCGCGCTTGAAGACCTGCGCCGCATGTACGAGGTGTGGCCGTTCTTCCGCACGCTCGTGGACAACCTGCAGATGGCCCTCTCCAAGGCCGATATGCTGGTGGCTCGGGAGTACGCGCAGTTGGCGGGGGCCGCGGGACAGGCGGTCTTTCCGCTGATTGAGGAGGAGTACGCCAGGACGGAGCGCGCCGTGCTCGACATCACGGGCTATGCGCAGCTTCTCGACAACCGGCCGGTGATTCGGGAGTCGATTTCGCTTCGCAATCCGTACGTCGATCCGCTGTCGTTTTTCCAGGTGCGTCTCCTGGCCGATCTGCGCCGGGACGACCTCTCGCCCGACGAGCGAGAGGCGGAATTGGCCGACGCGCTGCAAACCATCAACGGCATCGCCGCGGGGTTGCGCAACACCGGCTGAGCGATGGCGCGGCACTCGAGTGCCGTTCATTGCGCAAATCGCGATCGTCGTCTACCATGAAGGTGTCCTCGTTGGGGGTGTTGGCCATTCAAAAGATAGGCGTTTTGACGAGCGGGGGCGACGCGCCTGGCATGAACGCGGCCATCCGCGCCGTGGTCCGCACGGCCATCTACCGCGGGCTGGAGGTCGTCGGCATTCGCAGGGGGTATGCGGGCTTGCTGGACGGGGATTTCCGGCCGATGCCCATCGAATCCGTCGGCGACATCATCCAGCGCGGCGGCACCTGCCTGTTTACGGCGCGTTGCAAGGAGTTCATGACCGAAGAGGGGCAGAGGCGCGGGTATGAGCGGCTCGTCGAGGCCGGGATCGAGGGTCTCGTGGTGCTCGGAGGAGACGGCTCGTTTCGAGGCGCCAAGCGCCTGAGCGAACTGGGCATTCCGACCGTCGGCGTGCCCTGCACCATCGACAACGACATCGGCGCCTGCGACGCGAACATCGGCTTTGACACGGCTGTGCAGACGGTGATTCAGGCCATCGACAAAATTCGCGACACGGCCACGTCGCACGAGCGGACGTATGTCATTGAGGTCATGGGTCGGCACGCCGGGCATATCGCGCTCGCGGCCGGGCTGGCGGGCGGCGCCGAGAGCGTGCTCATCCCCGAGGTCCCGTTCAGCCTCGAGGATGTGGTGGCGAAGCTGCAGCGGGGCGTGGCCCGCGGCAAGAAACACTCCATCATCGTCGTGGCGGAAGGCGCCGCCCGCGCGGTGGACGTCGGACATTACATCGAGGAAAAGACGGGGTTTGATACGCGCGTGACCGTGCTTGGGCACGTACAGCGCGGCGGCGCGCCGTCGGTGGCCGATCGCGTCCTGGCCAGCCGCTTGGGCGCCTTCGCAGTCGAACTCCTCCTCAAAGGCGAGACCGCGGTCATGGCCGCCACGCAGAATGGGGCGCTCGTGGCGGTGCCATTTGACGAGGTGTTCGCGTCCGTGCGCCAGCCTTCGCAGGAACTTTGCGAGTTGGCCGAGATTCTATCCAACTAAGTGGGGGGCTCTGCAATGGGGCACCCAACCAACGCCAGGGGGTCGATTGCGTGATCGAAAAAATTCGCGAATATCTGGGCGCTGAAGCGGACTATCTGCTGAATCACGAGTGCAAGACGATTCCGAAGGAGCGTCTGACGCCGCCGTCGCCGACGACTGTGGACGATGTGTTTCTGTATTCCAACCGGAACAATCAGGTCCTGCGCTCGTTGCAGTGGTTGCTGTCGTCCGGGCGGCTGGCGGGGACGGGATACGTGTCCATCCTGCCCGTGGATCAGGGCATCGAGCACTCGGCGGGCGCGTCGTTCGCCAAGAATCCTGACTACTTTGATCCGGAGAACATCGTCAAGCTCGCCATCGAGGGCGGGTGCAACGCGGTGGCGTCGACGCTCGGCGTCCTGGGCTTGACCAGCCGCAAATATGCACATAAAATTCCTTATATTGTTAAGCTCAATCACAACGAGCTCCTGACCTACCCGAATAAGTACGATCAGATCATGTTTGCGTCGGTCAAGCAGGCGTGGGATCTGGGAGCGGCCGGGGTCGGCGCGACCATCTACTTCGGCTCGCCGGAGTCGACGCGCCAGATCCAGGAGGTCAGCGAGGCGTTCCAGTTGGCGCACGAGCTCGGCATGTTCACCGTGCTCTGGTGCTATCTGCGCAATCCCGCGTTTGTCAAGGACGGGGTCGACTACCACACGGCGGCCGATCTGACGGGCCAGGCCAATCACCTCGGCGTGACCATCGAAGCGGATATCGTGAAGCAGAAGCTCCCGGAGGTCAACGGCGGCTACCAGGCGCTGAACATGGGTCAGTCGAGCTACGGCAAGATCGACAAGCGCGTGTATTCGGAGCTCACGAGCGATCACCCTATCGATCTCGCTCGTTACCAGGTGGCCAACGGCTTTATGGGCAAGATTGGGCTCATCAGCTCCGGCGGCGCGTCGGGGGAGAACGACTTCGCCGAGGCCGTGCGCACGGCCGTGATCAACAAGCGCGCGGGCGGCATGGGGCTCATCTCCGGCCGCAAGGCGTTCCAGCGCCCGATGGCCGAGGGCGTGAAGCTGTTGAATCTCATTCAGGACGTGTATCTGTGCAAGGACGTGACGCTCGCCTGATGGAGCGGGCGCGAGGAGGGTGCATATGGCCAAGCCGCGCGTCGGCGTGATCATGGGCAGCCAGAGCGACTGGGAGACGATGCGCCACGCGTGCGCCGTGTTGGACGAGCTCGGGATCCCGCACGAGCGCAAGGTCGTCTCGGCGCACAGGACGCCGGATTTCATGTTCGAATACGCGGCGTCGGCGCGAGATCGCGGCATTCAGGTCATCATTGCCGGGGCGGGGGGCGCCGCCCATCTGCCCGGCATGGTGGCGTCCAAGACGACCTTACCCGTGATTGGCGTGCCGGTGCAGACCTCTGCGCTCGGCGGCCTCGATTCGCTGTTGTCCATCGTGCAGATGCCCGGCGGCGTGCCAGTGGCCACCATGGCCATCGGCCGCGCGGGGGCGGTCAACGCGGGCCTCATGGCCGCGCGCATCCTCGCGGTGACGGACGCCGAGATCGCCGCTCGATTGGAGGCGCGTCAAGCGTCCATTCGCGACCAGGTCCTTCAGGGGGGCGATCCGGGTGCAGATACAGCCGGCACAGCCCATTGACGCCGTCCTGCCGCCTGCCACCATCGGCATCCTGGGCGGCGGCCAGTTGGGCCGTATGATGGCCCTGGCGGGACGGCACATGGGGTACCGATTTCGCGTGCTGGATCCCACGCCCGACGCGCCCGCGGCCCAGGTCGCAGACGGTCAGGTGATCGCGGCGTACGACGACGTGGACGCGGCGCGCAGGCTCGCGGCGCAGTGCGATCTCGTCACCTACGAGTTTGAAAACGTGAGCGCGGCTGTCGCTGGCGCGCTCGCGGAGACGTGCGACGTGCCGCAGGGCAGCGAGCTGTTGGCCATTTGCCAACACCGGGTGCGGGAAAAATCGACCCTCGCGCAACGCGGCCTGCCGGTCACGCCTTTCGCGCCGATTTCATCCGTGGGCGATCTCGACGAGGCGCTTCAACGATTCGGCGGGCGGATGGTGGTCAAAACGTGTCGGGGAGGGTACGACGGCAAGGGCCAATGGATGGTCCAATCGCGCGCGGATGTGGAGCGGTACGCGCAGGAATGGGCTCGAGCCATCGACCATCACCGAGCCGCGGGTTTTGACGACCAGCCGCTGATTGCGGAGGCGTACGTGCCGTTTGAAGGCGAGCTGTCCGTGATTGTCGCGCGCAACCGGCGCGGCGAGGTGCGGGCCTTTCCGCCGGCGGAGAACATTCACAAGCGGCATATTCTGCACATGTCCATCGTACCGGCGCGGTACCCGGAGGACGTGATGGCGCGAGCCGTGGACGTCGCCCGGCAGGTTGCCGAAGCGCTCGGCGTCATCGGCCTGATTGCGGTGGAGATGTTCGTCACCCAAGGCGGCGAGATCCTGATCAACGAACTCGCACCTCGCCCGCACAACTCGGGGCATTACACGCTCGATGCGTGCGCGACGAGCCAATTTGAGCAGCATGTGCGCGCCATCTGTAACCTGCCGCTCGGCGACGTGACGCTGTATTCGCCCGTGGTGATGGTCAATGTCCTCGGGCAGCACGTCAATCCCTTGCTCGCGCAGATGAGCGGCCTTCCGTCCTGCGTGAAGGTGCATCTGTACGGCAAAGCCGAGGCAAAGCGGGATCGCAAAATGGGCCACGTGAATATTGTGGTGGATGAGGTGGCGCGAGCGCTTCAGTGGGTCGAAGCGTGCGGGATTTGGGCAGATACGGAAAGCGCCAGGGGCAGCGGTTGACTTCCCTGGCGCCATGAGGATCAGTAGACGACAGCCGGGGCCGTGTTTGTGGCCGTTGCCACGGCGCCGTAAGCGGGAACGAGCAGGAAGAAGAGCACGAAGATGATCAGAAACACCACTGCCCATTGCGTGTAACCGCCGAAAATCCCGTACATGCGCATGCGCCTCCTTTGAACGTTGGCGGCTGCCCTGAGGCGGGCGGCCGGTCAATGTTACGATATGGCTGGGTTGAAGAAACCACCACGGCGCTTACCCAGATGGCGCGGAGCAATTCGTCGGACAGACGAGTTGCTTCTTTGTATTGTGAGGTCAGGCGGCTCGATGAGCGGCGTGAGGAGGATGACGGGTTGAGCGACACCTGGAGACATGAGCTGGAGGCCATCCGCGGCGAGGCGCTGGCGTCGCTTGCGCTCGCCTCGGACTCGAAGGCGCTGAACGAATGGCGGGTGGAGGTCCTTGGGAAAAAAAGTGCCCTCGGTCAGATGTCGAGGCAAATGGGTGGGCTTTCCCCTGACGATCGGCGCGTGCTCGGCGAGGCGCTGAATCGCGTGCGCCAGGAGCTTGAACAGGCGTGGCGGGCGCGGCAGGCCGAGATCGAGGCGAAGGAGAAGGCTCTCCGGCTCGAGCGCGAGCGAATCGATGTCACGCTGCCGGGGCGGGACGTGCCGCTCGGCGCGGTGCACCCCATCTCGCGCGTGATTGAGGACATTGAGGACATCTTTACGAGCCTCGGGTTCTCCGTCGTGGAGGGTCCCGAGGTGGAGACGGACCATTACAACTTTGAACTACTCAACATTCCCAAAGACCACCCTGCGCGCGACATGCAGGACACGTTTTATCTGACGGACGAGTGGCTGCTTCGGACGCACACGTCGCCCATGCAGGTGCGGACCATGGAGCGCATGCGAGGGCGGACGCCGATTCGGGTCATCGTTCCGGGCCGCGTCTATCGCCGCGACGAGGACGACGCGACGCACTCGCACCAGTTCACTCAGATCGAAGGGCTCGTTGTGGACGAGGGCATTCGCATGTCGGATCTGAAAGGGACGCTTGAGGCGTTTGCCAAAGCGCTGTTTGGCCCTTCGCAGCGGGTTCGCCTGCGCCCGAGCTACTTCCCGTTCACGGAACCGAGCTGCGAGGTGGATCTCGTCTGCGTATCGTGCGGGGGTGCCGGTTGCCGGATGTGCAAGGGGACCGGCTGGATCGAAATCCTCGGCGCGGGGATGGTCCACCCGCGCGTGCTCGACATGTCGGGCTACGACAGCTCGCGGTATACCGGGTTCGCCTTTGGCCTCGGCGCCGAGCGCATCGCCATGCTTCGGTACGGGATTTCCGACATTCGCATGCTGTACCAGAACGACCTGCGCTTCTTACGACAGTTCCGTCACGCCTGACGCGTGCCGATAAGGGAGTGGCAATGTGAGAGCTTCGTACAAATGGCTGGCCGAATATCTCGATCTCGCGGATCTGTCGCCGGCGGAACTCGCGGATCGTCTCACGAGCGCGGGACTTGCCGTGGACGCGGTGGAACCGTTGAATCGCGGCGTGGAGAGGGTCGTGATCGGCAAGATCCTGGAGGTGCGGCCGCACCCTCAGGCGGATCGGCTCAAGATCTGCCAGGTGGACGTGGGCCGAGGGGAGAAGCTGGAGATCGTCTGCGGGGCGCCCAATGCCGCGGCGGGGCTCGTGGTGCCGGTTGCGCTGCCCGGTGCTCGCCTGCCCGGCGGAGTGGAGATCCGGATTGCCGAGTTCCGCGGCGTGTCGTCGCACGGCATGCTCTGTTCGGCGGACGAGCTCGGCATCGAGACGCGGTACTTGCCGAAGCGCGACGTGGAAGGACTCCTCATCCTTCCGGAGGACTTGCCGCTCGGCGAGGACGTGGTCCCGCATCTTCACCTGGACGACGTGGTGTTCGATCTCGACCTCACGCCCAACCGCAGTGATTGCCTGTCCATTCGCGGCCTGGTGCACGAGCTTTCGGCCATCCTGCGTCGGCCGCACCGCTTTCCCGCGTCCGTCCCAGGGCCAGGTGCGAGCGGCGAATGTCCCATCGAGGTGCGCCTGGAGACGCCGCGATGCCCCCGGTACGAGGCTCAGGTGCTCGAAGGGATCGCTGTGCGCGAGACGCCGCTCTGGATGAAGATGCGGCTTTTGGCCATGGGCGTCCGCTCGATCGATCTCGTCGTCGACGTGACGAACTACGTGATGCTCGAGTGGGGTCAGCCCCTGCATGCGTTTGACGCCGACGCCATTGCGCACGGGACCATCGTCGTGCGCCAGGCGCGCGAGGGGGAGCGCCTTGTGACGCTGGACGGGCAGGAGCGCGCCCTCACGCCGGATATGATCGTGATTGCCGATCCGGAAAAGGCCATCGGACTCGCGGGCGTGATGGGCGGGGAGAACAGTGAGATCACCCCATCGACGCGGCGCATCGCGCTCGAGTCCGCGAGGTTTGACGGCGCCTCCATTCGCAGGACGGGCCAGGCCTTGTCCCTTCGCTCCGAGGCTCAGCAGCGCTTTGAAAAGGGCGTCGATCCGGCGGCCGTCTCCAACGCGCTCCATCGGGCGACCGAGCTCCTCGTGCAACTGGCCGGATCGCATCCTGTCGGCGCGCCGCGACGCGTTCCCGCCGAGGCGGATGCGCCGAAGCCGACGGTCATCTCCTTCTCGCCGCGGGCTTGTGCGCGCTTCCTGGGCGTGGACGTGCCCGAGGACGAGATGTACGCGTGTTTCGAGTCTCTCGGCTTCGGCGTGGCGCGGGGTGAGGACGAGTGGCGCGTGGAGGTACCGGCGCGCCGGTCGGATGTGCAGCTGCCGGCCGATTTGTACGAGGAAGTTGCTCGGCTCTACGGGTACCACCACATCCCCGCGACGTCCATGCGGCTGCCGGTGGAAGCGCCGGAGTCGTCGGATGACCTCAAGCTGGTGCGCAAGGTGAGGCGTGCGCTTGTGGATTGGGGGCTTTGCGAAGTGAGGACGTACGCGCTCACGTCGCCCGAGGCCGAGGCTCCGGTCGCGCCGAGCGGGGTGGCTGTGCCGCTCCTCCGACCCATGTCCGACGACCGCCGCACGCTGCGCCGCCACCTGTTGCCAAGCCTCGCGGAGGTCGCGCGCTACAACCTCGCGCATCAGGTGTCGGGCGGCGCCATCTTTGAGGTGGGAAAGGTGTTTCTGGCGGCCTCGTGGCCGCAGGACGCGCTGCCGGAGGAGCGCGCTGTCCTCGGCATGCTGTGGTTCGGCGAGCGCGAAGGCCATCCGTTCGAGCGCCCGCGCCCCTACGACTTCTACGACGCGAAGGGCGTGTGCGACGCGCTCCTCGCGCGGCTTGGCATCCAGGTGGCCTATCGGGTCAGCCACCACGCGTATCTCCATCCCGGCCGCCAGGCGTCGATAGAGGTCGGCGGCGTGATGGTCGGGACCGTGGGCGAGCTCCATCCCGATGTGGGCGACCGCTACGAAGTCGGACGGGCGGTGTACGCGGAGTTTGATCTCGGCCGCTTGTTCCCGCTCGCCTCGTCGGAGGTGCGCGTCCATTCCATCCCGCGCCACCCTGCGAGCCGCCGCGATCTCGCCGTCGTCGTGCCGCTCGGCGTTGAGTCGCAGGCGCTCGTCGATGAGGCGCGGCGGACGCTCAGCGAGCGCGGCGTTCTGCGCATGGTCCGCGTGTTCGACGTGTACACAGGCGTCGGCGTCCCCGAAGGGCACAAGAGCCTCGCCATCGCGCTGTGGTTCCAGCGCGACGAGCGGACGCTGACGGACGCCGAGATCGACGACGCGGTGAAGGCGGTGCTTCGGGCTTGGGAGACGGCGTTCGGGGCGAAGCTTCGTTCGTGACGGACCAGCGCGACAAGCAGGAGATCGAGACCTCGGCGAGAATTGTTGTACGAAAGGATTCCGGCGGCCGTTCTTGCGCTGCCATGATGGAGGCGGGACATGGATGGACAACAACCAAGAAGGCGCAAAGGTCAATCGCGTGAAGGTGGTCATCCATGGCGTCGAATACACGGTGCGCGGGACGAGTCCGGAGGAGCGAATCCAGGAAGTCGCCAAAATGGTGGACCAGACGATGAACGAGATTGCCGCCACGGCCTCCTACATGGATGAGCGGCGCATCGCCGTGCTGGCCGCGCTCAACTTGGCCGACGAGCTGTACCAGTTGCGCAAGGATTACAAGGAGTTGCTGGCCCTGCTCGAAGAGCAGACGGGAGGCCGTTCGTCGTCGTGACGTGGGACGCGCTCGATCTCGCCCTGGCGGCGGTCCTCCTGCTCGGCGCCGTGAACGGGTATCGCCTCGGGTTGGTTCGACAGGTCATGCGGTTGGCTGGCGGCGTGATCGCATACCTCGTGTCGTATTGGGCGAGGCCGTATGTCGCCCCCGCCATCGCGCACTTGGGGCTTCCTTCCTGGGCGCCATCGTCGCCGCTGGCCTCGTTCGTGCTCGGCAACCTGTCGGGCGCCATCTCCTTCGCCGCCGTGTTTTTGGTCGTGTTTCTCATGGTGCGGTATGCGGCCGGACTCGTCGACGCGCTGTTCAGCCTGCCGGTGCTTTCTTCGCTGAATCGACTGGCGGGTCTCCTCGCGGGTCTGCTCCTGTCCGCCGTGTTTGTGTACGTGATCGCGCTGGTGTTGCCGTACGTGAGAACTCCAGCCGTGGAGACGCAGGTGGAGAGGTCCGCCATTTGTCGGGCGCTCGACAGCCGCGCCGTGGATCACGCTGTGGCAGCGTGGATCGCGGCCGTCCTGCCAGGGAAAGAGAAGGCGAGCGCATGATGGGGGCGCAGGCGATACGTCCTGCGCCCCGCGTCATCCGCCCAGGCTTCACTCCTCGTGTCGACTGTCGCGCAGGGTCGTCGGGACGAACAGGTCGATGATCCCGATGACGAGCGACGCCAACAGGGCGCCGAGGATGCTCGCGTGCATGCCGGGGACGAAGAGCTGCGCGACGTAGATGACGATCGCGCCGCTGATGAACCCGATGATGCCACGGCCATAGGGCGAGATGCGGCGGCCGAAGATGGCCTCCATCGCCATGCCGAGCAGCGTGATGACGATGGCCGCGAGAATGGCGTGCCAAAAGCCCATCACTTGGAACCCAGGCACAATGTGGCCCACGAACAGGAGCACGAGAGCGGACACGATGAATCGGACGATGTGGCCAAGCACGTTCATGGACATCCCCCTTTCTGAGCTATAGCATCGTTCGGGAGACGCCACCCTATGTGGTAAGATCAGTGGGAAATTTGGATTCCGGTGTATAGGAGTGCGGGATATGGACCAACGCGCGCTAGACGCGCTGGAATACGACGATGTGCGCGGCGAGATCGCCCAGTGTGCGCAGACCTCGCTCGGGCAGGCGCGCGCGAGCGCCATGGTGCCTTTCGCCGGGCGCGCCGAGGCGGAAGCGGAACTCGCGCGCTTGGATGAGGCCGTTCGCATGCTGTATCGCGTCGGGGCGCCGCCTTTCGCCGGGATCGAGCCCCTGCAAGAGGTGGTGGAGCGAGCGCGCCGCGGGGGCACCATCACGGCCGACGAGGCCAATCGCCTGGCCCGGTGCATCGCCGGGATGCGGGCGATGCGGCAGTTCGTGGAGCGAGCCGCCGAAGGCGGCGACTTTCCCCTGTTGGCGAGCGCTGTCGCGCCGATGGTCGATCTGCGCAGAACCGAGCAGGAGATCCGCCAGGTGGTGGACGAGGATGGCCAGGTGATCGATCACGCGAGCCCCACGCTCCTCCGCCTGCGCGACGAGCGGCGGCGTCGGGAAGCCGAGATCCGCGCCGTCCTGGAACGTTTGCTGCGCACGCAGGCCAAATATCTGCAGGAGCCCGTGATTGCGATGCGCGGGGATCACTATTGCTTGCCGGTGCGCGTGGAGCACAAGAGCCAGATTCCCGGGATGGTGCGCGACGTTTCGGCGTCGGGATCGACCGTCTTCATCGAGCCGCGCGCCGTCGTGGAGTTGAGCGAACGGGTGCGCGAGCTGGAAGTGCTCGAGGAGCGGGAGGTGGAGCGTCTTCTCTATCAGCTGGCGGCGGCCGTGGCGCAGGTGGCGGACGAGTTCCTGCGCGATTTGGACGTGGCGGGGGAGATGGACTTTCTCTTCGCCAAGGCGGCGTATGCGCGTCGCGTGGATGGAAAGCGGCCGCGGCTCACGGAGGGCGTGTGGCGGCTTCACGGCGCGCGGCATCCGAAGCTTCGAGGAGACGCCGTGCCGATTGACGTCGAACTCGGGGATCGGTTTCGCCTGCTCATCATCACGGGGCCGAACACGGGCGGGAAGACGGTCACGTTGAAGACCATCGGCCTGCTCACGCTGATGGGCATGTCCGGGCTGTTTTTGCCGACGAAGCGGGAGAGCGACATCGGCTTCTGCCGCCACGTGTTCGTCGACATCGGAGACGAGCAGAGCATCGAGCAGAATCTGTCCACGTTCTCCTCGCACATGCGCCGGATCATCGACATGCTCGAGCGCGTGACGCCCGACAGCCTCGTGCTGTTGGACGAGCTCGGGGCAGGGACCGATCCGGCCGAGGGCTCCGCGCTCGCCATCGCCATCCTGGATCACCTCGCGTCCGTCGGCGCGCGCGTGGTGGCCACGACGCATTACGCCGAGCTCAAGGGCTACGCCTTCCGCAACCCTGCGGCCCAAAACGCCAGCATGGAGTTTGACGTGGAGACGCTGCGGCCGACGTACCGCCTGCTCATGGGCGTGCCAGGCCGATCGAACGCGCTCGCCATTGCGGAACGGCTCGGGATGCCGAAGGAGATCCTCGAGCGGGCGAGATCGCACGTGGCTGAATCCGACATCCACGTGGAAGAACTCATCGGCAAGCTCGAGTCCGCAAGCCGGGCGGCGGAGCGGATGAGGGACGAGGCCGAGCGGGCGCTCCAGGAGGCGCGCGACCAACAGGCGCACCTCGCGCGGGAGAAGGCCGCATGGGACGCTTCGAAGGACGCCATGCGGGAGAAGGCCGCGCGCGAAGCGCGGGAGGTCATTGAACAGGCGCGGCGCGAAGCCGACGCCGTCATTCGGGAGATTCGAAGCCTGCGGGACAAAGCCGTGGTCAAGGACCACGAACTCGTCGAGTTGAGGAAGCGATTGGAGGCTGCGGAGCCGGAGGAGAAGCGCGCGACAGCGCGGAGGCGCGGTCATGCCGAGGTTCGACCCGGCCAGCGCGTGCGCGTGTTGTCCTTGGGGCAAAAGGGCGACGTGGTGGAAGTCGCGCAGGACGGCCGAGCGGCCGTGGTGCAATTGGGCGCCATGCGCATGAAGGTTGACGCCCGCGACCTGGAAGTCGTCGGCGATGCAGAGCGCGTGGCAGCCCCTTCGGTGACCCGCATCGGAAGCGCGAAAGACGTGCGGATGGAGCTCGATGTGCGCGGTGAGACGGTGGACGATGCGCTCAGCCGGATCGACAAGTATCTGGACGACGCCGTCGTCGCGGGCATTTCGCGCGTCGTCATCATCCACGGCAAGGGCACGGGCGCGCTACGAAACGCCATTCGCCGCTACTTGCGCGATCACCCGCACGTGAAATCCAGTGCGCCGGCGGGGCCGGGGGAGGGAGGCGACGGCGCGACGGTTGTCCACGTGCGGACGTGACGCGCCGCGAGTCACGGCATGCCCGACCCGCCAGCCCACGCGCGGTTCGCGTTGGATGCGTTGGTGGTATCCGCGTTGGCGCTCGGATTCTCGCCGATCTCGCCCGGTGAGAGGAGCGGCACGGCGATGGCCCGGGACGGAGGGGACAAGGACACGTTGGACTCGGCGATGACTTTGTAATACACCACCGACGCACCTTGCGGGGGCGCCGGATCGACGAAGCTCGTCGATCCGCTCGTGCCGATCTGTTGATACGGCTGGTCCACGCCGGTCGAGCGGTAGATGGCATACTGCGTGGCGCCGGGGACGCCGTTCCATCCGAGCCGCACCTCTGCGCCATCGTAATACCCGAACAGGCCCGTGGGAGGTTGAAGTTGAGACGGATTGAGCATGTCCGGTGCTGTACCGGCGTCGAGCGGCGTGCCGCCCCGAGGATCGAGGGCCGACGGGAGAAGATAGGGCGTGTCGGCCGTCACGCCGTTCGGAATTTTGTGCGCCCAGTCCACGATGCGTGAGGTGGGCAGCTTGATGAACGTGCCCACCTGGACGTCTGCGGGCGGCGTGCGCGTGGTCGCGAGCACTTTCTTCCCGCCCACGACCGTGTATTTGGCTTCCACGGCGACGTCGTCGTACGATGTGGGCTCGGTCCCTTGCACGAACGGATCCGTCTCTGTGCCTCCAAACGCCTTGGACAGCGGCGTCGGCAGAAGGCCGCTTGTCGACGACACCGTGCGGAACACAATGCCGGGCGGAACGGGCCATGGCGCCTTGGCGGGGTGCGACGCCAGAATGGGTGCCATGATGTCGCTCCAGAGCGTGAACTTCAGGTTATAATTGGATGAATCGATGGGCTCATGGTTGTTGTACCCCATCCAGATGCCCGCAGTGTAATCCTGCGTGTAGCCGATAAACCAGCCGTCCCCCAGAGAATCCGTGGTGCCGGTCTTCCCAGAGATGAACTGGCCCGGGAAGCGCGCGCCGATGGCCGTTGCGGTGCCACCAGGATGGTACACGACGTCGTGCAGCATGTTGGTGATGATGTACGCCGTCTGCGGGGTAAACACTTGATCCGTGGCCGGATCGACCTGGTACAACACGCGGCCTGATTCGTCCGTGATCTGGCGGATGAGGTAACTCTGGTGCCACACGCCTTGATTCGCGAACGTCGAATACGCGCTCGTCATCTGAAGAACGGTGACGCCGTTGTCCAGTCCGCCGATGGCCGCCGCCAGGTGATGCTCGTCGTCGGCGACGACGGTGGGCTGGCCGAGCCAGGTGGTGGCTCCCGGCCCGAGGCCCATCTTGCTGAGGTAGGAGAACCCCACCTGCGGCGTGAGCACGGACAACACGTCGATGGCAGGAACGTTCCGCGACTCGTACAGCGCGACGCGGGCCGTCATGAGACCTGCGAAGCCGGGTTCGTTGTCATGCGGCTCATACGGCGGCTGCCCCGCGGCCCCGGGGAAACGCGTCGGCGCGTCGTACATCTCGGACGCGGCCGTGAGGAGACCAGTGTCGATGGCCGGGCCGTAGTCGAGGATCGGCTTGATGGACGAACCGGGCTGCCGCGGGAGGTCGGCGTGATCGATCGCGTCGCGGACATAATCGCGGCCGCCGCCGACGGCGAGCACCGCGCCGGTGTGATTGTCCACGATGGCGAAGCCGGCCTCGTAGAGATCCGTCGCCGTCTTGCCGTTCGGCAGCCGGTACGTTTTGTCCGTGCCTGCGAACAACTGGTTGGCGCTCAAAACGCGTTCGACGTCCTCCTGCATGGGCAAATCGATGGTGGTGTAGATTTTGAGCCCCGCCACCGGCAGAGCCGACTCCGCTTCCTGCGCGTTGTCGTAAATCCCCGCGCGCACGAGATCCTGAATGACGAGGGGCTTGATCTCGTCGAGGAGCAGATACGGATGAGCCGGGAGGCCGCTCATCGGCGGCGGTTTGAGCGTTTTCAGCACGTTCTCACGATACGCAGCGTCATACTCCGCCTTGGAGATCATGTGATTGGCCAACATCTGATCCAGGATGTAGTGCTGCCGCATAAGCGCGTGCTGCGGGAACTGGTAGGGCGAAAAGTAGGACGGGTTGTTGGGCAGAGCCGCGAGCAGGGCGGCCTGTGCCAGCGTGAGCTGGTCCGGCTCCTTCCCGAACAGGATCTCCGAGGCCCGCTTCACCCCGTACACGGTATCGGTGCCCATGCGGCCCATGTAGACCCAATTCATGTAGTCCGTCAGGATTTCATCTTTGCTGAGCACGTGAGAGACCTCGAGCGCGAGTGCAATTTCCTGAATTTTTCTCTTCAAAGTCCGTTGTTGTTCCGGGAAGACCGCGAGCTTGACGGTCTGCTGCGTGATGGTGCTCGCGCCCGACTCAATCCGATGGCCCAGCAGATCCTGCAGGAAGGCTCGTCCCATGGCCATGGGATTGACGCCGATGTTGGTGAAGAACGTCTTGTCCTCGGCGGCGACGAACGCCTGCACGAGGTAGGGAGACACCTGATGGATGGACGCGATGGGCTGGCGATCGCCGTCGCCGGCGAATTGGCCGATGACGCGGCCCTGATCGTCGTACACCACTGAAGCCGCGCTGTTATTGGTGAACGTCGCGGCGCTCACGTTCGGGAGGCCGCGAAGCATCGAAGCCACGTAGCCGACGCCGAAGGCCACTCCGAAACCGCAAGCGCTGCCCGCGGCGAGAAGCACGGCCCGAAACGCGTGGCCAAGCACCGGATGTTTGCGCTTGGCGCGGACTTCGGCCGGTGGCTTGTCCTCGCGGTCCGTCGGACGGCGATTTTTGCCGTTCACACCCATCGCCCT
>NZ_BCRQ01000037.1 GCF_001552675.1 Alicyclobacillus sendaiensis NBRC 100866
TTAGGGGTTCCGTTTCCCGCTTCATCTTCTCTCGGATGAGATATCCCAATACGCTATACAAGAGCAGGGATAACAGCATGACGAAACCGAACGCTTTCACCCGTGTCGGCTTATGCAGGTAGATGGGCCCCACGTGATACGGGCTTTTCAGATACCGGAAACGCGCTTCCACCTCGTGTTGTTCCTTATACAGGCGGAGGATCTGTTCATCTGACACGCGCTGATCATCGCGGATGTCGGTGATGAGGACAAACGTCGCTTCCTTCTCTCGCCACTGCTGAACTCGCTCCTCAGAAGGCGGCAAGATCGCCACTTCCACACGGTACTGTGTATGCACCGGCGGTGGCGGGTCATCTTTGCGCGGGCGGCCGCGGCGCGCGCGTTTTGCCTGCACCTGCTCGGCACATATGCGGGCCGAGATGGGATGCAAAGTGGCACGGTGTTCGTGCATGAAGGTCTGCATGGCCATCTGCGCATCTTGTTCACAACTGTAGACGTTTTGGTTCATCGCCTTGGCCGCTTTCTCCAGCGCAGCCTTCTCACGCTTGAGCACCTCTTCGAGCTTGCGCTCCTTCCGGGTATCAAGGCTGGAGGAGCGCACCACCACGAATCGATACGTTCGCCCGTACAGCGTGCGACGGAAGGCCTGGATCCTGTAATGAGCGCTGTCTTCCGCCTCAGCGAGCCGACCGACTTCTTTCCAGCTGTTTTCTTTCTCCCATGCCGCTCTCTTCAGGTCCTCGGACAGCTTATACGTCCCCGGCAGTCGTGAGATGAAATGGATGTCTTCCTCCGCCAAAAGCTCAAGGTTGTCCTTCGTCACCAACGCCGCGTCCGCGACGTAGACGCTTCTCTTTCGCGTCTCCTCATCGAGCTGGCTCAGGAGTTGCTGGATGTTCTCGAAATTCCATGTGTGATCGTCCAAGTTCCCAGGGTTGACGTTCGCGCATAGCCCCAGACCATGGACGGTGCAAAGTCCAAACACAATTTGTTTGAGATCAGGCCGGTGGTCCTTGGAGAATCCCCGGTCAATGCGAAACGCTGTTTGGTCCAGGTACTCACCTGTCACAGAGAGCGACGTGGTATCCGCATGGATGGGGATGAGTTCGTTGGAATCGCTGAGCACTCGGAGTCTGCGCAGCGTGTGTAGGGCGATACGCGCGTATAATGCCTCGAGACCCGCGTCGTACAAGGCATCCAGAGCCCGGGCCAAAGTGTCATCATGGAGATCGTCTGCGGAGACGCCGCTTCCAAGCAGGACTTCCACATCCCGTTGCGCGTAGAACTCCTCCACTCGGTAGAGGGCCTCGCGGTTCGTGCCGATATTAACCAGCAACGCCTTGGTACGCAGCCCGACGGAGAGTTTGCTATCCGGACGTGGCACGAATTCGTCGATGATCTCTACCCACTCCAACTCATCGATCAGTCTGGCTAAAACGGGAGCGGGCCCCATGACATACGAGCGAACTGGACCGAACAACTGGAAAGCCTCCCGCACGAAGATACGACGCTCTATCCAATTCCCCGTGTGGGATCAAAATTCCTGTCGAAAATGAACACAAGCCAGAAAAACGGGCGCGAAATGTGGGTCAGCAACACTTGGAGTATCTTGAGCGAAAGCGCACCTGATATACGAACACATGTTTGCATTTTGAGTCCGACTACGGTATGATTTTCTCAAAAGTCACTCTTCTTTTGGGAGGGAACGTCATGCCCAAAAAGAAGCAGACCACTGTCGTCGAAGACCCCGAACCGCGCATCAACGGTTTCACCGAAGCGGAGTGGCACGAGATCTCCGTTCTCATCGGCGAAGCGATTGAAGCGGAGACCCCGATTCGGATCACCCTTAAAAGCAAGCTTGGAGACAAGGTTCTTGAGGGCGTGCCGTTCGTAAAGGATTCGAGGCTGTATCTGCGTTCAGCGGAAGGCTCCTCCGTCCAGGTTCCGCTTGAGCGGATGGCCAAGGTTGAGGAAGCCGTGCGATATTGAAGGGCCCGCTTCACCCGCGGGCCTCAGCTCACTTTGCTCTTCGTCTTCAACTCCTCCAAGCACGCCGCGCAGACGGCTCGCTCGTGAAAGACCTTCTCGGCTTTCTCGCCGCAGAACACGCATTTGGGCTCGTACTTGCTCAGAACGACGGTGTCGCCTTCCACGTAGATCTCGATCGAATCATCTTGCCCAATGGCCAAGTCCTTCCGCAGGCGCTTCGGGATCACGAGTCGACCGAGATGATCGACCTTCCGAACGTACCCTGTCACAAGCATCCGTCATCCTCCCCCTCAATATCGACGCCTCATGATCATCCATCCTACACCTAACACGACAACTATGAGAAGCAATAGCGCAAACGGCAAATGCCGCGCCAATTGCCAGCCGATGCCCCAACCGAACCCGTGCACGATGGAGCGCCCGAACTCGTGGAGCAACGGGTGATACGCATAGTGTGAATACGAGTGATAGTGATGAAACACAACCTCTCACCTCAGTCCGTCTTCAGACCCTTGTCGCGGATCTCCTGTTTCAGTTCCTTGAGCCACGCTGTCTCGGTGCCGTCCGCCTCAAACAGCGCATTCGCCGTGTAAGGCGGGACGTAGATGTCGTCGGCCTCCAACAGCACGTATCGATCCGCAGGTGACTTTTCCTTTTCGAGCTGAGGATAGAAGTCTGTACACGAGCGACCAATGGGCGCGTTTTCACTCGTGCGCTGATAGTACGCCGTGCAGAGCCCGTCCCGCCAGTAACGGCAGCTCCCGCAATGCCCCTCTTTGACCTCCCGCAGCGCTGCGTCGCCGCGCAGGACGTGCACATCCGCCCGTTCCATCACAATCAGCGCACCATTTCGGATCAAGGACTGGATGAGCGTCCGGTCGTTGAAGATGTTCCACTCGACTTCTTCGTCGCTCCACTCCATCTCCTCGTATTCCTCGGCTTCCTCCGGGTCTGCATAGGGCGGCGGCTGCGTGTTGTCGAGGATCAGCACTGGTCCGTACACGATCTTCGAACGGATCCCCACCATCGTCATGTCGTGATGCAGGGGCTTGACGATCTCAAGCCGCATCAAGGCCTTCGTGATCTCGTCATCCGTGTCGAAGAACGGGTAGTCCATGACATAGGTCAGGATCCCCACCGGACAATGCGTCTCCGCCGCCTCGCGATCGAGGAACTTGACCATGTACTCCTTCGTGGGGACCTCGCCTTCCCTGAGCGGCGTCCAGAACTTCGCCCGCCAAGCAGTGTCGAACGTGCCGTCCATGATCCGCTGCATCAACGCCTCCGCGTTAGGCTGTAACTGCTGTTCCATACGTGCCTTCCTCCCTTAACCGAGCAATGTGTTGTTCTACGCGACGCCGATAGGCTGGATTGACAATGCCGTCGAGAATGAGCTGCGCGTACTCATCCGACGGTGCGATCTCATAGGTCAACGGATGAACGAGAAAATACGCTTCGGCTTCTTCCCATTCCCCAGCGCACCGGACGAACACGAGGAGACGGCGATAGACATGCGGCGCGCCTTCGCGGCGATCCAGTCGTTTAACCTCTCGGTCCGGAACCCACCACAACACCCCATGCACCGTGTGACCGCGCGCCGGGACGATGTTCGCCACGCCGCCGCGCCGAGCCTCGGAGTAGCCGTTGAACGCGAGCCGATGCCCGAACAAAATCGCGTCGTCATAGAGCATCTGGGCGGCCGGACACGTCCGCCGGAAGTCACGCTCGTTCATGCAACTTCCATAGGCAAAGTAGATCATCCGCACCGCCCTCCTTTTGCCTTGATTGGAATCTCCATCTTGATTTGAGTCGAGTATACTTCTGTCACCCTCTGCTGTCAACATGTGTTTGTTCTTGATAAAAGAGAGGAATTTCGCCTCGGACCCATAACCCTGTCGCGATGCGACGCAGACGGTCGCTCCCGAGCGTATCGAGGAACTGGCGGAAGCGTCCTTCCGCTCCTTCGGCCAGCGCATCTGAACTGTCGCTGCGGAAAAGCGCCGGAAGACGCTCAGCGCCAGGCATGTGTTTGCGCAGATACGCTGCCTGCATCACCGTGGCGTTCGCCAACTGGATCTGGCGCTGGATGATGATCGGGTCCAATGAGCCATTGGGGTATCGGAATTCCACCGTTGGGACGTTGTGCTCCACGAACTTGGCCGTGTTGACGATCTTGTATCGGTCTTCGTGCCAGCGATAGCCAATCAACTTGCGCGAAGCCGACATCGCGGTGTCATTGCGGCGCAGTTGACGAAGGTCGCGCAGGCGCAACGGTCCCGCGTAACGCAAACCGCGGTGTTCGGTGACGGAATGACGGTCGCTCGCCGCGCCCATCTTGTAGTACTCGTTGCCAAACCAGTACATGTAACGCGCAAGCCGTTGCCAACGATACCCCCGGTCGTCGAGGATCGAGTGGCTCATATGAATGTGCAGGCCGGTGTGCCGGTCTGTTTTAGCACCCAAGTTTTGCGCGATCTCTGTGATTTTGCGCAGTGTTTCCCATGTTTCCGGTGTGTCACGCAGTGGTGGCGAGACAACCTCACCGCCATCATCTAGACTGCCGTCATATTTGACAACCCACCCTGTCGATTCATTCACACGAGTGCTGTACGATTGTTGGTTCCGTTGCGTTGAGAATCCGTAAGCGTATAGTTCGCGCGCCAGTTCGTCGCGATTGACGTTCTCTAACTCGAGTTCGATCCCGAAGGTCAGATCCGACCCATCCAGCACGTTCACCGTCTCGTACTCTCCCAGCCCCTCAAGCGTCCGAGCATGGTCACGAAACGCTTGCCACCGTGCGTCGTCCCGGCTCATGTACACGCCGTCGTGGCGGTGCAGCTCGTGCCAGGCGTAGAGCGCGCGGTCGCGCTCGTGGTCCCATGCGACCTCGCCGTCGACGATATGGGTCAGGATCGTCGGCGCGGCGGATACGCGGCTCGTGGTCTCAAGCGGCACCTCAGAGCTTGCTTCGGTCCTCATTGCTTCCGCGACGCGCTCGGCTTCGGACTGCTCGGCCATCCGGCGTTCGGCGGCGAATCGGTTGTAGCCCTCCATGTGCCGGCACACCCGATGCCGATGCTGATGATCCGGACACGAACACGCGACAGCCACGGCGCCAGTGCGGTCAGTGGTGACGACGTACTCGCGGCCCGACTCGGAGTGCACCTGCACGGCGGCGTCGGCGAAGTGGTGGAACTCAAGCACCTCTTCCCGTTCACGCGTCCTGCTGAATTGGTCTGCGATCATGCCGGTGTATGTCGGCACCGTCGGTTGTCGACGAATCCTCGCCAGGAACCGGGCCTTCGCGTTCGCGATGGCCATCTCGTTCACGCCGACCATTTCGTCGCGATGCCTCGCCCACGACTGGCGAATGCGTTCGGCGGTCTGAGCCGAGATCATGGCAATGAACTCGGCCACGTGCTTGGCGCAGACGGGTCCGGTGCCGCGAGAAACCGAGACCGGGTTCGTCAGACGTTTGGAGCAAACGGCGCAGGTAGTCATACAAAAACCCCTCCTTCATCGCTAGGAGGGGTGGAAGGCAATTCATCCAAATCGCTCGACAAACGTTTCCCAGTCCATCGTCGCCACATACACGGTGTCCCGCTGAAGCAAGCGCATGAGCTTCGGAATGCGCTTCACGCGCCAGTTGTAGACGTTATAAAGCCAGAGAAAGATGAGACCCATCTGGTCTCGCCAGAACTGCACCGGTTCTTCGTGTTGCTGGAAGCCGTCTCGCGTGTAGTCGATCCAGAGACTGTACCCGCGCACTTCGCGGATGTCCGTCCGACCGCTCTGCGCCAGTTTTCGGTACGCCCGCAGGCGTTCTCGCTGAAACTTGTCTTTGTCCATCCAATACCAAGGCCACCATGAAGACGGCGTGTGATGCAAAACCGCCACGCCGTTTTTCACGGTGACCGTATAATGCCGTGTGAGTCGTTCGGATTTTAAACTTCTTGGTTGGAGTTTGAAGGATTCCTCCACATCCGGACTCGCCATCATACTTCGATCACTTCTCCTGTGCGCCAGATTATCCAGGTGCACGTCAGCATGAGGAAGAGAACCAACCAAAAACCCGTGTGAGCCAGAGGGGTCATGTATCGTTGAACACGCGGATAGGCGAGGCCGAACATCGACACGACGATCCCTGCATAGATGAGGCCGTTTCTACGCCCTGCGAGTGTTTTGGCCCGAAGTTTCCGACGCTTGTCCTCATCCCGTTCGATTTGTTCTCGGTACTTGAGCCAGAGCTCTGCCAAATCCGCATGATACTTGGTAGCTTCCTCTGTCGCCTTCGCAAGTTGTACCATCTCTTCAATCTCCCACCGCGACGCTGCGAGCATCAGCGCCTGTTCCGGGGTAACCCGAAGTCCACGCCAGGTTTTCGCCAGCATATCAAACTCTGTTTTCAGGTGCTTGTCTCGTGCAATGCGTGCCACATCTTCGAACGCCGCTTCCAAACGGTTTGTCGCACGCAATGTCGTGATCGCAATCGGTAGCGCTTCGCGCACGAGTGCATCGAAGAGTGCTCGCTTACGCTTGCGATATCGATACCGAATCCATCCAATCGCGCCTGCGACCGATGCGGCTAAGCTTACGAGCACACCAAACAGCACCGACTCTTCTGCAAACGAGATGACCACTGAACCGAGCAAAAAACCGGTCGCGGCCCAAGTCAAGAACCATCCCGGCTTTACACCGCCTTCCCGCATTTCATAAGCCAGGCGTTCCAGTGCTGGAATCCGCCTTTTTACAGGGCGATAACGTTCGCGTATGGACGCAAGCCACAACGATTCTTGATGCGCTTTCCGAAGGTCGGCCTCCATGAAGAAACACAAGAGCGAAAGCCCGATGAACACGCCGATCAGTTGCCCGATCACGTGCTTCCCTCCCGAATCTCAGAGATAAACGTATCGGATTTCTGGATTAGCTTGAACCGGCAGTCCCGAAATAACGTAACCCTGGACATCGGCCTCGTGCGCCATGGCCTCAGTGATGCCATGGAAGCGCCACGTGTCCGTCTTTGGCTCCCATTGCGCAATCACGATGTAAGGAATGCGGCGTTCCTGCGGTTCGTACGGCAGAATTTCCGAGATCTCGACCACGCGTTTCCCGCCCTTCTCCGGCACCGACATCATGCCGATGATGTGCCGGACGCCCATGGTGATGAGATCGCCCACCATCGTGGTCGTTGGCCTGGATTCGTGGCTCGAGAGCAGCGCGGCGAGCCTTCGGAGCGCCGCCGCTGTGTCCGGCCAACCACGAACATGGAATGTGCTTGCGGTCTGATACGTCACGGTCGACGCAGCCTGGAAGAATTCCCACGTCACAGGCGACGTGCGAATTTCACCGATATACACGTTGTCGAACTGCATGCGCAACGTATTCACGACTTGTTGGTCCATGGTGACCGCACCTTTACCCTCGGCATTTGGCGCACGCTCATAGAGCCGTGCCGCGCGTGCACATAAGGGTTGAAGTTCCGGCATCTCTTCGATGATGCCCGAGATCCGATCTGGCGGCACAAGCCCTAGGAGCGCCGCCATCAGCGTCGATTTGGACGACCCCGTGCCTCCCACCACGAGGAAGGGCCGCGCAAGCCGTTGCATCCATTCGAAGAAGTGCAAAATCGTCTCGTCAAACGTGTGAAGCTGACACAGTTCCTCCAGGGTGAAGTTGCGGAGCGGCTTGCGGATCGTCACAATGAGGCAGTCCCGCTCTAGGCGTCTTCCATCTTCATCCTCGGGAAGGGTCCACCCTGCGGGTCCGCCGACGACGTGCATGCGGTATCCGTCCGGCAGGATGGCATCGCAAGACGGTTTGGAGAGGTCAAAGTGATAGTTCGTGCCCGACAGCTTCTTTTGTACGAACGCATAGAGTTCCTCGTTCGTCATGCGCCCCTCGGTGGACTCGTAACGTTTCCCGGCCTTGATGTAGAACGTCCCGAAGTCGCCATAGATTTGGATGTCGGACACAAGCGGATCATCGATGAGGCGCTGGATCTTGCCGTACGAGTACATATCATTCAGCGCCATGGTGATGACGTACTCCCGGTAGGCGTGCGGCACTCCGATTTCGCCCGCAAGGCGGCCGAGATACGCATACGCTGAACGGCGCGGCGGCAGGGCTCGCCACCACTCGTTCCGACGACGAATCTCCGCCATCAGGCGTTGGTAATACGGTTCTGCTTCTTGGGCGAGGCGGTCGATCTGGGGCTCGCCCCGCAGCGTTTGTTCCATTTCGCGTTGCGCGCGTTCAATCTCCGTGATGCTCATTTTGATCACACTCCTTTGGTCGCAGACTCAAAAACGAACCGCCCCTCATAAAGAAGGGCGGTTGCATGGCATCAATGTTTGTTCGCTTTGGGCATGGTCACTTTTGGAACAGATTGAGGAGTGGATGTTGCGTTCGGTACAGAAACGGTGCCTGCCGAGTTATTCGGCAAAAATACCACACGCGCCGAACCGGATAGAATGGCTTGCGCGATCTGGTCATACTCGCTTGTCGGAACAAAGAGATAGAGTGTCTTATTGGAACTATTGTTGTTGATGGAAAGCGGCGAGTTGTTTTGCTGCTGCGGCGCCGACACGGCCAACACATGCACCGGATAGAGTTGGGGCGTGGCGTTCTGCCCAGAAGGATTGATGGCGAGCGCAATGTCTTGCCCAGGCTGCACGGCGTTGGCGAGCGCCGAGTTCGCGGCGTAATCGACGAGCACGCCGCTCACATGATGGGCTGCGGCATATTGCGTGACCAGGGCCTCCAAATCACTGGCCGTCGCCACCATGCCCATCGTGATGGGCTCGCCTGGCACCACAGACACCGACAAATAGTGCCCGGCAAGCGACTGCCCGCTCGTGATAGCTCCCATCTGTCGCGCAAACATTCTTGGCACTTGTTCCGTCCCAAGCTCTGAAGGGTTGACCGGGGTATCCGCCGGGATATAGGTCTTTGCCGTGATGACAGGCACCGTGTCTGTCGTCAGTTTGTATCCCACGGCAAACAGCCCGCCTGCAATGACCGCCAATCCAACACCCGTTAAGAGAAACGCACTTCGCTTCATGGTTTCACCCCTCATTTGGACTTCGTTGACGTATCAAGAACGCTCACCGCGCGCAGAATGCGTTGAATCTCCGCGTTCGTCTTGCGTGAACCCATCGGCGCCAATCCTTGTTGAACACGCTTGTACATCCCATCATCTTCACGTACGACGCCGACCACGCGATAGCCGATTTCCCGTCCCAGGAAAGCGACGATGTCCGCGGCGCGTCGAGGCCGTTCCCGAACGCGGTTCAGAATCAAGTACGCAGGACGCTCACCTTGTTGCAAAAACGGTCGCAAGTCCGTCCACGTGGTTCGATCGGTCGTCGTGACGCCCAAGACGACGTCCGCTTCCTGCAGTGCCACCACAGTCGAGATCAGTTGGCTGGCATGGGTATCGAGCACCACGTAATCCGCGTACTGCCCAGTAAGATGGATTAAGCGCTCTGCGCCGTCGCGGCTCAGCCCCAACGGACGCTCACCTTTCGGAATGAGCCACCATCCGCCCGCTGTACGCATCATGTTCTGCTCAAGCTCCGGATCTGTGAGCGCATCTGGCAAGGTCTCAAATCGATCCGCGGTCACCGTGCGGTCTGTCCGAAAGAGTCCGGCCAGATTTCCATTGGGATCAAGCTCCGCCAAGACCACGCGTCTGCCCTTGACCATCAGTGCACTGGCCATGAGCGCCGAGAGCGTCGTCTTTCCCACGCCGCCTTTCACGCCGGTCACACAGATGACCTTGGCACGTCTAGGCGCGATGCTGAGATGTTCAAATGGTTTTGTCTCACGAAAATCGGTGTACGACGATTTCCGCGGTCGACTCACGAGAGATTCCAGTGTCACCCTGCCCTGTTCCTCGTCCGCTTTGCGTTCCCAATGCCGTACGTAGTCCGGTGCCGGAGGATACGGCACGACGTCGTCATAGCCCGCTTGGCACAGTTCCGCATATCGTTCACGCGTGATTGTGTCGATGGTGCAGTAGAGAACCGATAGTCCCAATTGTTCTTTCACTCGACGCACGGTCGCTTCGTTCCATGTGTCGAGAAACAAGGCAAGCGTGAACGACCGGGTATGACCCGGCATAGCATCCTCATTGGAGACCACATGAACCGCGATGCCCTGACGTTCCAAATAGCGTTTCAGTCGCTCGCCGCGCACCGGATCATGGTCAAATACCAGCCACATGCTGTATCGCCTCCCACAGTTGCTCGAACTTTGCCCTCCATACCGGATCGCGACGAGTCAACGGCTCGCCGACCAACGGAGATGTCGCCTGACGCATGTCCCACGGCACGACGATGGTTGGCTGGAACGCTGGCGGAAATAGCCACGGAACCCCTGCCTCCTCATACCCGATGAGCACAAACAAGATGGGACGTAAGCTTTGCTGTTTGGCCCCGAGCGCAGTTTCGATGCGTGCAAGGTCAGGGGTTACACCGTAGATCACAATGTCCGGCGTCACTTCTGCTTCCTCATGGTCGATGCAAACCCATTCGGGTTCAGGATGCATTCGTTTGACGTCAGCCCATCGTTCGACCACGAGCATACGCCGATTCCATACGCGATAGGGCGATCGAGGGTCTGCGTAAATCACACAGTGCGGCACGACTCCGGCCAAGTTCCATGCCAAGAAACTTTTCGCAAATCCTGCGAAACCCACGCTCCTCATGCTGCGCCTCCCTCCATCGGGACCGGTCGCCCGTAGAAGAACCCCTGTCCGTACGTCACGACCCAACTTCTTGAGCCACATATCCTGTTCATGGGTTTCAACTCTTTCAACCACAAGCTCCGCCTCGAGCTGCGCCGCAGCGTCCATGATCAAGGGGAGAAAGAACTCCATTCCGCTCGACAGGCGAACTTTCACAAAATCCGGTCGCAACGTTGTCCACCGTGGTAATCCATTGAAGCCATTACCAAAATCATCTAAAGCAATCTGCAATCCATGTTCTCGGTAGGGTGCCAAATACGAAGCGACCGCCTCGATGTCGAGGCGGCTGCGTTCGGTGATTTCAAGGACAAGTCCCGTCAAATCATCGTCTGGGGCAAAAGGTAAATGTTGTGTTGCCAAAAGCTCCGCCGTGACGATGACGAACACCCTGGTTTGCTGGGTTCGCGCCAGATGCAGAGCTGTTTCGACAATGTACCGATCCAGATCGACCAACAAGCCCGCATCGGCCATGACTCCCAAGGTATCTTTCGGATGCGCCAACAGGATCTCATGGCCGTAGGTCGACCGATCCATCAAACGTACAATGGGCTGTTTACGCAAAGACACGGCCATCACCTCCCGCTCTCGGCGCGCGTCAACCCATAAAGGCGATAGCCTTCCGCATTGGCCATTTGGGGATTGGGCACCACGACGACCCGTGGAAACATCCGTTGCAGCGTCGTTTGGACGATTCGGTACCCGCCACCTGCGACAAACACGGTGTGTACGCGCTTCAAAGCCTCCGCGCCCAGGTGCTCTTGGATTCGTCGAACGATAAGTCCACCCATCCGCTCGATGTGCCGCGACCGCTCCGGCTCGACCGACACGGTGTGCCCGCCATAGAACACTTCACCGCGCGCGTACAATTCGTCATACAGGCCGTCGGACAAAGGCGGTGTCTCGCCGGTCCGCTGCCGAAACACGCTTGCCAACGCCACATACAGGTCATGGACGCCCACGTCCACGGAGTCTGACAAGCGGTTCATGAGGCGCAATTCCGGCTGCGTCTCAAACGTGACAAACCCCGTCGTTCGCGTCCCCACATCCACCAAGAGTAGGTATCCACCGTGTTCCGTCCATGCCGGGTTACGCAGTTCCAACGTCGCCGGATCCAAGAGACTTGCAATCATCGCTCCCATCGCTTGAGGAATGACCCGCACGCTTCGCGCTTCCACTTCCACGATTCGGCCTTGAATTGTGACACGTCCGCGCAGCGAAAGGAGCCGCTCTCGAAGCGCTGCCCGTTGTGCCTCGTAATGTGCAAGCGGTAATCCCGTCACGACATCCAGCGGTTCGCCGTCCCTTGCGAAAAGCGCCAATGCCGTGAGCCACAACGCCTCGGTGTCCGTATCCTCAAACTTCTTCGTTGCAAGGTTCCAAGCCGCTTGGCTTTCTTGGCGAGCCAACTCACCCACAAAGACGCGGCGGCTTCCAAAAGGCGTATCGATGTGGACGTCGTATTCCGGCACGCCAAACAGGTCGGACAAGAGAAGTTCATGCGCCTCACCCACAAGCGCCGGAAACCGATTCGAACGTTCGCCATTCGTCGCCTTGACCCATCCATAGCCGAGATCCACGCCGATGACCATGAGCGCACCTCCTCTGACTCTGCGCAGGTTGTAGGGCAATCATGCCTTGCGCAGGAATCCAAACCACCGCCGCCTCTCTCGCGTTGCAGACCATCCCAGCACTTCGTCCCAAAATGGCCGCATGGCCTGAACGATCCGTTTGCCATTCACGCCTCCGCGTTTGTCAATCGTCGGATCGAACGGCACCACCGAGCGGATCGAAAACGGCAACAGATAGTGTTGCATCGCGCGCTCATCGGCCCGAACCCTTTTGGCTTTGTTCAGGATGGGTGCCACTTCATGGTTCGACAACCCCGCAAACACAAGCTTGTCAGCATGCTCCTGGATCCGAGCGAGTTGATCGACCGCAGGCACCACCACAAAAAGCACTTGCGTCGTATAGGGCAGTACCGCTTGATGGATCGGTGTCCATCCTTGTGGCATGTCCAACAGAACGACGTCCATCTCTTCAAGACACAGATTCAAGAGATACTCCGCATCTGTCGGATCTTGCAAGACGACTTCCGGGCTTTGCGGCGATGGGAAGATGTGCACACTGGACTCATGAACCAGACAGATCCCGTCTCGAACGGCTTCTTCCACCGAACGACCTCGCCATCCCCGGACATCTGGAGCATCTGCGAACCCAAACTTTTGTGCGATGTCACCGTTCATGTCGAGGTCAATCACCGCCACACGTTTGCCACGCAACGCGGCATAATATGCCGTGTGCGCACCGAGCGTCGAGCGCCCCGCACCCCCTTTGGGACTGTCCAGCATGATGACAGGCACAGTTCGCCGACGAACCCCAGGCGTCACGGTGTGTCGAAATCCTTCAACTGCGTTCAGGGTTACGGTTGCATACGGCGGCTTAGCCTCCTGGATCGGCGGCAACGACGAAGGTGTGGCGGACGGCGCAACTTCGACGTTCTCCATCGTAGCGACGGGCTGCGAGTTTTCGCTCGTCCGTTGGCTGCGCATCTGCTCCGTCCACCGCATCACCGCCGACAGGTCAAATGGTAAGGTGAATTCGAAAATCGGAATCTGGGGTAGCCGTTCGCGAATGGCGGTGGTTACGCCTAATCGCGCATCGATCAGGATCCCTTCCACATCCCCTATGGCCGCGTATCGTCGTAATTCGGACATGGTGGTGAAAAGACGCAGGTCTAAAATCCCTTCACACTGTGCCAGGATCTCTTCGGATGAGCTCGCACAAAGAAGCGCCAGCACGTGTCCACCTCCCTTCATTCATCCAGCACGAAGCCGACCACCTCGGCTTCGTGCTCGCGAGAGGCTCTCTGTTCATCGGGAAACGCCTCCTGCGACCCTTCTTGATTTGCCACTTGAAGATCGACCTCAAGCCGAATGTCGTGTACATCCTCGTCCATGGCGAGCCATAGTTCCCAGAGCGCCGATGCGAAGGAAGCGTGTTGAGCTGCCACCGGCACCCCTGTCGTCATGGCTTCATAAGCTGCCGCGCCAAAATCAGGGACGATGAGATGGGCTGCCGATTCGACCTCCAAGCCCATCGGCACACGGTTGATGACGAGCCAATAGTTGTCGTCGCGCATGATGGGGAGCGCCTTGGCGGGATCGCAGTCCTGCACCAGAATCACGGCATCCGCGTCTACGACGACGTTCGTGTCCGATGTATCGATGACCCAGACCTCGCCGCCTTCTGTCTCCGTCGTGCCAAAGACGATGTCGCGATAAGGTGGTGACACCCAGGTTGCGAGTGGACTTGCACTGGAAGCGCTGAGGAGCTTCGCCTTCACACCGCGAGACACAAGGACGTGAAACAGGTTCCAAGCCATAAACGTCCCGCCCGCTTGGCGGCTTGACACGATTTGCAGCCGAAATGGCACTGGCTTGCATCGCACAGGGGGAGATTCGAAATCGCGCAGTAGAAACGCCAGAACTTGCGAGGCGGTGAGCCGATCCTGCATCGGCACGGCGAGAATGCGTTCCTCGGGGATACCCAGTTGCCGAGCCTTCTTTACGATTCGCTGCGTGCCCGCAACCAATTTCACGGGCACCTGCGCTTGCAGCGCAGCTTTCGCGGCAGCAATCTGCGTGACCAATGCCCATTCCGCCCCCTGTGGTGCTTCCACCCATTCCACCTGCGGGAGCATGGCGCGAATCCATGCTTCCGCGTGGTGGTCTCCAAGCGACAAATACCCGCGCATCAGTTCACACGCCCCTTCAAAGCCCCGGATGGCCGAAAGCGCACCGTGGCCTTTTCGGGAACGTCGATCATCTCGCCGGTCTGAGGATTCCGTTGCCGACGCGCGGAGCGCATCACGTACTGGAATTTCCCAAGCGGCGGTAAGGACACTTCTTCACCCGCTTGCAATCGTTCCGTTGTCACCTCGCAGAACGTATTGAGCACTTGTAACACCTGAGACTTGGGTAAGCCCACCCTTGCCTGTACTTCCGCCACCAGTTCACCCTTGTTCACGAGCTCTCGCTCCTTTTCAAGAAGATCTTTCATTCGTTCGAGACCTGTAAGGCAACACAAAAAAAGCCGCCCGTGGGCGGCAAAGCATATGGGAATCGGACCAGATCGTCTCTTAGTTTTGTGCGAATTGAATCAATGAAATGTATCCATTGCTCCCTGAATCGTAGAGATCCCACGTACCCGGTGTGAGTGGCACAGGAATCATATAGGTGTAGGGCGTCGTATTTCCAAATCCACCAGACGCATTCCCGTAACAGAAATTCGGACAACTGTTATCATTCGTAGCCATCGTCGGCGTAACTTGAATGATTTGCCCCGTCGATAGATTGCGCAGATACACATAGGTCCACGATGGTGCATTCCAAATGTCTAAGTACAGCGTCCACGTGTTGTTTGCTGTGGGTGGAATTGTGAAATAGAAGTCTTGCGTAGGTGTAGGCAACGGAGCCCCGCTGTACACGGTGATGGTCTGCGGTGCCGTTACAGAGATCGTTTGAGTCACCGTCACACCGTCAGCCATCACGATGACCTGCACCGAACCCGCCTGCTGCGGTGCCGTGTATGGGATGGAGAAGTCTCCATTGCCATCCGTTGTGACGAAATGCTCGCTTGCGTTGTTCACATACGCTGTGCCTCCAAGTGTTCCTGCGGACACAGCGACATTCACCACTTGATTCGCCAAAGGCTGGCCATTGAAAGACACATGACCCGTGATGTTGGTCTGTGCACCCGGCGCAAGCGATATCGGGTTGATTGTGACCGTTGGCATCGAAGCCGACGTGGGATACGTCACGTTCGTGCTTTGAGAGGTCCCAGTTTGCGGATTCACCACTTGGATGGTCAGTTGATCGCCAGGTCGGAAGACCCAGCTTCCATTCCCATCCGTCCAATTGGTCTGATCGGAGAGGCCATAGCCCGCAAACCCTGATACGACAATCCCCGTGTTCGTCCAAGATTGGACTTGCGGCTGAACCGCATCCCCAGGATGCCCCGCTCGCCATCCTTGCGTCGGATCATCGATCATCAACATCCCCGGTGTAACTTGAGAGGTATTCCCAAACCCATATCCGGTGATCGTCAAGGACGGCGGCCACGTCGATGTGTTCCATCCCACAGTTAACATTGGATACCAGGTTACATGGATCGCTGTTGACTGAGCAAGCGTTCCGGACGTGCTATTGGCGTTTCCAACAAAGGCCACATACGTGTGTGTGCTCGGTGTCGACTGCGAAACGTTTGCCGTCAAGGTGGTTCCATTCGTCACCGGTCCAGCCACCCACTGACCCGTGGTTTCATCTAAGATGTCGAGTGCATACGGTGCCACGTCCTGGTTTACTGTGGCCGTCAGCGTGACATCTTGACCGATGCTTACATCGGAAGCGCTGGCTTGGAGCGACACCGACAATGCAGGACGAACTTGCACCGAAGTGGATGCACTCTGACCAAGGCAGGTAGCTGTGATCGTATAAGTCCCAGCAGCCGACGGCGTAAACGTTGCCGTGAAATTTCCGTTATTGTCCGTTGTAACTTGTGATGGTGACACACTGCCCCCGTTTGCAGATACGGATACGAGAAGGCCAGGTACGCCCGATCCGTTCGACATGACTTGCCCACTGATCGTGACAGGCTGCCCGGGGAACACATTTGTATTTGGAGAAGCTTGCAAATCCATTTGAAACGCATTCCAAGTGACTTGCACAGGTGATGAGGCGCCGACAGGTGAGTTGCCGTGACTTCCAATGTAGGCGACATATTGATGAGCGCCCGGACTTGTCTGTGAAATGGTTGCGGTTGCCTGAGTACCGCTCGTCACCGCCTGTCCGACCCATTGTCCAGAAGTCACATCGTAGATGGCCAATTCATATCCGCTGACGTCCTCGCTCGCCGTGGCGGTCAACGTCACACTTTGCCCAACCAGCGCCTGTTGTGTACTGGCAGACAGCGACACTTGCATGCCCACAATGCCCGTCTGTTGCACGGAACCGTTGCCGTTTTGCACACTCACGGTGTACGCCGGGATGTGCTGACCCCACAGCTCCTCGGCCATGCTATCTGCCGCAACCGCCTGTCGATTGCCGCCATGGGCGTACAACACCCATAGACCTGTGGCACCCGCGCTTGCAAGCAATACCCCTGATAGAATGAGGATGATTCGCGGCACCATGTGGTCCGGTCCCGCTTTGCGCCAACGCCATCCTTTCATAAGCCTTGCCTCCTTTCTGTTATGGCCGTAAAATCGCCAGAAAGAGCAGAACAGTCATTGCCAAGCCGAGAAAGAAATAGACGCCGAGAGGCGCCAAGCGTCGTTCTTCGCTCTGCACTCGGGACCCAGCGAGAACAGGCCAGAATGGGCGCGATACCAGAGCCGCTACGAGTGCAAGAAACACAGGCACCAGGGCCAACGGCCCAAGCCCCATCCCCATCATTCCAACCATCTCGGCATCCCCAAGGGCATGAGAGCGGTCTACCATCCACCACAACGCACCGAGACTCACGCCGCAAAGGCTGAGTGACAGGAGCAGCCACCATCGGGCGTGGAAGACGGTACCGTCCACGGCGAGCATTGCAAGGGCCGTGACCCCAAGCCCCGTTTCGCTCACGCGGCGGTAAAGGATGTCGGTGAGGGCGCAGAACGCCAAAATGCCGAGCAAGACGGTGGTGTTGAATTCTAGCAAGACAAATTCAGTTCGCAATCAAGCATCACCCCGGCTGTATCCATGCCAATAGATCACAATCATTTACCAGCGAATCAATGGTTGGTTTACAATGATTCAACGGTATTTCATTCTTCAAACGTTTCCTGACCCTCGATACAGAATCGCATAGAGAGACGGTTCTCCGGCATTTGGGACCAAATCATTTCCATGCTCCTTTGCCGTGCTTCGTTCTTGGTCACCCATACGACATGACGAAAGGACTCGTCCAGGTCGGAGAGATTGGTGATATACATTTGGTATTTACGCCATAATTGCCTTGACGTTTCCGTTGCATTGTCGAATTCAATCCACCAAAACCCTCCGGATGTGCGAAGCGCAGCATCCGGCCGTATCGCCGTGGCACGCAAATCCGTGTCCGTTGCGCCAGTTGCAAGTTTCCGCAAGAACCAAAGTTCATCCGTGGCTTCACGGGTGTTGAACCATCGCACACCATCGAATCCGTGCTTTCGCAAATAGCGCATCAAGATGGCGTTCAGCCCCAGCGCGTGGCTCCACAGCGCATCCATCGTTACGGGTTTCCCGTCAATCCCCAGCATCTGATGGACATATCGCACGCCCGGTTCTGTGAGCACATATGCGTAGGAGGAGCGGTTGAGCGTCCATCCACCACGAAGGAGCGGCTCGGGATGAAGATTTCGGACGCGATGGACGTATTTTCTTAGGAGTCCTTCGTTCCAACCCAGTAAGAACACGATATCCGAACGCAGGATGACACCCGCATCAAACACCACGCCTAAAAGCTTCTGTTCCGGCGGAAACTCGCTGTTTCGCCACTCCAGAATCAATCGACATCCCACCTCTGCAAGAACGCCGTCACCGGATTACGCGGGATGGTCGGCGGGGTTGAAGGTTGTGGCTGTTGTACGGCCATCGTCCACCCTCGTGCTTGGAACGCCTTCACCACAGCTTCCGCCACCCGTTCGGTCCAATCGTCGATGTCCACACTCGGGCGTTCAACTTCGGGATGTTCCAAGCCACGCCGCATCACCGCCTCAATCGCCCGAGAACGCTGGCGTTTGGGCAAGCTCTCCAGCCAGGCGACAAGCGTTGGATCGCGAATGTAGATGTGCAGCGTGTACGGCTTCGCACGCCAAATCTGTGGTTCTTGGGACATGACGGATTCCTTCCTTAATTCCTCGGTGGAATGTAAGACAAACACGCCGCTCCACTCGGAACGGCGTGTCAACCGTATAGATCTTGCGCGCTCAGACCCCTTGACTGTCTGCGCTTCGACTTGGACATTTGCGTTTCGTCGTCAGGCCAGTATCCGTGTTCCAAATAGAAGTTCAACCGCTCTTCCGCTTCATGAGCAGGGCGTCCCAACTCTTTCTGCAATTCGTAGCCGAAAGCACGAAGTTCCTCGTACCGCTTGCGGAGCGCGGGCTTGTCGAAGAAATTGACGACGCGGGCGTTGGGCGCAAATCCTTCGTAGATATCCGGGGGTGGCGCTTGCGTTTCGCAGGACTGCGCCTTACCGCTCACTACCGTATACACCGCCGCCACGTTGTCCGGCAGCGCCCGCAGATACTCCGGGGTGAAATGCCCCTGGGTCAAATCCGCCATGATCCGCGCGCTGTCTGCTCCTACGCGAAGCGAGAAGAAATTCCCAAGTACGTCCTTGATCGCCTTTTTCAATTCGCCGCTAAACTGCTCAACCGACTGCGTGATCATCCCAAGTGACAAGCCGAACTTGCGCGTTTCGGCGATGATCTTTGCCATGATGTCGGTCTGGACGCGGTGGCACTCGTCGACCAGCAAGAAGTGTGTGAGCGACGTGCTTTCCGGCCTCGTCAAAGCCACGTGGTAATACTGCTCAATGAGCCCGCCCATGATGAGGCTCATCAGTTCCGCACTGAGGGCTTTGACGTCAATCAGAAGGATGTGGCCCTCGTCCATCCACTGGCGGATCGGCAGCGCGTACTCCGGTTGGCCGAAATAGAGCGCCGTGCTGCTTGTTACGAACGGACGCAGGCGGCGTTCCACCGGCGCGTAGTAGTCCGGGTTTTTGGCTTGCGCTGGGAACGTCTGCTCCCAATACGTGCGCACCAAAGGCGATTTCAGACGGCGCAAGACCTGCAGCCGCCAGTTCTCGTCTTTCAACATCGGGATCATGCCCGCGAGGACGTGCTGAACTTCGTCGTCTTCCTTGAACGCCTGCACACACATGTCAATGATCTCGTCGATGCGCGCGCCACCGCCGTATGCCTTGCTCAACGTCGCCACAATGGCCTCCGTCGTCAGGACTTGCAACAGATTCAGCGCCACCGGATAGTCGCGATTGGAGAACGAGATGTAATGGACCTTTTTCCAAAGCGGGCTGTCCTTCGGCAGCGCGGCCTGAAGGCGTGACAGAAAGATGAGCGTCGTTTCCGCCGCGGGGTCAATAAGCGTGAATCCAGGTTTGGGGTTTTCAGGTGTTTGTTGTTTCCAGTCGTCTATCAGAGATTGCCCCAAAAACGTGAGTGTCGTTGATTTCCCAGCCCCTGTCATACCCGTCATCAAGAAATGGCGAGTGAATTGCGCATGCGGGATCCGCACAAGCCGTGACGCCTGCGTGGGATGGCGAAGATAGCCTATCGCCACGCCTTCTGCGAATTCGTCGTCGCGGAGCGTCTGCGCGTGCTCGCGGATGACGGGCATCTTCGTCCATGCGTCGGGAGACGGCACATGCACGATTTGCGCCAGTTCCTCCGCCGACATGATGAACGGCTTGGCTTGCCTGGACGACATGAGTTGGTTCTCGGCCGACAGGTCGACGAGCGCGCCGAGCATGCCTTGAAAGTAGGGCTTCGCCCGGTAGGGTTCGTCCCCCTCGAACTGGATGGTGACATGGAACAATTCACGCAACTCGTCGTAGCGCCGGACCACCCCGCCGATCTGACGCTTTTGATGCGGCAGCACGACGGGCTTGGCTGACTGGCGGTTTGTGGTGGTTTTGCCCGCGGGTTTCCCAGTCAACGCCGCACCGAGTTCCGCCAAGGATTGACTTGCTAAATCCGCCCATACATTCCCCTGCCCGCGCCCACGAAGCTCTGGATCGGCCCTTTGATGCTCTTTCTTCACCCGTCGCAAGGCTTCGCTTTCGTCGATAGGACTAAACGCAATCTCAACGGCCATGTTGTTACCCATGGCGCGAAGCAGTGTGACCAGCGGATCTCGCTTTCCCTCGCGCGCAAACGGCAGAAGCAGGTGTCGGGCGGTCACGAACATCCGCACCTTGGGGTCTAAGCGAATCCGAGGCTTACGCTCCGGCGGCACCTCATGCCACTCCAGCGTCGGGGGCAACGTACCCGCCACACCATTTTTGCGATCCTCGGGGACGATGAGCCAGAACCACACGTCCCCGTCCTCACCCTTTTCGATGCGGAACCGAAACCAGATGGCACCTTTGTCGCGCCGCTCCGCTTTCGTTCGGCGAAAGTGAGAAAACCGTGCAATCCACTGGCTCGTATCCGCTAAGGTGTAGAGATGTTGACTTCGGGCGATCAGCGCTCGGGGTTGCCCTTCGTACCGCTTTCGTTCTGCAGCCACCTTGTCCTTGTCTCGCCACACCCCATAGCCTGCGACACCCCCGAGTCCCAAAGTCGCCGCACCGAGCAGCGCGTGCTCCAAGTCAAACACCGCGCAACACCTCCCGAAGGGTTCGCCAACGCGGGATGAACATCCCGGTTTGCGTTTGGTACGACCGGTACGCAGAGAAGGTTTTTGACAACACACGTTCTTCCGCTCGTGCTCGCATCCACTCCAAAATCACAAAGATCACAAACAGGATCCACAGGGATACTCGCCATACACCCATGCACGATCCAAGAAACGCGATGATATAGGCGACGTACAGAGGATGCCGAACGTATCGATAGGGCCCTGTCTGAATCAGACTGTGCGCTTCCGGAAGCTGGGTCAAGGCGCCCCGTAGCGAAAGCAGCGCCCAAAGCTCCAGCGCCAACGCTACAAGCTGTACGCCATACGAAACTGCGAACCGCCACGTCGGCTCGATGTACGGCCCTGGAACGACCCAAGTGATGAGCACGGGATACACCGCAATCCCGCTCGATGCCAGGACGCTAGACCCTGTGGTATCAACTCGACGCGGTGTTTTTCGTAATGAGAACCCAAGCCACACGGCTTCCATCAACAACACGGCTGCAAACGGCCAGAAGATGGGTGTCCACATCATGCGCGCCACGTTCCAAAGGAGAACGGCGATGGCCGTGCCTTGGACTCCAAATCGCACAATCGGTGTCAACTCGCCCCCACCACCGTGACCCTCATGGGCACTTGGAACGTCACAGCCCATTGCCCGCCAAACAGCACGCGAGATGCTGTATCGAGCCACGGCACGTGAAACGCGCCGCTTGCCGTCACGGTCACTTGGCTGTTCGTAACGGACGCCGATTCTTGCAAATTCGAGAACATCGCAGACAAATGCATCTCGTTTGCGCTCGTCTGCCACTGGGTGTTGGCGGCCTGAACCGGATCCGAAGACGATTGGAGCGCCGTCAAAAAGTAGCCCTGGTTGCCCGTGGTCGCGGTCACGTTCTGATGAAGCGCGGCCTGCCCCGACCAGGCTGCCGCTTCCGCCGCTGCGCGCAATTCCCGATAACCAACGGCCGCCGCACCGAAGGTCATGAGCATGACCATGAGCAAAAGCCCGATCGTCACCCAGACCAAGCCTTTGTACAGTTCTGACACGCAAAGCCCCCTCCTTAGCTCGAGGTGAAGTACGTTTCGTTCACATCGGATGCCGTCACCGTGATGGGGATGGTCAGTGGCAGACTATTGGGATGTCCGAGTGCTGCGAACAAGTCGGGGAACAAAATCGGTGCGTTGTAGTGCACCGCCACTTGTACTTCCGGAACCGCCGCCCCCGACGTCACGGAGGTCGACGACATGCTCCAGAGGGATTGACCGCCGTACGACTGGGGCAACCCCGCTTCGGTGAGCGTGTCCGCCACAGCCTGTTGTGCGACTTGCGTGTTGCCAGTAATCGCCGCCACGCGTGCGCCGTTATCTGCCGCCGTGACGAGGACGCTTCGCACATGGATGAGTGACGTGAAGATGATCAACAGCCCAAGCACCACGAGTCCAGCGGCCGTCGAGACGAGTCCGGCGTACAAGGTACTGAGCCCCGTCCCCGCCCGCCGCCCTCGTTTCATTTGGTGGAGGTCCACGGTGATTCACCTCCCAAATAGACCAAGAGGCGAGCGAGAGTTTCGCCCGCCTCTTCGAGTGATCAGGATCCAGAACCCGAGCTGCTCAGGTTCGGCAGCGTGATGTTTCCCGTGCCCGTGTACGAGCCGGAGTACCCGCCTAACGAGCTGGAACCGGAGCTTGACGTGATCGAGTTCATGGCGTTGGCGCCCGTCGACTGGGCCGTGTTGATGCCCTTAAAGATGAGCACCACCATCGTCACGATGAACGCAAAGGCGATCACAAACGCAAAGATCATGAAGAGGATTTTCGTGATGTTCGTTGACTCCGGCCCCGCCTTGCGCCACCGGAGCCAAGCCGCATGATGCAGTTGCGCCAAACGATGCATGACCTCATCCTCCTTGAGAAATGACAAATGCGTTATGCGCCAAACATCGCAGTAAATGCGCGAAGGGCGGCAGGGAACACCCCGTCAAGAAGCGTGCTGCCAAGCAGCAACCCCCCAGCGGTCGAGAGCGAGATGCTGCCCAAAAGCCAGATCAGGTTGACGAGCATCCCGCTGGTGCCCGTCCCTGCACGCCGCCAACGACAAAGCCTCGTTGGGCTTCGGATCAACCCCCTCATGAGATCACCTCCTCATCCTTAGGTGGGGTGTATGGCAAACTCACAACGAAATCCCAAAACCGTTGCCGAGGATCTGCAAGGCATAGCTGAAAACCGCGAGAAACAGGTATCCGAACACAGGAATGCCAAGCCCAAGCGTCGAGATGTAGCTGATCTTTGAGATCGCGTTGTTGTAACGAAGTTCCGCCTCGGTGTCTCGAATGCGTTCCTCGATGTCGAGCGAGGTAAACATCATGTCCACAAGCGGCGTGTTGTATCGGGCCGACTGCGTCAAGAGTTGTGCGAACTGCGTCGCCTCAGGGAGGTGCAGGCGTTCGGCCATCCCCATGAAGGCTTCAACCACGGTCTGGACGCGTATCCCCGCGTCTTTGGCATCTTCGGATGCGCCAATGGCGATGGACACGTCGCGCAGATACGGTTTGAGCGGATAGCTCGTGACCGACTCGGCTGCAGCAATACTCCGTTCGATGGGGGCGCCTGCTTCTGTGAGCAGCGCGATCAAGAGCCTGGCTTGCCGCAATTGTCGTTTGAGCAACAACCGCGCACGCTTGTAAACGCGGTTCAGATAGAAGTAGGGAAGAAAGAAAGCACAAAGCGAAAGAGGCATGGCCCAATACCAACCGATAACAAACAGGATCGCCGCGACAAGCAGGGGCATGGCAAACGACACGCGATACGCGATATCCGCCCACTCGGGGTGCCCAATCTCACGCGCGAAGAACACCATGTTCTGATGCAGGGATTCGAGAAATCCCTTCTTCTTCGCTTGGCGGTTGTACGAGCCCCGTACGGATTGGACACGAAGGCGTTCTTCCTCTTCACGCGCGCTCGCCCATCCCCATACGACGACCAGCACGGAAAGACACCCCAAGCATCCAATCAGAAGTGCAACCATCCTGGCTCACCCCTCCACGCGCTCGCCTCGCCATTCGGTTGCGGCCAATCCTGACTCATGAGCCAATCCACAAGACCGGGGTCAAACTCGATCCCTCTTTTCCGCGCAAATTCATCCCGCACCCGATCCGGTGGCCAGCCTTCTTTGTAGGGCCGAGCCTGGATCAGCGCGTCAAGCACATCGACGACCTTGACCACTCGGGCTGGCAGGGGAATGTCCTGTCCCGAGACCCCAGTGGGATAACCACTTCCATCCCAATTTTCGTGGTGGTGGAGCGCCACTTGTTTGGCCCACTGCCAACTTTTCGCGTCATACAGCCAGGGTGTCTGTTGACGCACATGCCGCTCCACTTCTTCAAGGACGACCCACCCCTTCGTCGTATGGGTCTGCACCAGACGGTACTCCTCGTCGGTCAGCTTGGCGGGTTTGTACAAGATTTCTCGCGGGATGGCGGACTTCCCCACATCGTGGACGTACGCAGCAAGCGTCACCCGGGCGATATCCGGTTCAGGCAAATTCAAGGCATCGCGAGCAATCCACACGGTATACCGTTCCACGCGGGACAAGTGATCGAGAAGCTCCGGATCGCCGTATTCCGCCGCGAACGCGAGACCGCGAAACAATGCGTATTGAAAGGCGAGTTTCATCCGTTCACTCTCGTTCCCAAACACATGAGCCATCCGAAGGGTATACTCGCCCGAAGGTTCGACCTCCACAAAGGCGTGAATGAGCGTCCCCTCGCCATCTCGACGCCGCACCCAGTGTGTATGCAGCCCAAGCTCAAGAAGTTGAGGATGGAGGAGCTCGCATGGCAACCCTTGTAACTCCTCTGGACGAAATCCAAGAAGCGCCTCGGTGTCGCCGGTCGCGTACAGAATGACGCCTTCCGCACTAATCTGCAGTTGAACCATGACACGCCTCCTCGCCCCAAACGATCTGCCCGACACCCCTGCGCTTCCCTTGATAAAGGCGCAGGTCAGCCTGCGCCAAGAGTTGTTCCAAGGTCTTTCCATGCTTAGGAAAACATGAAACCCCAAACGTCACATCGAGACCATACGGTTGAAGTGGCAAGCGTGACTTGATTTGCTGGAGGCGCTCGATCATCCCCTCGTGGCAGGCGCATGCCTCAAAGATGAGTACAAACTCGTCGCCGCCCAGGCGCGCCAACACATCCGTGGCACGTTTCGTGGCTTCCAAGGCTTGCGAAATGGCACAAAGCGCCTCATCGCCTTTGGCATGACCTTGTGTATCGTTGAGACGCTTGAAGTGATCAAAGTCCATCAGGACCAACACAAACTCCAGATTGTCGTAGCGCCGCAGACGCCGCTCAAACCACTCCTGAAGGCCCTTTCGATTCAAGCAACCCGTCAAGGGGTCATGGGTCGCCTCCATCTTCAATCGTTCGTGATCGTGCAACAACGTGTCTGCCGCCAACGCGAATTCCACGGCTTGTTCTTCTTCCGGAGTGGCCTCACCTCGAAAGTAAACGCGATAGAGACCATCCGTGCAGGGAACCTCGCGAACACGAAGGGCCGCCTTCCAATGAGGCGATCCCGCGACAATGCCTTGCTCCACCTTACCTTCAGGTGTCTCAACTTCAACGCCAAAGGCTCGCATATCGAGCCAAAACCGCATATGTGCGTCGCGCCACGCTTCTCCCGACGCGAGCCGCTGCAAGAAACGAACAAAGATTTCCACCATGTCGTGTTATCCTCCCGTGTGCACCGGTTGCCCCGGCGGCGCAACGGTGCCGCCTGAAAAGCCCGATGGGAACAACGTGGAGATGGTGTTCGAAACCCGAACGGGTTGCGTCACATTGAGGAATCCCACGATATCGCCCGCTGCGACGGTTCCCTTCGTTTGGTTCTGTGCCAAGGCCCATTTCATCCCCTGTCGAGACGCGAATTGTAAGGCAAGGGTGCTGCCATTCGGGAGCGGTAACGTGATCGTCGTCTGGCTGCCGCTTGTCGTCCAAGTCACCGTACCGGACGTCGGCGCGATGATCGGGAGGGACGGCAAGAATTCACTGACCAACGGCGTGTTGTCGTCGTTCGATGTGGCCTGCATCGTCCACCCGCCCGAAGAAATTGTGAACGTGAGCTTCGCATCCCCAAACGGCCAATAGCCGCCGTCTGGCAAGGCCACAGGTGGCGTATCCAGGATGTAGGCCGCTGTCATGCGCATGAGCGCGTTGATGTAGTCTTGCACGGCCGCTTTATCGCTCGAACCGTAATAATGCGCACTGGCATTGGGCCAATTGCCGTACATCAGATACAACATGTGCAGGTATTTCGCGCCGGCGCTCAGCGCATCATCCGGATCCCACGGCGACGCGTAGGGTGCGCAGCCTTGATCTTGATTCGCCGCGCATGCAGCGTTCAATTGCGCGAGTTCAACCGGATTGAGCGCGACGCGGGACGGTGTCCCTATTGGCGCCCACAGCCCATCCGCGTCAACGCCATAGCCACCATATTGCTCGATGCGAAGCGCATCCGTATCCGGCTCATCAACCCGTGTATACGGATCCGACCAGCCACTCCACGTCTCCGGCTCAAATTGCATGAGACCCATGGCGTGGCTTCCGGCGTAATCCGCGTAGGCGTTCGGTTCCCACGCGGATTCATGGAGCGCGGTCGCAGCGAGATACTGCATCGGCACTTGATAGGTCTCGCTGGCTTGTTGCACGTAGGCGACAAAGGCCTGTGGGATCCCGTTCGCAGGCGAAACATCCTTTGGGATTTGTCCATTCCAACTCTCCGGCACCGCCGTGTTGAGCGCATTCGCTCCGCCGATGATCGCGAGAACGAGGAGTAACCCTCCCAAGAAGGGCGCAACGAACAGGAAGAAGACAAAAACCAGAAGCAAGGGCCAGCGCTTTTGAGCCATGCGCAACCCGATACGCAAGCCCAGCTTCACCACCAAGGCTTCCATGTTTTCTCTCCCTTTTCGTTTACAACAAGATCACCTTCCAAAAAGCAGGGTTATCCACGTAACCAGGTTGCCAGTACCACGTGTGCTCATGTGGGATGAGTACCGTAGGATAGCGCGTTACGGCAAGGTCCAATGCGCTATTCGGCATGGCATATAAGACGTCAGCTGGCATCGATATTCCAAGTTGTGTAAACGAGGACCGCACGAGATTCTCCGCGCTATTCACCGAGAGAGTTGAACCGTACATGGATAAACCGGCAGCCACGAGTGTGACGCGCGGGAGCAAGCCTTCCTTCGCCAGCAATCGGATGAGTTGATGACAATGATCACACCATGGTGCGAACACCACGATAGGCTTTTGCCTAGGCAGCGGAACGAGCTCCCCGCTTCCCGTCTCGACCGTGGCGATTTGGATTGCACGGATGAGCGGCATGGGGGCAACCGACAATCCATGCCACGGCGTCGCGGAAGACGATACGCCTATCGCCCGCTGCGCAGTTGGGGCAGTCGAAAGTTGGGCTGTGGCGGCGGTGCCGCACCCTGTCACCCAAAGGGCAACGACACCGATCCCGACGCCCACCCCAATTCGCTTCATGATGTCCCTCCTTTGAAAAATGTCACCCAGTCATGAACTTGACTTGACGGCAAGATCCCCGGAAGCTCCTCCCAACCGCCTTTCACCTTGTGGTAGGCGACCGGGACAGGCAACTGCACGTCTTCGTACAGGGTCACGGGACTCGGCAATGGATCCGTGTGATAGCCCGCCTGCTTCCATAAGGATTTGGTTTGGGATGGGGTCAAACCCACCCATACAACGGCAGGCTTATTCGGCAACTGTGACCAAATGCTTTGGAACTGGGGAATGGCATACGCCGTAACCCCGCTCAGGATCAGCACGTTCTGAACAGAAGACGGAACATGCACGGGCAATGCGGAGACATGCTGAATGCGCTGAGCGTAGGGCTGAAGATGCGATACCATTCCTGTCGGTAAGCTCTTCATCACGACTGGGACTTCTTTCGCAGGCGAAGTTTTGGAATCTGGATGTATTGATGACTTCGTTGACGAGCTAGTTGACACGGAAGCTGAAACAGGCGGCGCAGAAGCTTGCGTTTCAACTTCTGGGTGGGTCGTGTGTACTGTGTACGTGCCGCATCCTGTCAGACCTCCGATACTCACAGCCAACGACACAAGCAACCATCCGACGCGCTTCAAAGTGATTCCTCC
>NZ_BCRQ01000038.1 GCF_001552675.1 Alicyclobacillus sendaiensis NBRC 100866
CCACGGCTGCGGAGCAACCGCCCCGCCGGCATCCGCCTCTTTACAACATCGTATCGTATCTGTACTTCTTCGCATTGCTGCCCGCGCGCAGAAGCCTGTATGTTCAAGGTGCGCGCGAGGATCCAAGAGCTCTTGGATAAGCAACAGGATGGAAACCCGAAGCATGAACAAAGCAACGAAGCAGAGAGGATGACCCTTCGTGAACACGTCTCGATGGATGGCCCGCGTCCTAGCTCTTTCCGCCGCAGCCGTGAGCACCGGAAGCCTGGTGTGGGCGAGCACCGCGTTCGCCGACACGGTTCCGCATTCGCACGGCACCTCTGCACAGGCTGCGGCGTCCGCACAGCCGACGCCCAACCAGCCGAATTTTATCTTCCTGCCCCCGTGGCCGGACGACGACGAATGAGCCCCACGAGCGGCGAGGCGGCGCCCAACGGACTGGCAAAGCCGAGGTGGCGCCCGCCGCGGAGTTTTGCACTCCGATGCCCCAACCCCTCCACCCAAGGGTCGGAGGGGGTTTCATTTGCGCTCAGGTTTCGCTCGTGACGGGCTGCGCGGCGGGTTTCTCCGCGCTTGCAACCGGCTTCCGCTCGACGCGGTTGAGGCTCAGGCTGTCGAGGAACTCCCGGTTCGTCTTGTAATGGCGGAACTTGCGCAGGAACATTTCGGTGAAGTCCTGGTTGTCGCCCATGGACTTGCGAATCGCCCACACCTTTTCGAGCTCCTCCTTGGGCATGAGCGCCTCTTCTCGGCGCGTACCCGAACGGCGGATGTCAATGGAGGGGAATACGCGCTTCTCCGCGAGCTTGCGGTCGAGATGCAGCTCCATGTTGCCGGTGCCCTTGAACTCTTCGTAGATGACGTCGTCCATGCGCGAACCCGTGTCGATGAGCGCCGTCGCCAGGATGGTCAGGCTGCCACCCTCCTCGACGTTGCGCGCCGCTCCGAAGAACCGCTTTGGGCGGTGAAAGGCTGCCGGATCGATCCCGCCAGAAAGCGTTCGGCCCGACGGGGGAACGACGAGGTTGTATGCGCGCGTCAGCCGCGTCAGGCTGTCCAGCAGGATGACCACGTCCTGCTTGTGCTCCACAAGCCGCAGCGCCCGCTCCAAGACCAGTTCCGAGACCTTGATGTGGTTTTCAGGAACCTCGTCGAACGTCGACGCAATCACCTCGCCCTTGACCGAGCGCTGCATGTCAGTCACCTCTTCCGGCCGCTCGTCGATGAGCAGCACAAACAGGTGAACGTCGGGATAATTCGTGGCAATGCTGTGCGCAATCTCCTTCAAGAGCACCGTCTTGCCTGCCTTCGGAGGCGCCACAATCATGCCGCGCTGGCCGAAGCCGATGGGCGCAAACAGATCGATGAGGCGCGTGGCCAAATTCTCCGGTGTGGTCTCGAGCACGATGCGTTTAGAAGGGAAGAGCGGAGTGAGCGCCGCGAAATGAAGCCGTTCGGCAGCGACCTCGGGACTGTAGCCGTTGACGGCCTCCACGTGCAGAAGGCCGAAGTACCGTTCGTTCTCTTTCGGGGGTCTGACTTTTCCGCTGACGAGATCGCCCGTACGGAGATCAAAGCGCCGAATTTGGGAGGCCGCGACATAGATGTCCTCCTGACTCGGCAGGTACCCCACGGGCCGGAGAAATCCGTAGCCCTCCGGCATGATCTCCAGCACGCCTTCGGCGAACATCAGGCCATCCCGCTCGGCCTGCGCTTTGAGAATGGCAAAAATCAGCTCTTTCTTTTTCATCGATCCGTAGTGCGGGATCTGAAATTCTCTAGCATATTTGTATAGCTCTGTTAATTTCTTTTCTTCCAGTTCTCGAATGTCCAAGCATCGTCCCTCACATTCGTGTCCCGGCGGCACACGCCGCGCCCGGGTAAATTCAGACGGCCTGAGGCGGGCTGTGTCATTCTATGCGCCTTGCTTCGTCGCGGCTTGTTCTCACACCACTCGGGGACCCAGATCACAGCTTAGAAAGAGGTAAGCACGGTACGTGCCATCCAGGTGAAGCCCATTGGAGTCTTCAATGCGAGGAGAAGCTGCGCGCGAGGAGCGCGGAGAAGCGAATCCAACGGCTCAACCGGACGTTGTTGCGGCTATTCGTAGTATAAACACGCCCTTGCGATTCCACAAGGGCGAGTGTTGTCGAATGAGCGCCGGATCGGGAAGGAAACGGGCCAGGGCCGGCTGTCCAGCCCTGGCCTGTGTTCACTTCTGGTTCATCTTATTCCAATCGGCCAAGAAACGCTCAATCCCGCGATCCGTCAAGGGATGCTTGATCATCTGATCCAACACGCTGAACGGACACGTCGCGATGTGAGCGCCCGCCTTGGCGGCGGCGGTCACGTGCATCGGATGGCGAATGCTGGCCGCGATGATCTCGGTTTCGATGCCATGGATGTCAAAGATCTGCGCGATATCCGCAATGAGTTCGACGCCATCCATGCTGATATCGTCCAACCGACCGATGAAGGGGCTGACGAACGACGCACCGGCGCGCGCCGCGAGCAGCGCCTGATTCGCGCTGAAAATCAGCGTCACATTCGTCCGAATCCCGCGCTTTGCGAGCTGATGCACCGCCTTGAGGCCCTCGGCGGTCATCGGGATCTTGATCACGATGTTGGGGTGAATCTCGGCGAGAGGCAGCGCCTCCTTCACCATGCCCTCGGCATCCAGGCTCACCACCTCGGCGCTGATGGGCCCATCGACGATCTCGACAATCTCCTTCAGCACCTGAACGAAGTCGCGGCCCTCCTTGGCCACGAGGCTCGGGTTGGTCGTGACGCCGCTCAGAATCCCCATGTCCGCCGCGCGGCGGATTTCGTCGACATTCGCCGTGTCGATGAACAGCTTCATGTTCCTCATCCTCTCCTGTCCCCAAAAGATCTCCGGTCCTCCGGTCGCCACTCGTTCTCTCTGCTCGGCTCACCTGAGGGCTCGCGCGGGCGACCCGCGTATCACCTCTATGATACCATGCTTTCGTCCTGCAAACTCGTGGATCGGTCCAGCCGGCACACCCTCAGTCGCCCTTGGGGCGCGCCTCGAGGTGTTCCCGCACAGCTCGTCGCAGCTCGTCGATGTCAAACGGCTTCGTGAAATGGGCCACGGCGCCCATCTCCAGGGCCTCGTGGATCAGATCCAGTTCGCCGTAGGCGGTCATCATGATGACCTTCGCATCGACGCCCAGTTTGCGAAGATTGCGCAAGATTTCCAATCCATCCATTCCCGGTATCTTCATGTCCAACAGGACGAGATCGGGCTGCTCACGTTCGACGATGCTGAGGGCGCTCGGCCCGTTCGAAGCCTGAAACACCTCATAACCTTCCCGCTGCAGGACTTCGTGCAGCAACACGCGGATCCCAAATTGATCGTCGACCACGAGCACCTTATACGCCATGCCCCCACCTCTTCGCTAGCTCAACTCGTCGCGAAGATCTTCGCCGGACAGGATCGAAATTCCTGTCTTTACCCAAACAAGAGGTCAGGATTGGGCGCGATGGCGTCGGTACGCAAGGCTCGCCGCCACAAAGTCGCGGAACAGCGCGTGCGCGCGGTTGGGCCTCGACTTAAACTCCGGGTGAAATTGGACGCCGACAAACCAGCGGTGCTCTGGAAGCTCCACAATCTCGACGAGACGCCCGTCGGGTGACGTCCCCGTGATGGTCAGACCGTGAGATTCCAGTTGTTCCCGGAAGTCGTTGTTGAACTCGTAGCGATGGCGGTGACGCTCGGAGATGAGATCCGAACCGTACGCCTGGTGCGCGCGAGATCCCGGCTTCAACCGGCAGGGATACGCGCCGAGGCGCATCGTGCCGCCTTTGTCCTCGATTTCTTTCTGCTCGGGGAGCAGATCGATGACCGGGTAGGGCGTGCGCGGATCGATCTCGCTCGTGTGCGCCCCGGTGAGCCCGGCGACGTGTCGCGCGTACTCAATGACCGCAATTTGCATGCCGAGGCAGATGCCGAAGTACGGGATGTTTCGTTCGCGCGCATGGCGGCACGCGACAATCTTGCCGTCGATGCCGCGATCGCCGAACCCCCCGGGGACCAGGATGCCATCGACACCTTCAAGCAGCTTGTCCACGTTTTCGTCGGTGACGTCCTCCGAATTCACCCAGCGGATGTGTACGTGGGCGTCGTTCTCGAAGCCGCCATGCTGGAGCGCCGCCACGACGCTCGCGTACGCGTCCGGCAGAGCCACGTACTTCCCAACCACCGCGATCTCGACGTCTCGGTGCAGCCGCTTGATCCGCTCCACCATCGCCTCCCACTCCCGCATGTCCGCGGGCGGGGCGGAGATGCCGAAATGCCGGAGCACGATCTCGTCCAGCCCCTCGTCCCGCAGCCGAAGCGGCACCTCGTACAGCACCTCGGCATCGCTCGCCTCAATGACGCTGTCCTCGTCCGTGTCGCAGAAGAGCGCGATCTTCCGCTTGACCTCCGGGGAAAGCGGGACCTCGGTGCGGCAGACGATGATGTTCGGGCTGATGCCGATACTGCGCAGCGTCGCCACGCTGTGCTGCGTCGGCTTCGTCTTCACCTCGCTCGTCATCCGCAGGTACGGGATGAGCGTGACGTGGATGTACAGCACGTTGTTGCGCCCGACCTCGTTTTTCATCTCGCGGATGGCCTCGAGGAACGGCTGGCTCTCGATATCGCCGACCGTGCCGCCGATCTCCGTGATGACGATGTCCGTGTCCGGCTTGGCGGCCTGCATCACCCGTTCCTTGATCTCGTTCGTCACGTGCGGGATGACCTGAACCGTCGCGCCGAGGTAGTCCCCGCGCCGCTCCTTCTGAATGACCGACCAATAAATCCGCCCGCTCGTGACGTTGTTGTCCTGGCTGAGGTCGTTATCGATGAAGCGCTCGTAGTGGCCGAGATCGAGGTCCGTCTCCGCGCCGTCTTCGGTGACGAACACTTCCCCATGCTGATAGGGACTCATCGTCCCCGGATCGACGTTGATGTAGGGATCAAACTTCTGGATGGTGACGTTGAGCCCTCGGTTCTTCAAGAGGCGGCCCAAACTCGCAGCGGTGATGCCCTTGCCAAGCCCGGACACCACGCCGCCCGTCACGAAGATGTACTTCGCCGTCATGACTCTGTCCTCCCTGCCAAACACGCGACCTAAGCACACAAAAACCGCGTTCCGGAAGGCCCAGAACGCGTCCGAAAGGCGCGGAAGACTTTAGTCCTCCTCGTCTTCCTCGACTTCCTCGTCTTCGTCAAACAGCGGCGAATCGTCGTATTCGTCTTCTGGCAGGATCTCGTCCTCGTCCTCCACGACTTCGACGTCGTCGAATTCGGGCTCCTCGTCGACCGCCTCGACCTCGTCGTAGTCGAGCTCGTCGTCCTCGAGGACGTCCTCCTCCTCGTACTCCTCTTCGTCGTCCTCCTCATCGCCAAACGCGTCGCCCGTCTTGCGGATGAACTTCTTGCCGCCCGACAGGCGCTCGGCGTTGCGATCCGTCGGATACCAACGATTCAACCCCCACACGTTGTGACCAATACAGACGAACCGGCCATCGACGTTGATCTCTGTGAACACCCGCGCAATGACCTCCGCCACCTGCTCGTCGGTCATGTGGCGGAGCTCCTGGATTTCCTTCATGATGTCGCGGAAGTACATGGGCTCTTTCCGGGCTTTTAAGATCTCGTACACGAGCTCCACGAGAGGCATTTCCTGTATCTCGTGTTCCGTTCGTGCCAATGAGATGGCCATCTTGGAATCTTCCCTTCCAGCTCGGGATAGGCCGGTGGCCAACTTCGACCCATGAACACAGCTCGAATGACCGGCTTACATGTTATCTAAGTTTAGCACATGACGCAAAGACTCCAAACCGACTTTTTTGCGTCAGCGAGGCAGCAAAAAGCGAAGCGGCGCCAGCCGCGCGTGCGCGCGACCAGCGCCGAACGACGCCTTGGTGCGAACTCTGCTCGTCCCTTCGCCAGGCCCTCCGGCGCAGGTGGATCAGTCCTCGTGGAACCTCGCCTGGCGCTTCTCCTTGAACGCCGTCATGCCTTCGCGCGCGTCGCCGGACGCAAAACATAGGCCGAATTGCGCAGCCTCGTACGCCTGGGCGCGAGCCGGATCCTGCCCATACCCGTGGTGAGCCGACCGCTTGATGGCCGCCATCGCGGCGCTCGACTGCTTCGCAAGTTGTCGAGCCAGCTCCATGCCCCTCGCCTCGAGCTCGTCAGGCGCCACCACCTCGTTCACGAGCCCGTATTCGAGGGCCTTCTCGACGGGGATCCGCTCTCCCAAAAGCATCATCGACAGCGCGCGCGCAAACCCGATGGCGCGCGGCAACCGATAGGTCCCGCCAAAACTCGGATTGACCCCCAGCGTCACCTCGGGCAGCCCGACGACGGCGCCCGCAGCCGCAATCCGAAAGTCGCACGCGAGCGCGAGCTCCAGTCCTCCGCCAAACGCGCCGCCGTGAATCAGCGCAATGACCGGGATGGGCAGCTGTTCGAGAGCTTGAAACACCCGCTGGCCCAGCCGCGCCATACTCTCCGCCTCCACGGCTGTCATGTGCTGCATCTGGCCGATGTCCGCTCCCGCACAGAACACCCGCCCCTCGCCGCGGATGACAAGCGCGCGGACATCCCTGAGATCCAGCATCGCGAGATGTGCACCGATTTCCGACAACACCTCTCGCGAAAGCGCGTTCAACGCCTGCGGACGATTGAGCGTCAAGACCGCCACATGATCCTCCACGCGGCAGGTGGTATACGTCTCTGTCAACATGCCTCACTCCATTCGTCTGAGCTGCGACGAGCCCTTTCAGGCTGGACGGATGTGGATGCCCGCCTCGGTCAATCGCTTGTGGAGGGCCTTGGCGAGCTCCACGGCGTGCGGGCCATCGCCGTGCAGGCAGACGGTGTCCACCGCCACTTCGACCCACTCGCCGGTCCGTGCGCGAACCCGCCCTTCGCGCACCATGGTCAGCACTTGCTCGCAGGCCTCGTCGAGATCGCGGATGACGGCGTCCGCGTGGCGCCTCGGCGTGAGCCGGCCGTCGGCCTCGTACCGCCTGTCCGCGAACCCTTCGCAACAGACGCAGAGCCCCATGGCCTCCGCCTGTGCCACGAGCTCGCTCCCGTAGGGAGCGTACACCTTGAGCGACGGATCGAATTCGGCGATGGCCCGGCAGATGGCGCGCGCGGCAGCGCGATCGACCGCGGCGCGGTTGTAGAGGGCGCCGTGGGGCTTCACGTGGTGAAGGCGCACGCCCTGCGACCGAGCGAACGCCGCAAGCGCGCCCAGCTGATACAACACGAACGCGTGAATCTCGTCCTCGTCAAGCGCCATGTCCCGCCGGCCGAACCCCTGAAGATCCGGGTAGCCGGGGTGCGCGCCAATGGCCACGCCCCGCGCTTTGGCCAGGGCGACCGATCGCGCCATGACGACGGGATCGCCCGCATGCATGCCGCACGCGAGATTCGCGGAGGTCACATAAGCCAGGATGTCGCCGTCATTCGCCAGGCGGTAAGCGCCGAAGTCCTCGCCGAGATCCGCGTTGAGGTCCACTCCAGCCACGCTCAATCCCCTCCTTCGCTGCCCCATGCCTGCCTCGCGCGCTCCGCGACCCACCGAAGCCACACGCGCGCCAGTCGATGATGCACGCCCCGAAGCCTGAAGGCTTCCTCCACACTCACTTCCACAAAGCGCACGAAACTTCCTGGTCGGAGATGGGCCAATTTGTCGAGATCGGCTGAGATGACCGTCGCGAGCTTCGGATAGCCCCCCGTGGTCTGGCACTCACGCATGAGCACAATGGGCAGGCCGTCCTGCGGCACCTGAACGCTGCCCGGCACCACCGGTTCACTCGCGAGCTGCCTCGCGGGCGCGGCAAGCGGCTCGCCCCGAAGCCTCACGCCCATGCGATCCGACTGCGGCGCCACCTGCCACGTGCGCTCGAAGAAGGCCTGCCGCGCGCCCTCGCCGAACCAATCCGCCTGCTCGCCCCGCACCACCCGCAGGACGACGATCTCGTCCTCAATCTGATCCAGCCACCCGCCGATCTGAAACGGCGCCACAGCCGCGCGAGCGGAGATGGGGCGGAACCCCGCGGGCGGCGCGGTGGGGCCCGGCAGATAGGCGATCTCGTCCTCGGCCGCGAGGCGCTTGCCGATGCCGTAGCGCGGCAGCGCGCTCCGGCTGTCCAGCACGGGCTCCGCGCGGAACCCGCCGCGGATGGCCAGATAGCCGCGAAACCCGCGCTTGACCTTTTGCAGCTCAAGCACCGCCCCGCCGCCGAGCCAGATGGGGCGCCCGATGGGCAGCGGCTCGCCGTCCACGTACGCCGCGAAGTCCGCGCCGCAGATCGCCACGGCGGCAGGGGCCTCAAACCAAAGCTTCGGGCCCACCCCCGTCACCTCGAGCACCGCGGAATCCTCCGGATTGCCCACCAGCCGATTAGCGGCGCAAAGCGCCAACGCGTCGAGCGCGCCCCCGAGCGGCACGCCCAGGAGGCGGTGATGCGGGCGCCCCGCATCCTGCAGGGTGGTGAAAAGCCCTGGAGCCAACACGCGCACGCGCGCCATGCCTGGCTCATGTGTACGCGCCAAAGCGGGCATGGTATTCCTCCTCCGTCACCGCTTCAAACCGCACCACGTCCCCCGGCGAAAGGAGGCTCGGTGAAGCGCGGTTCGCGTCAAACAGCGCCACCGGCGTGCGGCCGATGATCTGCCACCCCCCTGGGGTCGCGAACGAATACACCCCGGTCTGGAAGCCTGCAATCCCGACCGAGCCCCGTTCGACCCGGCTTCGCGGGGTGGCGCGGCGCGGCACGCGCAGCGCTTCCGGCAGGCCGATGAGATAAGCGAACCCCGGCGAAAATCCGATCATCGCGACGCGGTACACGCCCTCCTGATGGAGGCGCACCACGTCCTGCGGCGAAAGTCCCGCGCGCTCCGCCACCTCGTCCAGGTCCGGGCCGAAGTCACCGCCGTAGACCACCGGCAGGTGGACGCGAGCCCCCGCGCTCGTGCGAGGCGCCGCCAGGCTTCGCAAGCTCCGGACCGCGCGGCGGGCGCGCGCGAGCAGGTCTTCCGGCGCCACATCCTCGAAGCGCGCGTAGACCGCGACGGATCGGTAGCCCATGGTCACATCTTCAATGCCATCCACGCCCTCCAGCTCGCGCAAGAGCGCCGCCCGCAACGAAAGCAACCGGTCGAGCGCCTCGCCCGTCTCGATGGGGACATTCTCCGGGAGGCGCAAGAGAAGCGCCTGATCGCCCATGAACTCCAGTCGCACCTTGTCCTCGATCACGGCCGATTCCCACGCCTTCCGCGATGATTTACACTCATTGTATCGAATTTTCGCGCCTTGGTCCGCGCAAAGGAGGCTTGGCCGTGTGCCCCCAAGGAGATCCGCGCGTGACGGTGGTGCTCGCTGTCTACAATCGGGCCCGGGAACTGCCGCTCGCCATCGCGAGCGTGTTCGCGCAGACGACGACCAGCTGGGAACTGCTCGTGGTGGACGACGGGTCCACAGACGGCTCGCGCGCCGTCGCAGAGCGCTACCTGTGGCACCCTCGCGTGCGCGTCTTGGCGCTCGAGACGAACATGGGGCTTGGCAACGCGCTGCAGGCCGCGCTGCCACACGTGCGAACGCCGTACTTCGTCACCCTGGACAGCGACGACTGGTTCGCGCCAACCGCGCTCGCGGAATTGACCGCCGCGATGGACGCAGGACCCTCGGATGCGGTGGTGGTGTCGGCCAACGCGCGGCACTGGCGGGACGTGAACGGCCGCCTGGTGCGCCATCACGTCCTTCGCGGGCGACCGTTTTCGGACAAGTTCGACTTCATGCGCTACGGGCCCTACCTCGTGCCGCGCTTTTACCGCACCGAGGCCGTCCGGCGAGTGGGAGGATTCGAGCGGGATCCGCATGGCCAGGGCCGTTATTACGAAGACAAGCTCATCCTCCTCAAGCTCGCCGACGTCGGCCGCTTCCTGCACGTGGATCGCGTCCTGTACCACGTGCGGCTGCACTCGGCCAACCTCACGCGGCCCGAGGAGCGAGCGCGTCTCAACGCCATTAAGAAGGCGATGTACGAGCGGATGATGCGCGAGTTGGGAGATCCCTACGAGCTGGTGTGGAAGTTGCATCCGGAGGGGTGGCTGGATGTGGCCGATCTCGTCCCGCGCCCATCCGGAGCGCGTCAGGATGGGCGGACCCACTGAAAGACGAGATCGACCGACTGCAAAACGCCGTCCGCATACGCTAGGTCAAACAGCACGCGCGAGCGCCCGCCCGACTCGCCGACGGACACCTCGACGGACTTCGTCTCCGCGCGGACCGGCAGTTCCCGCCCGTAGGCGCGAAGGACGAGATCCTGCGATTTCCCGGCGGCGAAGACCTGCGTGAGCGACACCGCGCCGCGGCGCACCATCAGGACGCGATCCCGCTCCAGGCGCACCGCGTACGAGCCCTCCGCATCGCGATACGAGAGCAGATGCCCGCCTTTGACGTGAAGCCAGCGGGCTTCCTTCGCCTCGCCGCGCGTCGTCTCGTACCGCACGCGCTCGCCTTCGCACACACGCGCGCGCCGGCGCCAGGTGACATGACATGTCCACGACGCGCCTTCTTGGGGCTCCAACCAGGCGCCCACGGCGCTCACCGCACAAAGGCGAGCAGGGCCTCGCGGACAATTTTGGCCGCGAGGATTTGCGTCTGCTCCGTCGGGTCGATTTGCGGCGCCACCTCGACGAGATCAAAGCCGACCACGTGCAGGGCCTTCATATGGGTGATGGCGCGAAACGCCTCCGGTGCGAAGATGCCGCCGTGTTCCGCCGTCCCCGTGCCCGGGGCCGTGGCCGGATCGAACACGTCGATATCCCAGGTGATGTACACCGGCTTCCCGTGCAGCTCGGGCAGGACCGCGAGCAGCGGCTCCTCCAACTCAAATGGCGCAAAGTGCGTGTGCTCGCGCGCGAAGCGGAACTCCTCGCGCGTGCCGCTGCGAATGCCGAACTGGTAGACGCGATCCGGCCCGATGAGATCGCACACCTTCTTGATGATGGTCGCGTGCGAGAGCGGCTCACCCTCGTAGTGATCGCGCAAATCGGTGTGCGCGTCGATGTGGATGACGCGCAGGTCCGGGTAGCGCTCGGCCGCGGCGCGGATGCACCCCCACGAGACGAGGTGCTCGCCGCCAAGTCCTATCGGGAGCTTGTCCGCGGCGTAGAGCGCCGACACATACCGATAGATGCGCTCGAGGCTCTCCTCCGGGTTGCCGAACGGCAACGGAATGTCTCCCGCATCAAAATAGGCGATCTCGCTGAGGTCGCGATCGAGATACGGGCTGTACTCCTCGAGCCCGAGGCTCACCTCGCGGATGCGCGCGGGCCCCAGGCGAGCGCCCGCCCGGAACGACACCGTCCAGTCCATGGGCATGCCGTAGATGACGGCCTTCGCGGCGGCGAAGTCGTCCGTCGCGCCGATGAACACGTTGCCGCTGTAGGCGAGCGGAAAGGGCTTTTCGACATCGAACGTGAACGTCATTCGCCGACGAGCTCCTTCACAAAATTCGGCAGAACGAGCGAGGCGTGGTGAATCTCCAGGTTGTAATACTTCGTGTCGTGCACCCGGACCTCGCGGACGTCCTGCGGGCGGTACGTCTTGCTGCCGAGTGTGAAGCTCCACATGCCCGTCGGATACGTGGGCACGTACGCGAGGTACAACTTCGTGATGGGGAACGTGGCGCGCACGTCGCCGTACACCTGGCGAATGAGATCCTGGTTGATGAACGGCGACTCCGTCTGGGCGGCCATCAAGCCGTCTTCCTTCAGCGCGCGAAACACGGACTCGTAAAACGGCCGCTGGAACAGCCCGACCGCCGGCCCCACCGGATCCGTCGAGTCGATGAGGATGACATCGAACTCGTTCGGGTGCTCCTCGACGTAGCGGATGCCGTCCACAATCTGCACGTCCACGCGCGGATCGGAGAGGCCCGAGGCAATGTGTGGGAAGTACTTTTTGGACGCCTCGACCACGCGCCCGTCGATCTCGGCGAGCACCGCCCGCTCCACCGACGGGTGTTTGACGACCTCGCGGATGATGCCGCCGTCGCCGCCGCCGACCACGAGCACGCTCTTCGGATTCGGGTGCGTGTGCAGCGGTACGTGCGCCAGCATCTCGTGATACACAAACTCGTCCTCGTCCGTGGTCATGATGCAGCCGTCGAGCACGAGCAGGTTGCCGTACTGAACCGTCTTGTACACGTCGAGCTGCTGATACTCGGTCTTCTCGCTGTGGATGGTCTTCTCTATCCGCAAACCAATGGTCAGATTGTCGTTCTGAAGCTCTGTGAACCACAGATTCGTCTGCGCCACGCTCATCCATCCTTTCTCGGGCGGTATTATATCAAACTCGCCAAAATGGCCCGAGGACAAGCGTACAAAATTCGATGGAGAGGATCCAGTTGAAACGAGGGTCGTGAACGCAAACGAAGCAGCCCCGCCCCAGGGCTGCCTCCTTCGCGCGTAAGTGCCTATGTCGATTCGCTGGACCCGTTCAATCGATGGGATACCCCCCCTGCTCCACCACCGCGCGCGCCAATGTGCGCCGTTTGGCGATCCCGTCCGGATGGCGCAGGCCCGCGAGATGGCGAATGGCGTCGAGCGCCCGCTCCCGCACCCCGGCGTGATCGCCAATGGCCGCAAAAAGCGCGACCGCGGCCTGCACCGCTGCCTGGATCTCGTCGTCCACGGCGACGCTCGCGAGCGCGGCGTGCACCTCGGCCTGCGCCCCGGACGCCGCCTTTTCCGCGCGGACGAGCGCGCTTTCTGTGGCGTAGAGCGAAATGGCGAGATCGGCCAAATGCATGGCCACCTCCTGCTCCGCATCGAGCCTGCCAGCGAACCGGTCCGCCACGAGCGCCGATCCGGCCAGGAAGAGCGCGCGCATCTCGGCAACCGCCGCGCGCTCGCGGGCCATCGAACTGCCGCTCACCTCCGCCCGCTTGCCGAGCGCGTCGACCACCGCGGACAGGCGGGAGATGAGCTCCGGTTGACGGCTCGCGCGGCGCAAAAAGTGGGTCGGGATGAGCAGGCGGTTGATTTCGTTCGTCCCCTCGAAGATGCGCTGAATCCGCGCGTCGCGGAGCATCCGTTCGACGTGGTATTCGCGGATATAGCCGTACCCGCCGTGGATCTGAACTGCCTCGTCCGCGGCCTTCCACAACGTCTCGGAGCCATACACCTTGCACACCGCGCACTCGATGGCGTGCTCGCGCAGCCGGGCTTCCTTCTCGCGCGTGGGCACATCCCCGTAGAGCGGCGCCAGCGCGTCCTCGAGCATCGCCGCCGTGCGATATACGAGCGACTCCGCCGCGTAGATCCGCGCCGCCACGGACGCGAGCTTCGCCTGTGTGGCGGGAAATTCCGCAATGGCGCGGCCAAATTGGCGCCGCTCCGCCGCGTAGCGAGCCGCCACCGCGAGCGCCCGCTTCGCCCCGCCGACGTTGCCCGCGCCCAGGTTGAACCGGCCCAGATTCAGCACCCCAAGCGCCACCGCGTGCCCCCGGCCGATCTCGCCAATCACGTTCTCGACCGGCACCGGGCACTCGTCGAAGATCACCTGGCGCGTGGACGATCCATGGATGCCCATCTTCTGCTCCTCGGGCCCGAGCGAAATGCCCGGGAAGGACCGCTCCACCAAAAACGCGGTGAAGTGCTCGCCATCGATTTTCGCGTACACCACGAACGTGTCCGCAAACCCCGCGTTTGTGATGAACTGCTTCGTCCCCGAGATGAGGTAGTGCTTGCCGTCCTCACTGAGCCGCGCCACCGTTTTCGCCGCGAGCGCGTCCGATCCGGCCGTGGGCTCGGTCAGGCAGTAAGCGCCGAGATACTCCCCGCTCGCCATCTTCGGCAAGACCCGGCGCTTGACCGATTCGCTCGCGAAGTACGTGATGGGCAGCGTCGCGATGCAGGTGTGATTGGAATGGGCCACGCCATACGCGCCCGTCATACCGACCATCTCGCCTACGATGCCCTTGGAAATCTTGTCGAGCCCAAGGCCCCCGTACGCCTCCGGCACGCTGTGCGCGAGCAGGCCCAGATTGCCCGCCCGCTTCAAGAGCTGGACGACGCGGTCGAAGTCCTCGGCCTCAATCGCATCCTGCGCGGGCCAGACCTCGCGCTCCACAAAGTCGCGCGCGGTCTTTCGAATCATGCGGTGTTCCTCGGTGAACGCCTCCGGCGTGTAGACGTCCGCCGGATCGGCCGACCGCAGCAAAAATTCGCCACCTGGGATCTGAACCTGCTGCATGCTCCCAACTCCCCTCTCGACCGGACACGCGTGCGCAACCGGTCACGACACGGACACGATAACTTTCCCGACCGTCTGCCTCCCGCCGAGCGCATCCATGGCGGCAACCACGTCTTCGAACGGATACACGTGCCGCACCAGCGGGCGGATGCGGCCCGCCTCGTACCATTGGATGAGCTCCTCGTGCATCTCGCGCACGGCGTCGGGGTACAACCGGTGGAAGAGTCCCCAATGCACGCCCACGAGGCTGTAGTTCTTGACGAGGGCGTGGTTCATCGGCGCCTGCGGGATCCGCCCGCTCGCAAACCCGATGACGAGCAGTCGCCCTTCGAACGCGATGGCCCGGCGCGACTGGTCGAACACGTCCCCGCCCACCGGATCGAAGATGACGTCCGCGCCGCGGCCTGATGTGAACGCTTTCACCACCTCCACAAAATCCTCGCTGCGGTAGTCGATGGCCTCGTCCGCGCCGAGCTGGCGGCACGTCTCCACCTTTTCCGGCCCGCCCGCCGTCGCGATGACGCGCGCGCCCGCCGCTTTGCCGAGCTGAATCGCCGCCGATCCGACCCCGCCCGCGCCCGCGTGCACCAGCAACACCTCGCCGGGCTTGAGGTGTGCCAGCCGATGGAGCGCGTAATACGCAGTATGGTAGGTGATGAAGATGGCCGCGGCCTCCGCCGGCGACGCACCCTCAGGCGCGCGGTGCACCTGCGCGAGCGGCACCACCACCTGCTCCGCCAGGCCGCCGTGCGGCAGCTGTGGCAGCGCAATGACGCGCTGGCCCGCCTGAAACCCCGCCCCAGGCGCAACCTCCTCGATAACCCCGCACACCTCGACGCCGGGCGTGAAGGGAAGGGGCGGCCTCTCCTGATACTGCCCCTGGCACACGAGGAGATCCAGAAAGTTCAGCGCCGCCGCTTCCACGCGAATGCGCGCGCTCCCTGGCTGCAGGGCGGGAGCGGGGATGTCTTCGAGGTGCAGGACATCCCGATGATGCCCCAGTTCTCGCACGACCCAGGCCTTCATACGCGCCTTCCTTTCGAATAAGAAACAAAGATTCAAAAGTGAAACGAACGAAAGGCTCCTACTCGACTTCAGTGTACGTGAGCGCCCGGCGCGTGGCAAGAACGAGTTCGCGATCGGCGGCGCTGTTTGGCATATTTTGCTTCGTGATGCACACACTACCCTGTGTCCATCCTCTTATCGGAGGTCTCCTCTATGGCCAAAGCTTTGCTCTCCGACGCCGATCCTTGCCTAAAGCAGCGCAAGCGGCGATCATTTGTCAAAATCGCCGCCGTGGCCTTTGGCGCGGCGTTCGGCGCCGGGTTCGTCGGGACCTCGCTCGTGCTCGTGGGGCTCAAGCTCCTCCCCCTCCCGTCCACCGCTCAGGCCGCGCCGACCGAGCTGACCAGCGCGGACGGCCGCCCCATCGCCCTGTGGTCGCCCGCCGGACAGGTGCGCTCCAGCCTGCCGCTCAACGCCTTCCCGCACTGGCTCGTCGAGGCCACGCTCGCCACCGAAGACGCGAACTTCTACCGCGATCACGCCATCAGCGTCCGCTCGACCCTGCGCGCCGTCGCGGTCAACCTGCGCCACGGCCAGATTGTCCAAGGCGGCTCCACCATCACGCAGCAGCTTGCGAAGAACCTGTACCTCACGCAGGATCGCACGTTCGGCCGCAAACTCCGCGAGGCGCTGCTCGCCATGCAGCTCGAGTTGCACGAGCCGAAGGACTGGATTCTGGACCGGTATCTGAACGTCGTCTACTACGGGCACGGCGCGTACGGCGCCCCTGCGGCAAGCCTGCTCTACTTCGGCAAGCCGGTGCGGTCGCTCGATCTCGCCGAAAGCGCCCTGCTCGCCGGCTTGCCCAAGGGCCCGTCGCTCTACTCGCCGCTCGATCACCCGGAGCGCGCCAAGGCCCGCCAGAGAGTGGTGCTGGAGCGGATGGTGCAGACAGGCTACATCACCCAGGCCCAGGCCGACGCCGCATACGCCGAGCCTTTGCACATCGCTCGCCACCAACCGCCGACGCTCAACGCGCCGTACTTCAGCGACCTGGCCTTTCGCGAAGCCAAGCGCATGGCTCGGCTTACGGACGGCGATCTCGACGCGGGCTACGTCCGCATTCACACGACGCTCGATCCGCTTCTGCAAAGGGCCGCCGAGCGCGCCATTCAGACGACGTTGCCGAAGGGAAGCCAGCTCCAAGCCGCGCTCGTGGCCCTGGATCCACAAACGGGCGCCATCCGCGCGCTCGTCGGCGGCCGAGACTACCGCGAGAGCCCCTTCAACCGGGCGCTTAGCAAGCGGCAGCCGGGATCGACGTTCAAAGCGTTCGTCTACGGCGCGGCGCTCTCCCGCGGTTGGACGCCCGCGCGCGAGGTGGATTCGAAGCTGACCACCTTCCTCTACGGCCCATCGCCCAAGGACGAGTACACCGTGCACGACTACGGCGACATCTACGCCGGCCGGCCGCTCACGCTGCGCGAAGCCATCGCCCGCTCGGACAACGTGTACGCCGTGCAGACCGAGCTCGCCATCGGCGCCCAACACGTCGTGGACTTCGCCAAAAAGCTCGGCATACAGGAAGAGATGAAGCCCTATCCCTCCCTCGCCCTCGGCGTGTTTCCCGTCACGCCGGTGGAACTGGCGGCAGCCTACGCGGCTTTCGCCAACGGCGGTTACAGGATTGCGCCGCACGCGGTCGAGTCCGTCGACACGCCGTACGGCCGGACGGTCCATCCGCTCGAGAAGACGCGCGTCATCTCCGCCGAGCTCGCGTTTCAGATGACGGATCTCATGCAGAGCGTGCTCGCTCCCGGCGGGACGGGGTATGGTGCGCGGCCCTACCTGCACGCGCCAGCCGCGGCGAAGACCGGCACCACAGATACCGACGCCTGGATGGTGGGCTACACGCCCCGGCTCGTGGTGGCGGTTTGGGTCGGGTACGACTCCGGCCGGCCGCTCACGGTGCAGGAGTCTCACCTCGCCGCCCCCATCTGGGGCAAGTTCATGGGGACGGCACAGGCGCATCTGCCCGGACCGTGGTACACGCCGCCCTCCGATCTCGAGGCCGTCCGCATCGACCCACTGTCGGGTGCGCTCGCCACGCCCCAGTGCGGCGCCGTGGAGACGGACTACTTCCTGCCCGGCACCGCGCCCACGGCGACCTGCCCTCTGCACCGGCCTTCCGTCGTTCCCGAGCCCGCGCCAAGCCGATGGTGGAACTGGCTGCGCCGGCTTTTCTAAGCTCGGGGTGCGGACGTTTCTCCGCGATCTCGCCCGGACAAGTCGTGCTCCGGCGCGGAATCTTGCGACAAGTCGAGGGCGGCCTGTGGTACAATGACAATGAGTACTCCATGGGGGCGTGAACGAGTGGAAGAGCGTCTGTCGAGACGAGTCAGAACCATCCGGCCGTCGGCGACGATGAGCGTCGACAGCAAGACCAAGCAACTCATCGCCAAGGGCCAGCCCGTCATCAACATGAGCGTCGGCGAACCGGACTTTCAGACGCCGGTTCCGGCCGCGTTCGCGGGCATTCGCGCCATCACCAACGGGCAGACCCGATACACGGAGGCCGCCGGCATGCTGGCCCTCCGCAAGGCCATTGCCCACAAATTGCAGGCCGAAAACGGCCTTCATTACGCGCCGGAACAAATCGTGGTCTCGAACGGCGCGAAGCACACGCTGTACAACATCTTCGTGACCATCCTCGACGAGGGCGACGAGGTGGTCCTCCCCGCGCCGTACTGGACCTCGTATCCCGAGCAGATCCGCGTGGCGGGCGGCAAGCCTGTCGTGATCGAGTGCGGGCCCGAGACGGGCTTCAAGCTCACGCCCGAACAGCTCGCCGCGGCCATCACGCCGCGGACCAAGGCGGTCCTGCTGAACAGCCCGTGCAACCCCACCGGCTCGGTGTACCACGAGGACGAGCTGAAGGCGCTCGGCGAAGTCCTGCGCCAGCACGACGTCTACGTCGTGCTCGACGAGATTTACGAGCGCCTGGTCTACGGCGTGAAGCACGTGAGCCTCGTGGCCGCCTGCCCTGATTTGTACGATCGCGCCCTCGTCGTGAACGGCTTTTCGAAGGCGTTCGCGATGACCGGGTGGCGCCTCGGCTACGTGGCCGCGCCGCTCGATCTCGCCAAGGCCATGGCGAGCTTCCAGAGTCACTCCACGGGCAGCCCGGCGACCATGTCGCAGATCGCAGGCGAAACGGCGCTCGCGCACTTTGAGCCGGGCGTGATCGACGTGTTCCGCCGGCGGCGCGACGCGCTCGTGGCGGGGCTCAACAGCCTCGAGGGCGTGCGCTGCCTTACGCCGGAAGGAGCGTTTTACGCGTTCCCCGACGTCCGCGGCGTTCTCGGGCGCCGCTACGAAGGCCAAACCATCGAATCGAGCGCGGACTACTGCGAGCTGTTGCTCGAGCACGCGCTCGTCGCGAGCGTCCCGGGCGAGGCGTTCGGCGCTCCCGGCTACGTGCGCTTCTCGTACGCCGTGCGCGACGAGGACGTCATCGAAGCCGTGAACCGCATGCGCGATTTCCACGCGAAGCTCACGAATTGAACGGCGCGCGGCGCGAGGGCCCCGGCAATCCGGGGCCCTCGGCCTATGCCAGCCTCACTGCGGCTCACTCGAGGCGCCCGGATGCGCCGGATGAATCTCTCCGTGCGCGTCGAGAATTTGGTGATCCTGCTGCACCTCGATGAGACCCGCGTTGTGCAAGGCCTGCAGAACCTCAAACAGGCTGTCGCGCTTGTCCTCCGGCAGGGATCGCACGAACTGATTGATATCCTGCGCCGGGGCCAGTTGCACGAAATGCACCCCGCCGTACTTCGCGTACAAGTCCCGCCTGTATGTCATCCGTTCCCCTCCTCGCTATCCCAACATGCGTATTGTCCGCCCAAGCCGCCGAGCCTATGCCACTTGGGCGGGTGCCCCGCACGGCCCTCAGGCGATTGTCATACGCTTTAGGAGCAGGCTGGGGAAGCGAGGTGGACTGTGATGAATGCCAAGCCCCAGAAGGCCGAGCGTATCCCCGGCGTCGCACTCGCGAAGGCGCAGGCTGCGCGCCCCGCGAACGGGCGGGGAACGAAGAGAACCCCCGCGCGATCCGGCGGAAGAAATCGCGCGCCCACACCGTCAAAGGCCGGCAACAGGGCACCTGCCCCATCGCAGATCCTGACGCCGAAGAACATGCAGGACACGCTGAAGACAGTTGGCAATCTGCGGAATATGGTCAAAAACTGGCTGAATTATCTCCAGCAGGCCGACAGGATGCTGGATACCTTCTACGTCACAACGGGGGCTTTGAAGGAAAGCGGCGTGCTCGACAAGCTCATCAAGTTCAAAGGCCGCAATCTCACGACGGAGGATTTCACGAACATCCTCGCAGCCCTGCTGTCGTCGCCTCTCGCGGAGGGATTCTTCAAGGGAGCGGGCGGCAGCGGAACAGGCGGCGACAGCGGATCGGCGCACGAGACCGGAGGATCGGCCCAAAGCGCGCAGTCGGCCGCAAACGCGGCTTCGCCCATCCAAGCGCCGCCTCAAGCCCCGCAACCGCCCGGCCCCACGTACGCCCCGCCGGGCTATTCGCCCTACGCGGCGCCCGTGCAGCCGTACGCTGGGCAGCAGCCGATGTACGGAGCTCCGCCGCCGTATCCGTATTACGGGCCGCCGCCGGCGCCTGTGCCGCCTCCGGCGAGACCTTCCACCGGAGCCGACACCGGGCGGGCGCCCAACTGAAGTCGCGCCACAAGCCGCCTGGCCATCGGGCCGGCGGCTTGTTGTCCTCCTTCGACGCATTGGCTCACATGGACATCTTCCCACCTGCGCGCCGGCGCCGTATATGAGGGAAGGATCAACCAGTTCCGGGAGGCGCCATGGCCGTGCGCGACAACGCATGGATGGTGGCCCTGTTTTGGCTCGTGAACCGCCGCTCGATGTACCGTGCATTTCCGCAGGTCCTGGGCATCCGAGACGAGCCGTCTCGGGACTCGCGCGCGCAGCCTGTGAAAACCGCCCAAGCCCCAGGAGCCGCAGGCGTAACATGCCCCACCAAGCAAAAGGGCTGGCCCCTCGGCGCCATCCCGAGGACCAGCCCTGAATTCGTGTCAGTCCGCCGTCTGCTTCGGCACGAACTTCTTGATTTCCTTCAGCGTCTTCTCGTCGACGTGCGGCCCGTACTTTTTAACAATCTCGTCGACGTTCGTCGTCGGGCCATTCTTTGTCGCATCGGTGTACGCCTTCACAAATTGCTTGAACCGGCTCTCAGGGACGGGCAGGCCGAGCTTGTTCGCGAAGTTTTTCGCCAGCGACTCGACCTGGTTCGGATCCCGCCACGACTCCGGCGGAACGTTCTTGACGTCTTCGAGAATCTCAAAGATGGCCTTCCGCTTTCCCGCCAGGTTTTGCTTCAACACGTCGAGCGATCCCGCCGGCGGCTGTTGCGCTGCGACCGAAAGCGGTGGCTCCCCCACCGGCGCCGCCGTCTGCTGCGGCCGCTTGGCCTTCGCCTGTGGCTTTCGCCCCTTCTTTCCGGATGAAGCCGCCATGGTTGCACCCTCCTTCTCGCATCGCCCCTATCGGAGCCTCTCCTCAGGGTATGCGAGCTAATGGAAGGGTGTCTCCATTTCACCGCCCAAAATGGCGCTCGCGCTCCCTAGAATTGCCTCATCTCGGGGCTTCGGAGCCGAATGTCGATGGCCGCGGCGAGGATGGCCGCGAGCACCATCAACGCGCCGCCTACGAAGCCCCACCACTCGCGATGCGCGGCAAACACCAGCAGCGAAAATCCCGTCATGAGCATCAGACTCAAGCCGACAAACGCCACCACAAACATGTGAAGGACTTTGCGTACTACCTTCACGAACCTTCCCTCCGCGTGCCTGGTGACAGCATCATACCAGGAGATGGGCGACCCGAAAACGGGTCAACCGCCGATGCGCGACATCTCGACCTTCGGTTTTCGCGCCGTCGCCTCGCTCCTGAGTTCCGAATATCGGTCCTGGCGCTTGCGCCACACTCCCGACACAAACGCTCGAATTTCCTCCTCCGATGCGCCGGCATCGAACAGCGGCCGAAGCGACACGCCGCGAGCGCCAAACAGGCAGGTGAAGAGTTCGCCGGCGGCCGTCACCCGGAGCCTCGTGCAGAATCGGCAGAAGGGCCGAGACACGGAGTGGATGACGCCGATTTCGCCCTGGCCATCTTGGTACCGATACCGCGTCGCCACCTCGCCCTCGCGCCGCGGCGGCAGCGGTTCGAGCGGATGACGCGCCCCAATCCACGCGAGGATCTCGTCCGCCGTCACCACGTCCTCCATGCGCCAGCCGTTGGTCGTTCCGACATCCATATATTCAATGAAGCGCACAATCACGCCTGTCCCTCGAAACCGCTCCGCGATGGCCACCACCTCGTCCTCATTCCAGCCGCGGCGAACCACCACGTTCACCTTCACCGGCGCAAGCCCCGCCTCAGAGGCCGCCTCGATGGCCGAAAGCACTCGCTGGACGGGAAACCGCACGCCGTTCATCTTGGCCGCAATGTCCGGTCGCAGGGCGTCGAGGCTCACCGTCACGCGCGTGAGTCCCGCCCGCTTCAGCGCCAACGCCTTGTCGCGCGTGAGCAGACTGCCGTTCGTCGTCATGGCGATCTCGTGAAGCCCAGGCACCTCAGCAATTCGCTCCACAATCTCGATGATCTCCCTGCGCAGAAGCGGCTCCCCGCCCGTCAGCCTGACCTTTTCCAGCCCAAGCGGCATCAGCGCCCGCACCAGTTTCGCGATCTCGTCCGGCGACATGAGCGCATCCGGGCGGAGAAACGGATAATTCGGCCCAAACACGTCACTCGGCATGCAATACGGGCAGCGAAAGTTACATCGATCCGTGAGCGACACGCGCAAGTCCCGAAGCGGCCGCCCAAGCCGATCCGTCAGCGCCTCTTCCCCCGTCGCCATGGTGCATCCCCCATTTCTCGCACACCTTCAGTGTATCACGCCCTCTCCTTCGGTCCATCATTCCCCCAAGGCCGCCTTTGCGCTACACTGGGAGCGTGTAAGATTTGCCGAGGAGGCACAGACATGAACGTTGCCCTCATTGCCCACGACAACAAGAAGGACGACATGGTGAACCTGGCCATCGCGTATCAGAACATACTGAAGCACCACAACCTCTTCGCCACCGGCACCACCGGGCGCCGCATCCGGGAAGCCACTGGGCTTGAAGTCCATTGTTTCCAGTCTGGCCCGTATGGCGGCGATCAGCAGATTGGCGCCATGGTCGCGAACGACGAGATGGACCTCGTCATCTTCCTGCGCGACCCACTGACCGCTCAACCGCACGATCCCGACATCACCGCGCTCCTGCGCATCTGCGACGTGCACAACGTGCCGCTCGCGACCAACCTCGCTGCGGCCGAGATCCTCATCCGCGCCATCGAACACGGGCTCGTGGAATTTCGCCCGCGCGAGCGCAAGCATTAAAGGCCCGGCTTCGTCCCCGCCGGCCCCATCCCGTGAGCTCCATCTCGAGGAGGTCTCCCTCATGACGGAAACCATGAATCCATATGCCAAACGCCGAGAAGCACTGCTGGAGCGCATTCCCGACGGCGCCATCGCGCTCTTTTTCGCCGGCCAGGCGCCCCACATGTCGGGCGATCACGCCTACAGCCCCTTTCACGTCAATCGGAACTTCTACTATCTCACCGGCATCGAACAGGAGCACTCGCGCCTTTTGCTCGCCAAGCTCGGCGGCAGTGCGCAGGCCATTCTCTTTACCGAGCACGTCTCCGAGGTCGAGGAGAAGTGGACCGGCAAGCGGCTGCCGGACCACGTCGCGCGGGAGGTCTCCGGCATCGCCGATGTGCAGGACCTGGCCCAATTCGAAACGGCGCTCGGGCGCATGCTTCGCACCGGCGAATACGAGTGGCTGTACCTGGATGTCGAGCAGGATCGCTTTCACCAGACGGAAACCGAAGCGCACCGCTTTGCGCGCGAGTTTCGCGACAAATACCCCGCCATCGGCATCCGCAACCCGTACGCGGAAGTGTGCCGCATGCGCACCGTGAAAGACGAGGGCGAGATCGAATGCATCAGGCGGGCCATCGACATCACGCGCGAAGGCGTGGTGGCCATGATGAAAAACGCCCGGCCCGGCATGCGGGAATACGAACTGGAGGCGCACTTCGACTTCGCGCTTCGCTCCCGAGGCGTCCGGGAGCACGCGTTTCCGCCCATCGTGGCCGGCGGCGAGCGCGCGTGCGTGCTTCACTACGTGGACAACGACCAGGTCATCGAAGACGGCCAGCTGGTGCTTTGCGACCTCGGCGCTTCCTACAAATGTTATTCGGCCGACATCACGCGCACCTTTCCCATCTCGGGCACATTCACGCCGCGCCAGCGGGAGATCTACCACATCGTGCTCGCGGCCATGGAGGCCACCATTCAAGCCATCCGCCCGGGCGTGACGACCGGGGAATTGAACGAGGTCACGAAGGCGGTGCTCGCGCAGGAGCTGAAGCGCATCGGCCTCATTCAGGAGGACGGCGAAGTGGCGCGCTATTACTACCACGGCGTCAGCCACCGGCTCGGGCTCGACACGCACGACGTCGGATCGCCCAAGTGGCCGCTCGAACCGGGCGACGTCATCACCGTCGAGCCGGGGTTGTACATTGCGGAGGAGGGCATTGGCATCCGCATCGAGGACGACGTGCTGGTGACCGAGGACGGCCCCGTGAATCTGTCGTCCGGCATCCCCAAAGACCCGGACGAGATTGAGCGCATCATGCGCGGATGAGGACAAGGGGCGGGCGGCAAGGGCGGAGCGCTCATCGCCCGAGCCGCCACCGCCGTCTACCCGGGCGGACCCCCGGGGCACGACGCGGGAGCAGCCGCCGGCATGCTTCATGAAAGCGAATTCAGCCAGCTCGGCGCAGTCGAAGGCGCGTTGGCTCGCCACTGGCTAGGTGTTCAGAAAGGGTGAGGCAGCATGACGCACAGAGCTCGCTGGGCCATGCGCATGGTTGCGGGCGTGATCATCCTCGCCGTCCTCGCGTGGCTCGCGACGATGGCCATCTCGTACGTCGTGGCGGAAAAACTGACACACCCCGCGCGCAAGCCCGTCACGACGACCCCCGCAGCGTACGGCCTGCCATACGAGAACGTGCGCTTCCCGTCCCGCGTCGATCATCCCATGCTCAGCGGCTGGCTGATTCCCGCGGCACACCCGACGGATCGCATCGTGATTGAAGCGCACGGCTACCGGCAAAACCGCGCGCTGGATCATCCGGCGCTGCCCGTGGCCCAGGCGCTGCACGACGCCGGCTTCGCCGTGCTCATGTTCGACTTTCGCGACGAAGGCCAGTCCCCCGGCACCGAGGTGACCGTCGGCGACTATGAGCTGCGGGATCTGCTCGGCGCCATCGACTACGCGCACAAGCTCGGCTACGGCGAAGTCGGGCTCATCGGCTACTCGATGGGCGCCTCCACCGCGCTCGAGGCCACGGCGGCCGATCCGTCCGTGAATGCCACCATCGCGGACAGCCCGTTTGACGATCTCGAAACCTATCTGCAACAGAATCTGAGCGTGTGGACCAACCTGCCCTCGTTCCCGTTCAACGGCGAGATCCTTTGGGAAGTGAAGCACCTGTTTGGCCTGGACCCGAACGCGGTCGATCCGCTGAAACAGCTCGCGTCGGCCAAGCCTCGCCCGATTCTCCTCATCGCGGGGACCGCCGACACCGTCATCCCGCCCTCGAACAGCGAGGCGCTGTACGACGAGTTGCATCGGCGCGATCCGGAGGACACGCTGTGGCTGGTTCCGGGCGCGAAACACGTGGGCGCGTACGATGTGGAGCCGAAGGCGTATCTGCAGCACATCGTGAACTTCTTCGAAGCGTACATGCCGGTGAAGGTCACGTCGTCGTGAAGAGGAAAACTGTACCCGAAAGCTGAAGAACACCGCGGCCAATCAGCGCTTTCTCGGAATCAGCCACGCGTTGTCGGCCTTGTCAAAACCGATATGTGGGCCATGCGCTCCATGCGAGCGAGATCGTCAACAGGGCGGCGGATGCCTGAGCGGCGAAACACGTCAGCCAATTGGGGGCCGGAGACGGGACGCATGCTGGAGTATTCGATGTTCATAAAGAGCTCCTTTCGCGGACACAAGCTCGGCAAGCGCCTCGAACCGATCATGGCGGCCTACAAGGCTACAGCCCGATTCCAAAGTCTTTTCATCAAGTCGTTCGCAATGACCCAACACGCACCAAAAGCAAAAAGATAGAAGTTATTCGCGAAATCAAACCACCGGCCGTGGTCTAATGATTTGATCAGCTCAAAAATACCAATCAAAAAGAGCAAGATACAGGAACTTACAGCCGTAACCCCTCGAATGTTCTTCCTGTACATTGTAACCGCTTTTGTTAGACACCGTATGGCCGAGTTGTCCGTGAAGCCGCAAAGCAAAGCAAGACCACTCACCCCAAACGCCAGCACCGAGAACAGGACGAGAATCACCACCCACGCAATCCACGCGAGGGAAAGAAACGGGTGATCGTTCGTGGAGCGTAAACAAAAATTTGATACAAAGAATAGAATGTATGCCACGATGCTGATTCTAAGAAAAAGAAAAAATTTCCTCATTGTTGGGGCTCGCACTCTTCCGAATTCGATGAGCGTTCGAACAAAGGGAACGGTAAATGCGTTCGCGAAGGCGGGCATCATGATCACAAACAAGGGCGCAAGGAGCGAGTACCATGAATTTGTGATAGGTCCAAAATTGATCAAGGAACTCATGCCTTCCGCAGCAACCGTCCACACTCCCGCGACAACCAGAGCAATCAAATACCTCCATAACACCGTGGGCACTTGTGCACCTTCACCCTTTGCCTTGTGGTTTCTTGCCTGTGCAGAATGGCGCGGCGAAGACGGTAAACGAGACACCAAGATGGGAGTTAGTCGGCAGGGCGCCAGCTCCTCACCGCTCCCGAGCGACATCACCGGTTTCCATAACTGTACAACAACAAACACCAATCGAAAGGGTCCGCCCTTTCTCATTCCGATTCGCATTCTCACGTGACCACCCAAGGCCTCCATCCACGCTTTTCAGCAGCCACGTTTCGATCTCATTTGAAGAAGCGTCTCGATTCACGATGAGCCAGAGGGTGCCCCGATTCGTGAAGTCCAAATCCAGCGCAGATGAACGTTTTGCCATCCAGGGGCCGAGATCGGTCCGGAAAAACCACGTCTCGCCTCCATCGGTCGTCTCGTAAAGCTGGTCATTCAGCACGAGGGCCGCGATCGAGGTGTCGAAGAATTGGAAGGTGTAATTCCCGTATTCAGATGGAATGTTTCTCGTGGTGACGTATCGCCACGTTGCACCGCCATCCTTCGTGTGGTACAACGCGAGGTTCATGGTTGGCTGTGGCTCGGATGTGTAGAAGGCGACCGCCAACACGCCTTGGTTCGGAGAGGTTTTGGAGAATGCCGGGCCCCACACGGACACGGTCACGTCATGCGCGTACTCGGTAGGGACGGAGACGAAGATGCGTTGCCAGTGTACGCCGCCGTCGTTCGTTTGATACAGCGAGATTCCTGGCCGGATGGGATCCGCGACAAGCCAAAATCCATGGCTCGCCGTGCGGAAGGTCAGGTGCTGAGATGTCCCGGCAAGCAGACGAGGCGCGTCTACACTCGTGGAGTATACAAGATGCCACGTGGAACCCCCGTCGGATGTATGATACATCCATTTATCCGACTGCTCGGATGCACCGTACGATTCAACGACAAGCCACCCTGTACGAGCATTGATGAATGCGAACTGGCCTACCACACTCGCCGCTTCATTCACAGGAATGGAGGCCACTCGCCAACTTGCGCCCCCATCGTGGGTGTACTCCACCCAGACGACCGGCTTGTCGATATCGCGCCATGCAATCCATACATCGCGTTCATTTTTAGCGTACAGCTCGGGATAGCCTGACTTCCAATCCGCCTCGGCAGCGGCCGTGACAGGATAGGGCGGGGGCTGTACCGGCAAATGCACCCTCTGCCATGTGCGCCCTGAATTCAGGGTGCGAACGAGAACGAACCGCTCCTTCTGGTACCCTTCTGCCCATACCAGGTTGGGATCCACGACCCCTAGTTGGATCGGCGAAAACGCAGGGGTCATGTCAAAGGCTTGAATGGAAGAATCCTGCCGAGCCGATACGTCTTGAGAACGCGGGTTCTCGGTGGAGACTGGCAGGTTCGCTCCGTGCGCAAATGAAGAACAAAGCACGGGCCTTGCCGCCAACGCGGCAAGCAGCAGGCCGATTCCGGCCCCAAGTGCCGTCCAAGATCTCCGCTTGA
>NZ_BCRQ01000039.1 GCF_001552675.1 Alicyclobacillus sendaiensis NBRC 100866
CTTTCACACATGCCAGCTCGGCGCGAGGCGTAAGATGAAGCAAAGCCTCGTCCACGGAGGCGATTCGATTTGTGGAACAGCATCGTTGAAAACTGCGTGCTCGACTTCTTTGTCTCGATGGGGCTCGTCATCGGTGGCGCACTGTTCGGCGGTCTGGCGGCACTTCTGACCCATCACGATCCGCAGGCGGCCATGAACGCGCTCGCTTCCGACCTGAAGGTGTGGGCCATCGTGGCCGCGCTCGGCGGATCGATGGACGTCCTCCGCGTGATCGATCGCGGCGTCTTCGGCCTGCACATCGGCCCCATGATCCGCCAGCTCATTTACCTATTCGCCGCGTTTCTCGGCTGCCACGTGGGCTACATCGTGATCCAGTGGCTGACGGAGGGGCGATCCTCGTCATGAGCCGCGTTCGATCCGCAGTGGCCATCTCGGCACTCTCGTTTCTCGCCGGCCTCCTCGCCGCCACGGTGTACAGCGCCCGCGACCTTCACCGGATGCATATGGAGGTCGACAGCCTCCGCCAGGCCATCGACCAATTGGAGACGGAAAACCAGTTTCTCATCGCGGAGCAATCGGAGCCCGGCAAGCGCACGCTCCGCCGCATCCTCGTCGAATGTCCGCCGAACACGCCGCCCGAGGTCCAGACGGCCATTCGCAGGCAGGCCCTCGCGAGCCTTTCATTCCTCCTGGGAAAGCCCATGCAGCTCCTGTATGACAACCCGTACATGCCCTCGGCTGTGCTCAACGTGCAAGCGATTCCCGTCGGCACGCGGCGCTACCGGCTTCACGTCACAGCGGCTATAATGACGGGGGACACGCTGCACCTGTTCGTTCGAGGAGACCTGCAGGCCGAATGAGAGAGTGAGAGCACTGTGCTGTACAGCGAGATGTCGAAGGAAGAACTGCGGAAGGAAATGGCCGAGCTTCAGCGGAAAGGCCGAGAGGCCTATGAACGCGAACATTGGAGCGAGTACGAGATCTACATGACCCGCTGGTACCTCGCGAAGAGCTACGAGATCAAGGACGACGTGCACATCGAGATTGGGCGTACCTACCGCATCGCCGAGGAGTACGACCGCCTCACCGTCACCGCCGTCGAAGGCGTCATGGCTTGGGGCATCCGGCAGATGACGGGCGAAACCGCGGCCGTGCCCATCGCCCAACTGGAGGAAGCGGACGAGGCGTGAGCGCGCTCACGCCTCGCTCACGGCCTCACACTTCTGCCGAAAGCATCACATCCTCAAGCTGTTTCGGCGCCCGGTTCAGCACCAGCGCCCCATCCTCCGTCGCAATGACCAGATCCTCGATGCGCACGCCGAACTTCCCCGGCAAGTACACCCCTGGCTCGATGCTGAACGCCATCCCCGGCTCCACCGGGCTGTCGTTCGACGCATCCACGTAAGGCGGCTCATGGATGTCCAGGCCCACCCCGTGCCCCGTGCGGTGCGTGAAGTAGGCGCCAAACCCCGCCTCTTCAATCACCCGGCGCGCGGCGCGATCGATCTCGCAGAACTTCACACCCGGCCTCACAGCCGCAATGGCGGCCAGATTCGCTCGCAACACCGCATCGTACACGGCCGCAAACTCCGCGGGCGGATCGCCCACCACAAAGGTGCGCGTGATATCACTCACGTAGCCCTCACAGAAGCCCCCCGTGTCGACGATGACGACATCTCCCGGCGCGACGCGCCGAGCGTTGGGCTCGTGATGCGGCTCCGCGCCCCCCTCGCCAGCGGCCACGATGGGCGGAAACGACATGCCGGGGCTTCCCACCTCTCGCCAAATGCGGGCGAGCACATCCGCGAGTTCGAGCTCGGAGACGCCAGGGCGAATGTGGCTCCGGACGAGCTCGACGGCCCGATCCGCCCGACGCGAAGCCTCGGCGAGGAGCTCGATCTCGCGCGCGTCCTTTCGAACCCTCAGGTCCGCAATCGCGGCGTCGGCCAATTCAAACGAGCGATGACGCACCTCTCGCATCAGCGGAAGCAAATGGTGAGCGGGAAGGCCGCCGTCCACCGCCACCCTCGAGTCTCCACCAAGCCGGGCCGCAACGAGTGCGTGTGCGTTTTCTCCATCCCGCCACAGCTCGTACGGGACGCCCATTCGCTCGATCCCGGCGGCGAACATCTCGTGCGCGATGGCAAGCGCACGGCCATCGTGCGAGATGACAAGGCACGCCAGGCGCTCACCCGTCTCCAGCCGAACGCCCGTGAAATAGTGCCAATTGGCTGGATGCGTGAGGACCGCGTGGGTCCAGCCGCACGCCGAACACGCTTCTGCAAGTCTGGCTCTCCGATGCGCAAAGACGTCCATGTGACTCCCCCTACCTACTGGCGCGCTCCTTCCATGGGCTCCTTCCATTGTACCGCGACATTCCCGTGCGCGCCTCTTTCGCACATCAAAAAAAGCTCGACCGATCCAGAGATCGGCCGAGCCAGGAAATCGACCTCAAATCACCGCTGCATGGATGTCCTCGTCCACCTGATCATCGTCAAACATGGGCTTGGGCAGCGCCGAATTCACGCCCCAGTAGTAGAGCGCAATGGAAACGATCACGACGATGATCTGATCCCATGGAGACGGGATGGCTTTGATTCCGCCGAACGTGCCGAGATACGACAGCAAAATCATGACGACGAAGTACGCCACGAGCCACCAGCTGGCGCGAAGTTGGTCGCCAAAGCTCACCACGTCCTTCGGCACAAAACGCTGGAAGACGACATACAGGATAAACATCACCAACATACAGCCGAGCAGCCAGGAATCCGTGCTCCAGCCGGTCCAGTACACGATGAGCGAGGCGACGATGAACGACAGCGGGCTAATCACGGACATGCCCTTCAGCATGAACGGGCGGTCAAGGTCCGGCGCCGTCCTGCGGAACGCGTGCGCGGAGACCGGGCCCACGACGTACGTCACGATGGTCGCGGCGGAGACGACGTTCACCATGGCACCCCAAGACGGGAACGGGAGCGTCCAGAAAATTGCCATGATGAAAGCCAACCACAGCGCGGCGTGCGGGACACCCGTCTTCTCGTCCACATTGCCGAACACGCGGAAGAACGTGCGGTTGCGCGCCCAGCCGAAAATGACGCGCGTGGTTGCGGACAGGTAGATGTTCGCCGTTCCCGACGGAGAGATGAATGCGTCGAACAGGATGATCCATGCGAGCCACGTGAAACCAAGAACCACGGCGATGTCATGGAACGGCAGCTTGAACACGTTGTCGACGTTCGCCCAACCCTGCGCGATCTTATCCGCAGGCACCGCGCCAAGGAACGCGATTTGCAACAGCTCGTACAACGCAGCCGACAACACCACAGCCAGGATGATGGCCATGGGCACGTCGCGCTGCGGGCGGCGCGCTTCCGAGGCAAAGCCCACGGACTGCTGAAATCCGAGAAACGCAAAGATGATGCCCGACGTGGAAACCGCGGCCTCGATGCCGGAAAAGCCGAATGGCGCAAAACCGTGCGAATGGAAGTTCGCGCCCTTGAACTGCGTGAGGAGCGTGATGACGGTGATCAACGGCACGATGAACTTGAACGCGGTGATCACGGTGTTGGTCTTCCCGAACAGCTTGACGCCGAAGTAGTTGATGGCAAAGAAGATGGCGAGCAGCGCCAACTGGACGAACCAGCCCAGCACGGTCGGATTGCTGCTCTGAGGCTGCGTGAGCTGCGGCCACCAAGCCGTCGCGTACTGGCGAGCCGCCTCGACCTCGATACCCGCGACGCTCGAAAACGCGACCAGCGAAGCAAATCCGAGCAGATACCCAATCAGCGGACCATGCGAATACAGCGGATAGCGCACGGAACCGCCCGCTCGAGGAATGGAACCTCCCAACTCCGCGTAGACCAGACCCAACAGGATGACCGCAATCGCGCCGATGAGCCAGCTCAGCGTTCCGCCCGGCCCCGCCGTGGACGCGACTCGCGCGGACGCGAACAGCCACCCGGATCCGATGATGGACCCCAATCCGACGAATGTGAGGTCCATCAGAGAAAGTTGTTTCCGAAGTTTTCCTTGCTGCAAACCGCATCCCCCTAACGTCGTAATCTCTTCGCTCCGAAATCTCTGCGGCGCTGCTCGACTCACCCTCCGCTCTCATCGCAATGCAGGGCGCCTTTTGTTTGATCAAATAAGAAAATTCAATGCATAAGTCCAATCACGAGCCACTGCGCCTTTCTCGCGCGCCCTGCGCGGCATCACACCTCGCGCGCCGTCGTACAATCCCTCCCAATTCACCCCCCATTTCAAATATGTAAAGTTTTCTTTCAATTCAGCGCCGCCTCGGGGCTATTATATCACCCTGTGTCTGCTTGTCGAACCTCAACATCGCCTCGAAGCAAAAATTTTTTCGATTCTTGTCGAAATGAAAGCGCTATCCTGAAATTCCGAACCACGAACTATTGAATTCGTTCACGCAGCGCTGAAAGAAACTGAACAGCCCATGATATGTTTTCCGACACGCCGAACGCGGGCGCAGGCGCCGGCGAGCTAGCGGGAGATGTGGAACAGGTGAAGCAAGTTGATGCCGCGATCGCCCGCCACAAAGCCCGCACCGTAGCCGGCGAACGACAGAAAGCCCAGCCAGCAGAGCCACGTGAAAAACGTGAGCCACCCGCGGCCGCGCGCACCCCTGGGCACGCGCAGCCGCCACGCCCACAGGCCTATCGAGACGACGAGGCTCGCCGCCGCCACTGCCCACGCCCAATGACTCATGTCGCCTCTCGCCCCAGGGCGCCTTGGCGAACCCGCTCATTTCGCAACACGGGCAGAATTCGATTCGGATCGAGCGTGCGCTTCGGGCGATGGGTGGAAGGATCGGCGGGATCGAACTGCTCCAAGTAATCCAGCACTTCTTTCGTCACCGCGGTCGGCGTGCTCGCGCCGGACGTCACGGCCACCCGCTTGGCGTTCATCAGCCATTCGGGTTGAATCTCCGTCACGTCCGCCACCCGGTACGCCTTCACGCCGGCGATCTCCTCCGCCACCTGGGCCAGCCGGTTGGAGTTGTTGCTCCGCGGGTCCCCGACGACAATGCACAGATCCGCTTGCCCCGCCTGCTCCGCAACCGCCTGCTGGCGGAGTTGCGTCGCGAGGCAGATCTCGTTGTGCACCTCGGCCGTCGGATATTTCCGGCACACCATCTCTGTCAGTTCGCGGGTGTCCCACTGGCTCATGGTGGTCTGGTTGGTCACCACAATCCGATCCGTCGAAAGCGACAGCGCTTCAATGTCTGCCTTGTTTTCCACGAGGTGCACGTGTCCCGGCGCGACGCCCATCGCGCCCTCCGGCTCTGGATGGCCCCGCCGCCCGATGTAGACAATTTCGTACCCTTGCGCCACCTTTTCCCGGATCAACTCGTGCGTTCGGTTGACGTCAGGGCAGGTCGCGTCCAGCACCGTCAGGCCCTTCTCCCGCGCCCTCCGCTTCACCTCCGGCGACACGCCGTGCGCGGTGAAGATGACCGTGCCGCGATCGATCTTCTCGAGCAGCGACAGGCGATCCGCCCCGTCCAGCGTGATCACACCTTCGCGCGCAAATGCGTCGACCACGTGCTGGTTGTGCACGATCATCCCCAGGATGTAGATGGGCCGCGGCAGGCGCTTGTCTTCCGCCGCCCGCTTGGCGATCACCATCGCGTCCACCACGCCGTAACAGTAGCCGCGCGGCGTAATTTTCACGACCTCCATACGCTCGCCCCCTCCCCTCCATCATACCCGAACACCGGGCGCGGGGCACCCTCCCGCGTCCTAGCGCCGCCACTCGTGCAACAGGCGTTGCTTCAAGTCCCAGAGCGGTTTGGACAAATCTACGTGGTACTCGTGCGGATTCAAATGTCGCCTGACCTCCGACGAGAACGCGGCAAGCTGCTCCTCCACGCGCGCCTGGATCTCGTGTACGGTCGGCAATTCGTAGACGAGTTCTCCGCCGACGAAGACCGGGCGAAGCAGCTCCTCCATCTCGTAGTTCTGCACCACTTTGCGCTTGTAGGTATGAATTGGGTGAAACAGTTCGAGCGGTTCGGACGGGTCGTACACCTCGTCGTCGAGCGCGATGAGATCCGCCGTGGCCGATCCGTTCACGTACAGGCGCAGGACCTTCTTCTTCCCGGGATTCGTGATCTTGTTCGGGTTTTCGGAGATCTTGATCCTGGGCTCCATTCGATCGCCGAACTGCTGCGCCACGAGCTTGTACACGCAGCCGAGCGACGGGCAGTCTTCGCTCGTGATGAGCCGCGTGCCCACGCCCCATGCGTCGATCTCGGCTCCCTGCGTCAGCAGATCGCGAATCGTGTACTCGTCGAGATCGCTCGACGCGATGATCTGCACGTCCGCGAGCCCTGCATCGTTCAACATCTGGCGGGCTCGCTTGGACAAGTAGGCGAGATCGCCGCTATCAATCCGAATGGCCTTCAGGGATTGCCCCGCCGCTTTCATCTCGAGGCCTACGCGGATGGCGTTTGGAACGCCGCTTTTCAGCACGTCGTACGTGTCGACGAGCAGCACGGTGTTATCTGGAAACGCGGCGCGATAGGCCTGAAACGCCTCGTACTCGCTCGGGAAGCTTTGAATCCAGCTGTGCGCCTGCGTGCCCGCCACAGGGATGTGGTAGGACTGCGCCGCGAGCACGTTGCTCGTCGCCACGCAGCCCCCGATGAACGCCGCGCGCGCGCCGAAGATGGCAGCATCCGCGTTCTGCGAACGCCGTAGCCCCATCTCAATCACGGTGCTCCCGGGATGCCTGACGTTGGTCCTCGCCGCCTCGACGATCCGCCTGGCCTTCGTCGCGATGAGGCTCTGATGATTGATGAACGCAAGCACCGCCGACTCAATCAACTGAACCTCCGCGATGGGACCCTCCACGCGCAGGAGCGGCTCGTTCGGAAACACCACCGTGCCCTCCGGCACCGCGTAGACGTCCCCGCGAAACCGGAAGTGGCGCAGATATGAGAGAAAATCCTCGGAAAACATCCCGAGCGACCGCAGATAGGCGAGATCGTCCTCTGAAAACGCGAGGTTGTAGATGTACCACACGACCTGTTCAAGCCCGGCCGCGATGACATAGCCGTTGCCGCAAGGGTTCTTCCGATAGAACAGGTCGAACACCACGCGGGTCTCGTGGCGGCCGGCCCGAAAGTGGCCGTACATCATCGTCAATTGATACAGGTCCGTGAGCAACGTCAGATGGCGATCGCGGTACACCGGCAACGCTCCTATCTCTTCGACGCGCGCCCTTGCGCGCTCTTTGATATCCATCCCCTCATCCCCATCCTTGGCTCGGCGAATGGCCTTGGTCACTCGGCAAGCCGCGCCCCGAGCGACCGGAGCATCTCGCCATCCGATCCGGCACACACATCTCGCACGCGAAGCGAATACGGTTCGCCCTGCATCGACTGAATGACGCCGCCAGCCTCCTGGACGAGCAGCGCCCCCGCCGCGATGTCCCAGGCGTTGAGATCAAATTCCCAAAACACGTCGATGCGGCCGGCGGCCACGTAAGCCAGGTGCAGCGCGGCCGCGCCGAGCGTCCGCAGGCTTTTCACCTCGGCGATCACGTCCGCAGCTCTCTGCATCACGCGCTTTCGGTCGCGATGGCGGACGGGGAGACCCGTCGCCATGACCGCGCGCCGCAATTCACTCACCCCGGACACCCGCATGCGCTTGCCTGGCCAGGTGTCGGACGGCGCGGCGAGCCACGCGCGAATGTCGTGATCGCCCGCCAGATAGGCGCCCTGACCGCGGAGCGCGTAAAACCACTCGCCCCGATAAGGGTCCAGGATGACGCCGACATGAACCTCGCCTCCGCGCGCGTACGCGATGGAGACGACGCTCAGCGGCAGCTGATGGACGAAGTTCGTCGTGCCGTCAAGCGGATCCACAATCCAGAGATCCGCGCAGTCGAGGCAATTCATCAGGGCCTGAACCGCCGCTTCCCGCCCGGGCCGGACGCCCTCTTCGCCCAACACGCGGTGTTGCGGAAACGCCTCGGCGAGTGTGCGGCGGATGGCCTCCTCGCAGGCGCGATCGACGTCCGTCACCACGTCCGCCAGCGACGTCTTGGTCTCCACCACCAACTCGGTCCGGTAGCGTCCCATCATGTGATCGCCCGCCGCGCGAGCTGCTCGAAACGCGGCTTGGGCGAGCAAAACGTAAGACGCCTCCACCATGCGTCACAGTCCCTTCTCAGTCGTCGCCCTTGAAGAAGCGCCAATCGAGCTTCGATTGCTCCAACAGGGTCTCAAACGACTCGCTGTCGTCGCGCGGATTGAGAAGCTCTTCGAAGGAAAGCTCCTCCTCCGCGTCCGGCTCGGCACGCCCCGTGCCGGCCTTTTTCGCCGATGAACGTTCAGGCTTTCGAGGCGCCTGTGCATGGGTCTCCTTTGGCTCCAAAGAGGTCTTCAGCGCGAGGAGCTTCTCTGCGACGTCTCCCTTGAGGGCCTCCTCCAATTGCACCGTCGCTCGCTTCGGTGTATCTGGCTCCGCTTGTTGCGGCTGTGTCGCTTCGCCGCGCGCATAGGCCGGCTTGTCGAGTCCCTCATCATCCCGTCGTTTCAAGGGTCTCCGTTTTGCCATCGCACATGCCCCCCATCCCCAACGAGCTGCCAAGCTCACCGGGCACCGACCCATCTTCGCACGCGCCGACGGGCGCGGGATGAACTTGCCCATCCGATTTGCTACAATACCCGTAGTTTGGTCCGATGACAAGATGAGGAGGCGCATTCCCCTTGCGGACTTTTTTCTGGGTGCTGTTTTGGGTCGCAGTCGTGATCGTCGGCATTGAGACCTTCATTCCCCGGAGCGTCTGACGTTGCGCACAAGGCGGCGGCGCGATGCTCGTCTCGCCGCGCCGCTTGCGCACCGCACCTGCCGAGCAGCTACTCGCCCCCACGCGGCCACGGCCGCCGCAGACGGACCTCTCCGAACCGCCTCTCCGTTCCGCGCTTCATGGAAAAACTGGCGAACCGCCGTCCGGCGCAGTATACTGGAGATAAGATGGCTTTTTTCACGGGAAGACGGCATGAAGGGGGGGGCTGCGGAAATGGAGGTCTACCGCTCAGACGCTTGGTCCAACGCCCATTTTCGAGTGAAGGACACGCTGGCGGCTTTGCTCAACGAAATGCGCGATTGCGGCTACAATCCCAGCAACCACATTTCGTATGACGCAAACGAACACCACTTGCTGGTCGATCCTATTATCCTCCACAAACACCCGTCCATCAAACAGGTCTACCTGGCGTATCTGGACGCGTGCCACGAGCGAGACAAGGCCGTCGAACAAATCCAGCAGTTGCCCAAGCTCGATCTCGGGTTTACCAATTAAACGCCAAAAAACGAAACGCCAAAACAGGACGTGCCGCTTCTACACCTGAAGCGGCACGTCGTCGTGCATGACGTCAGCGAGCGAGAGCTGGTCCAGCGCCCGCGCGATGGCTTTGGTCACCCGCACCCACACGCTGCGCGCGTGGCAGCCGGCGTACAGATCGCAGGACGCGGTGTCGGGATCGACGTCGTCGACACACGCGATGGGCGCAAGCGAACCCTCGAGAACCCGCACCAATTCCCCGACGGAAATCTCCTCCGCTGGCCGGCTCAGATGATACCCGCCGTTCACACCCCGGACGCTGGTCACCAAATTGGCTCGGCGCAACTTCGCCATGATCTGATCCAAAAACGGCTCCGGGATGGCCTCCGCCTCCGCGATGGCCCGGAGTGGCACCGGTCGCTCATGTCCCGCCATCCTGGCAAGCGCCACCATGGCCCGGAGCCCGTATTCCGTGCGACTCGAGATTCTCAAGTTATCCCTCCGTTCCGCGTCGAGCGCGGAGGGCGGGATCGACGAAAGAGGTCAGCCCTCGTCGTCAATCCACACTTCTCCGCCGCGCACCTCCACCGGATACGTCTGCAGCGGAATCACGCACGGGAACGCCTTTGGCTCTCCCGTGCGGATATCGAACTTCCCTCCGTGACGCGGGCAGTGCACGATGTGCCCTTCCAGGCGGCCCTCTGTGAGCGACTGGGCCGCGTGCGTGCACACATCCGACGTCGCGTAAAACCCATCCTCGGCGTGGTAAATGGCGACGTCGTCGTAGGGCAGCTCGACGCGCTTCATCTCTCCCACGCCGATTTCGGAGACGTTCGCCACCTTGATCCAAGCCATCAGCCGATCGAACCTTCCATCTCCAGTTTGATGAGCCGATTCATCTCGACAGCGTACTCCATCGGCAGCTCGCGCGTGAACGGCTCGATGAAGCCCATGACAATCATGCGCGTCGCTTCTTCCTCCGGAATTCCGCGGCTCATCAGATAGAACAGCTGCTCCTCGCTGACCTTGGACACCGACGCCTCGTGCTCGAGCGTCACGTCGTCGTTCATGATCTCATTGTACGGGATGGTGTCCGACGTCGAGTTGTCGTCGAGGATCAGCGTGTCGCACTTGATATTTGCCTTGGCGCCCTTCGCGTTCGGGCCAAAGCTCGCGAGACCGCGGTAGGTCGTCTTGCCGCCGTGTTTGCTGATGGACTTCGACACGATAGTCGAGGTCGTGTTGGGCGCCAGGTGAACCACCTTCGCACCCGCGTCCTGATGCTGGCCGCGGCCGGCCACCGCGATGGACAGCACCATCGCCTTCGCGCCCTCTTCCATCATGTAGACCGACGGATACTTCATCGTCAGCTTCGAGCCGATGTTGCCGTCGACCCACTCCATCGTCGCGTTGCGGTACGCCACAGCGCGCTTGGTCACCAGGTTGTAGATGTTCGGCGCCCAGTTCTGAATGGTCGTGTAGCGGCAGCGCGCGCCGCTCTTGACGATGATCTCGACCACCGCGCTGTGCAGCGAGTTGGTGCTGTAGATCGGCGCCGTGCATCCCTCGACGTAGTGGACGAAGCTGTCCTCATCGCAGATGATGAGCGTCCGCTCGAACTGGCCCATGTTCTCGGAGTTGATGCGGAAGTACGCCTGCAGCGGGATCTCGCAGCGAACGCCCTTCGGCACGTAGATGAAGCTGCCGCCGCTCCACACCGCGCTGTTCAGCGCCGCGAACTTGTTGTCCTCCGGCGGGACGACCGTGCCGAAATACTCCTTGAACAACTCCGGGTACTCGCGCAGCGCGCTGTCCGTGTCCATGAAGATGACGCCCATCTTCTCGAGATCCTGGCGCATCGAGTGATACACGACCTCCGACTCGTACTGCGCCGAGACACCCGCCAGAAATTTTTGCTCCGCCTCCGGGATGCCGAGGCGATCGAACGTCCGCTTGATCTCCTCCGGGACCTCGTCCCACGAGCGGCCCTTCTTCTCCGTCGGCTTCACGTAGTACGTGATGTCGTCGAAGTTGAGCTCGCTCAGATCGCCACCCCATGTCGGCATCGGCTTCTGCTGGAAAATCTCAAACGCGCGCAGGCGGAAGTCGGTCATCCAGCCCGGCTCGTTCTTCATCATCGAGATCTGCTCGACGGTCTTGCGCGACAAGCCTTTGTCGAGCTTCGCCACGGCGATGTCGGGATCGTGAAATCCATACTGATACTCTTCCATTTCCGGCAGCACTTTCGCCATGCTCAATCCCTCCTCACGGTCGATCTCGGCCGCTCCCGGCGGCCCTTGCCCTCACTCGCCGAGCGTCTCTTCTTCGACGTGCCCCCCGGTGGGCACCGACGCGGCCCGTTCCAGCGCCTGCCACGCGAGTGTCGCGCACTTGATGCGGGCCGGGAACTTGTTCACACCCTGCAGCGCCTCGAGCTCCCCCATCTGTTCCAGATCCACGTCCTCGCCGCGCATCATCGCCCGAAACGCGTGGGCGAGATCGACAGCCTCTTCGATGGACTTCCCCTTGATGGCCTCCGTCATCATCGAAGCCGAAGCCATCGAGATGGAGCAGCCGCTGCCGAGAAACCGCACGTCCTTGACAATGCCGTCATCCACCAGCAGCTGCAGGTGGATCTCGTCGCCGCAACTCGGATTGCGCAGATCCACCGAGATGGCGCCCTCGTCGAGCGTCCCCCGATTGCGCGGATGCTGGTAGTGATCCATGATCACCTGGCGGTACAAGTCATCCAATTGCATGGCCGAAAAACTCCTTTGCCTCGAGGACGGCATCCACGAGCGCATCGACGTCTTCCTCGGTATTGTACAGGTAGAAACTCGCGCGCGCCGTCGCCGGCACGTTGAAGAGGCGCATGAGCGGCTGCGCGCAATGGTGCCCGGCCCGGATGGCCACGCCCCGCGCGTCGAGCACAGTGGCGAGATCGTGCGGATGCACACGGCCGAGGTTGAACGTGACGAGGCCCGCGCGCGACTGCCCCGGCGGAGGCCCGAAGATGGTCACGCCGTCGATCTCGGCGAGCCGCTCCACGGCCTTGGCCGCGAGCGCCGCGTCGTGCCGCTCGATCTCCGCCATGCCCACCTTCTCGAGGTAATCCATCGCGGCGGCGAGCCCAATGGCCCCCGCGATGATGGGCGTGCCGCCTTCAAACTTCCACGGCGCCTCTTTCCACGTCGATTCGTACAAATCCACCACGTCGATCATCTCGCCGCCGAAGTACGTCGGCTCCATCTCCGCCAACAGCTCGGCCTTGCCGTACAACACGCCGATGCCCGTCGGCCCGAGCATCTTGTGGCCCGAGAACGCCAGAAAGTCGCAATCCATCGCCACGACGTCGGTCGGCATGTGCGGCACGCTCTGCGCGCCGTCCACCACGATGATGGCCCCGTGGCGGTGGGCAATCTCGGCGATCTCCCGCACCGGGTTCACCGTGCCGAGCACGTTCGACACGTGGGCGATGGCCACGATCTTCGTCCGATCCGTCACCGCGGCCTCGACGTCCTCCAGCCGAATGGTCCCATCCGGCTGAAGCGGCAAGTAGCGCAGCGTCGCGCCGGTCGCGCGCGCCGCCTGCTGCCACGGGATGAGGTTCGAGTGGTGCTCGCTCGGCGGCAGGACGATTTCGTCGCCTTCGCCGAGCTTTGCCCGCGCATACCCGTGCGCAATCATGTTCAGCGACTCCGTCGTGCCACGCGTGAAGACGACCTCCTGCGGCGATCTCGCCCCGATGAACCGCGCGACGCGCTCCCTCGCCGCCTCATACGCCTCGGTCGCGCGCGAACCCAGCGTATGCACCCCGCGGTGCACGTTCGAATTGTCGTGCTCGTAGTATCGCCGAATCGCATCGATGACCTGGCGCGGCTTCTGCGAGGTCGCCGCGTTATCCAAGTACACGAGCCGGTGTCCGTTGATGCGCTCAGACAGAATCGGAAAATCCTTGCGAAGCTCCTCCGCGTTCATCGCGCAAGCTCCCTTTCCACCCTTGCCACGACGAGATCGCGCATCGAATCCGACGGCAGCGCCTCGACCGAATCGCGCAGGTAGCCCCAGATGATCATCTGAACCGCGACGGACTGCGGGATCCCGCGCGACATCAGATAGTACACCTGTAGCGGATCGATCTTGCCGACGCTCGCCGCGTGGCCGCAGCGCTCCACGTCGTTCTCGTCGATGAGCAGCATGGGGATGGCGTCCGCGCGGGCCGTCCCATCCACCATGATCATTCGATCGTGCTGCTCGCTGCCCGCGCCGACGGCGCCCTTTTCGATCTGCGTGCGGCTGCGGAAAATGACGTTCGCGCGGTCGCGGAGCGCGCCGTGCATGGAAATCTCGCTCTCCGTGTGGCGCCCCACATGCCGCATGCTCGCCGTGATCTCGACGTGCGCCCGGCCATGCCCCAAGCCCATGACCCGGGTGAAGCTTCGGCTGCCCTGCCCGACGAGCGCGCTCTCGATCGTTTCAACCGCCTGGCCGTCGGACGTATCCGTGACCACCCAGTCGACCTCGGCATCGTTGTCCGCCTTTGCGCGCCGCGTCACAAAGTGGATGCCGCCCTTGGCCCACTCATCGGCCATGGCGATCTCGACGCGACTCGCCTGCCCGGCGAACACCTCGAGCACGTGGCTGTTCACCAAGCGCCCTCCGTCGGCCGCAAAGGTGGTCTCCGCGTAGCGCAGCCTCGACAGCGCGTCCGTCACCACCAAGCTTCGCGAGCACGCGCTGAACGGGCGTCCGGTCCAGACGTACACCACCTCGACGGGCTCTTCCAGCTCCACCCCGCGCGGCACGTGCAAAAACACGCCGCCCGCAAAAAGCGCCATATTCAAAGCCGTCCACTTCGCCTCGTCCGCAGGCACGATGGTGCCGAAGTGGCGATTCCAGGCCTCCGGGTCCGCCTCGCAGGCCTCGTGAATCGGCAAGAGCTTGACGCCCAGCGCCTTTGCCTGGTCCGCGAGGTGAATGTCACGGACCCAACCGTCGACGACGAGCGCATACGAATGGGCGATCCCGCGCACGTACGCGAGCGCGGGCTCTGGAATCGGAGCCTCGGACGGCTCGAATTCGCCAACCTCCCACTGAACGCGCCGAAGATCGGTCTTCTCAAGGCGAGGCACTTCCAGCGCCTCGTACAGTTTCCATGCCGCGTCCCGCTTCTCCGTCACGGCCTTTGGTTCCTGCAGCGCCTGAGCGACGCGCAGCACTGGATTCAAAGCGGTCACTTCTCCCACGCTGCGTCACCCCCTCAGGCTTCCACTTCGACTGTTTCGTCTTCAATACCGAGTTCCTGTTTCAGCCAATCATAACCCTTGGCCTCCAGCTCCTCGGCGAGTTTGGCGTCGCCCGATTTGACGATCCGGCCCTGCATCATCACGTGTACCACGTCCGGCACGATGTAATTCAGCAGCCGCTGATAGTGCGTGATGATGAGGAACCCAATGTTGTCCGAGCGCAGCTGATTCACGCCGTTGGCCACGATTTTCAGCGCGTCGATGTCGAGACCGGAGTCGATCTCGTCCAAAATCGCGATGCGAGGCTCGAGCATGGCCATCTGCAGAATCTCGTTTCGCTTCTTCTCACCGCCCGAAAAGCCCTCGTTCAGGTACCGTTCCGCAAACGAAGGATCAATGCTCAGCTCCTTCATCTTCTGCACCAGGCGGCGGTGGAACTGAAGCACGGGAATCTCATTGCCCTCACCGCGGCGAGCGTTCAGCGCGGTGCGGATGAAATTCGCGTTCGACACCCCGGGCACCTCGGCCGGATACTGCATAGCGAGGAACAGCCCCGCTCGCGCGCGCTCGTCCACCGACATCTCGAGGACGTTCTGACCGTCGAGCAAGATCTCCCCTTCCGTCACCTCGTAGTGCGGATGGCCCATGATGGCCGACGCCAGCGTGGACTTTCCCGTACCATTGGGACCCATGATGGCGTGGATTTCTCCTCCGCGGATATGCAGATCAACGCCCTTCAGAATCTCTTTTCCCTCTACCTGGACGTGTAGATTGCGAATCACAAAATCCGGTTTGCTCACACGAACCGACCTCTCTTTTCCGCCACGATCTCGGCCACATATAATGTTGACTCCAGGAGTCATCTTTCGATCCCAAGCGTACCACAACGACAGCAAAAAGCAAGTCGGCGCAGGGCGCCCGCTGCGCGCCCTGCGCAAAGTCGTTTCAACTCAGAACAGATATTTGAACACGAGCTTCGCTTCTTCCGACATCATCTCTTTGTCCCAGGGCGGATCGAAGGTCAATTCCACATCGACCTCTTCGACCCCTTCCAGCTCGGACACCTTCTCGATGATCTGCTCCTTGATGTCGTCAAACAGCGGGCAACCCATCGTCGTCAGGGTGACGGTGACTTTGACGCGCTTGCCACCATCCTGAATGTCGATGCCGTACACCATGCCCAGGTTGACGATGTCGATCTGGATCTCGGGGTCAAGCACGTCCATCAAGACCGTGCGCACCTGTTCCTCGGTGACCACACGCATCCCCCCTTCGCTTCATTTTACAGCAAACTGTCGATCGGCGTATACGCGAGCCCCAGGGCATCCGCCACCGCCTGATACGTCACGCGGCCCTTGTACACATTCACGCCGCGCGCAAGCGCCGGATCGTGCCGAAGCGCATCCTCCCGGCCTTGCGCGAGCCGCATCGCGTAGGGCGCTGTGGCGTTGGTCAGCGCGAGCGTCGACGTCCGCGGCACGGCGCCAGGGATGTTGGCCACGGCATAGTGCAGCACACCGTGCTTCTCGAACACGGGATTCGAATGGGTCGTGATGCGGTCGATGGTCTCGATGGATCCGCCCTGATCGATGGCCACGTCGACGACCACCGCGCCGCGGTTCATGCCCTTAACCATCTCCTCGGTGACGATCTTCGGCGCACGCGCCCCCGGGATGAGTACGGCACCGATGAGGAGATCCGCGCCCTCGATGTGCTCGCGCAGATTGTACGGGTTCGACATCATCGTGCGCACGCGCCCCTGGAACAGATCGTCCAATTCGCGCAGCCGCTTCGGATTGTTGTCGAAGATGGTGACGTCGGCGCCCATGCCAACCGCCACGCGAGCCGCGTTCGTGCCGACGATCCCGCCGCCGACCACAATCACGCGCGCAGGCGGCACGCCCGGCACGCCTCCGAGCAACACACCGCGCCCGCCGTGCGCCTTCTCCAAGAAGTGTGCCCCAATCTGAATCGACATGCGCCCTGCCACCTCAGACATGGGGGTCAACAAGGGCAGGGACCGATCCTCGAGTTGCACCGTCTCATACGCGATGGCCGTGACGCCGGACTCCATCAGTGCCCTCGTCAGCTCGGGCTCCGGCGCAAGGTGAAGATACGTAAATAAAATGAGCCCGGACCGGAAGTAAGAATATTCAACCGGTAGGGGCTCTTTTACCTTCATCACCATGTCTGCCGATTTCCAGACCGTCTCCGCATCTGGCACGATGGTGGCGCCTGCAGAGGTGTAGTCTTCGTCTCGAAAACCGCTTCCCTCTCCCGCCCCCGCCTCAATCCGGACCTCATGCCCTTGATCGACCAGCGCGTGAGCCAAGGCTGGCGTGATGGCCACTCGGTTCTCGTTGTCCTTCAATTCCTTGGGTACCCCAATAATCACCGTAATCCCCCCAGCGAGCCTTGGGACAAGTTGACCTCGTCCATTCCGCATCCAGTGTACTGAGCGCGCCTGTGAAACGCAATGGCAGCCAGGCATCCTTGTGATTTGGCGGAACCCCTTAATCCTGCGGAACCAGCGGCGCATCCAACAGCAGCACATGACACACGCGGCTGAAGAAGTCCGTGCCCTTGGTCGACAGGACGCGAAATTCGACCCGCGCGCGCTCCCCCGGCTTCAGAACGGTGGGCCACGAGACGCCGGGCAGCTCCGGCGTCACATGGAACAGGAACCTTACAGCCGACGGATCGAAAAAGGTGGCGGACGCCCCTTGCGAAAACCAGATCACGGCTCGCTCGTCGGCGAGATCGACCGCGTGAGATGCGCGATTCACAAGGGTGGCATACACGTCGGCGGACTGCCACGTCGCGCCCTGTCCTCCCGCCACCGGCAGCACCTGAATGTCCTCCACGCCAATCGGCGCCAGCTTCCACACCAGGCTCGCCGATGCGCCTGAGGCGGGGCGGCTATAGAAAAAGCGAAGATGAGGGATCTCTGCAAGAGCCTGTGACGAACCGGCATGCGGCCCGGACGGATGAAAGCCCCAGGTCACCGTCTGCCCGGGCTTCAACGCCTGGGCAGGCGCGTTGACGAAGGTCAGCCAATTCTCATCGCCCCCGCCCTTCGGCGTGAACCAGAGCACGCCCATCACGTCGGGCTCAACCAACGTCCGATTCGAGGTATTTCGCAGTTCTGCCAAGACGCACGAGTTGGGGGGTTCGCCCGGCAAGGTCCCAATGCGCACATCGGACACCTCGATCGGCGCATACGCGAGCCCGAACCCATGGATTACGGTTTCCGTCTGACCGTGAGCGCGAACCGACTGTCTCGCCGTCTCGGTGATCGCGCTGGACGGCAGCGGCGCTTGGGGCCAGGCCACGACCACACACAGCAGAGCCACCGCCACGGTCGCCACCCAGAGTGTCGCGGAGGCCATCAGGCGGTTTCGCCTGCGCGCCGCCCCGCGAACCGAGTTCTCCCTTGTGGCAGACGCTGATGCACGGAGCACGCGCGCCTTGAGCTCGTCTCGGAACGGCACCGGCTCGCGTTCCCGATACGCCCGGCGGATCCTCGCTTCCAGCTCGTCATCGTCCCGCGTGGTCAATGCCCATCCCTCCTTGCTTGGCGAGCGCCCGCTCGAGCATCTGCCGCCCCCGGTGCAGGCGCGTCCTCACGGTCTCGTCGCGGAGGCCGAGGACCTCTGCGACTTCATGCGTCGTGAGATCGTTTCCGTAATACAGCTCCATCACCTCGCGGTACGTTTGCGGCAACGCCCGAATCGCTCGCCATACGGCATCGCGGGCCAACTTGTCCGCCACCACATCGGCCGGATCGCGCGGTTCAATTTCTCGCGCGAAGGCCTCGCCTTCGTCGGCGAACTCGCGCCGTTCCGCGCCGGATCGCAGGATATCTCGCGCGCGATTCGCGGTGATGGACAACAGCCACGTCTTGATGGACGAGTGGCCCTGAAATTCTCCGTAGTGCTGCCACGCGCGCAGGAACACATCCTGTGCGATGTCTTCAGCCTTATGAAAATTGTGGACATAGGAGTACGCCAGCCGGATCACGTCGCCGCCATACAACTCCATCCATTCGGCGAGCAGCGCCGCGTCGTCAGCCGGCGTGTCGTTGCGACGCGCCTGCCTCATGCTCCAACCCCTTTAAATCTGGGTCCAAGATGTAGACGAACGAAAGCCCGATCGTGTGACAGCGCTGCGTGACCCGGCAACTGGCGAAGAGTCGGGATGGATGAGATGCCCGAAGGCCCCGCCGTGCATCCCGCGCGCTTTCATGGTACACTGGCGAACGACAATCGTCCGCCATGGCGAGGGGGAACGTATGTATTCCGCTGTCCGATCCATCCTGTTTCGCCTGTCGGCGGAGCGGGCACACGAATGGACACTGGCCGCGCTCGGCCTCGTCCCGGCCGCCGCGGGGTGGTTTGGCCCGCGCGTCCACGCGTCTGAACGCCTTGCGCAGACGGTGCTCGGGCTATCGTTTCCGCACCCCATCGGCCTCGCCGCAGGGCTCGACAAGAACGGCATCGCCATTCCGGCCTGGTACCGCATGGGATTCTCGTTTGCGGAAATTGGCACCGTGACGCCAAGGCCGCAACCAGGCAACCCGAAGCCGCGCCTGTTCCGCCTGATTGAGGACGAGGCACTCATCAACCGAATGGGTTTTAACAATGACGGAGCCCATGCCGTCGCCAAGCGCCTCGCTAGGGCACGACAAGCTGGCACAGGCGGCATTCTGGGGATCAATATCGGAAAGAACAAAGACACCCCGAACGACGTTGCGCACGAGGACTATCGAGCTGCGCTCGACGAGCTGGCTCCCTTGGCCGATTACGTGACCATCAACGTCAGTTCGCCGAACACGCCGGGCCTGCGCGATCTCCAGTCGGAGGCCTTCATCCTCGAGCTGCTTCAAGCCGTCGAGCCCATACGCGCCCGCTATCGCCTGCCAGTTTGGATCAAGCTGGCCCCGGATCTGCCAAACGACGAGATCGCGCGCATCGTGAGGGCCTTGGCTGCCTCGCCGTTTCGCGAACACCTGGGACTCATCTGCACGAACACGACCATCCGACGGCCGCCGCTTTCCGGTCCATACCGAGGTGAGGCGGGGGGCTTGAGCGGACGCCCGCTGGCCGCCCGATCCACCGAGGTCGTGCGCATCGCAGCGCGAGCGGCACAGGGGCGGATGCCCATCATGGCATCCGGCGGCGTGTTCAGCCCACAGGACGCCTACGAGAAGATCCGAAGCGGAGCTTCACTCGTGCAGATTTACACGGCCCTCATCTATCGGGGACCCGCCGTGGTGGCCGATCTCGTCCGCGGGCTGGATGCCCTCCTCGCCCGCGACGGATTCCGGAGCATCGAGGATGCGGTGGGAGTAGACGTGAGGGACTGAGAAGTGCAAGGGTGCGGGGAGGCGATCCCCGCACGCATGCGTCAGAGGCCGACGATGTGGTATCCGCCGTCGACGTGAATGACTTCGCCTGTCACGCCGCGGGCGAGATCGCTCAAGAGAAACGCCGTCACGTCGCCCACCTCTTCGGCGGTGACATTCCGCTTGAGCGGCGCGCGCTCCTCGACGGCGTGCAACACGTCGTTGAAACCGCGGACGCCCTTGGCGGCCAGCGTGCGAATGGGTCCCGCCGAGATGGCGTTCACCCGGATTGCGCTCGGGCCGAGATCGCGCGCCAAGTACCGCACCGAAGCCTCGAGCGCGGCCTTCGCCACGCCCATCACGTTGTAATTGGGGACCGCGCGCTCGGCACCCAGATAGCTCATGGTGACGATGCTGCCGCCTCGTTTCATGAGCGGGCGCACCGCGCGCGCAGCCGCAACCAGGCTGTAGGCGCTCGTCTCGAGCGCGAGATCAAAGCCCTCGCGCGGTGTATCGACAAACTCGCCCTGCAGATCCTCGACGCGCGCATGCGCGATGGAGTGCACGAGTCCATCAATGCAGTCCGTCTCGCGCGCCATCTTCGCGAATGCCTCCTCGATGGAAGCCTCGTCTTGCACGTCACACCGCACGATGAGCGGCATCTCATCCCCAAACGCATCCTGGCAAAGGCGCTCTAACTCGCGTCCTGCGCGGTCGCTTCGATAGGTGAAGATGAGCTTTCCGCCCAACCTGCGGACCGATTCGGCCACCGCCCAAGCGATGGATCGGCGGTTGGCCACGCCCATGACGGCGATGGTCTTGCCTTCCAGAAGGTGCAACCTCATCTCCCTTTCCAGTTACGACGTCTCCATTCATGTATACCATCCCTGCCTGCACCCCGTAAACCAGACGCGCACCATGCCAGCAGCGGATGGAGATCCTCAGATTTCCTCCTCATCTGGAATTGTGGACGGACATGCGCTACAATGGGAACGGATCATGAAAATTCGTAAGGAGGTTGAGCTGCGAATGCCACATCAACTCCCACCGCTTCCCTACGCGTATGACGCGCTGGAACCGCACATCGACGCGGCGACCATGAACGTTCACTACAATGGCCACCACGCGGCGTACGTCAACAACCTGAACAAGGCGCTCGAGGGCCATCCGGATCTGGAATCGAAGACCGTGGAACAGCTCATCAGCAACCTGGATGCCGTTCCGGAGAATATCCGCACCGCGGTTCGCAACAACGGCGGCGGTCACGCCAATCACAGCTTGTTCTGGCCGCTCCTCTCGCCAAATGGCGGCGGCGAGCCAACCGGCAAGCTGGCGGATGCCATCCGGGAGACGTTCGGAAGCTTTGAGTCGTTCAAAGAGCAGTTCACGCAGGTGGCCACGGCTCGCTTTGGAAGCGGCTGGGCTTGGCTCGTCCTCGACAACGGCAAACTCGCCCTGATGAGCACGGCAAACCAGGACAACCCGCTCATGGAGGGCAAGAAGCCCATCCTGGGCCTCGACGTCTGGGAGCACGCGTATTACCTCAAGTACCAGAACCGCCGTCCGGAATACATCAAGGCCTGGTGGAACGTCGTGAACTGGGATCAGGCCAACAAGAACTACGAGGCTGCGCTGAACGGCTGAGGCGCTATGCCAAGGGCTTTCCTTCAGCGCATTCGCACGTTTGGAAATGCCCCTAGGTCCGTCGCGCATGAACCGTTCTTCATTCGGGATGGCACGCTCAAGCTGAAATGTGCGCCGGAGGTCGAGATTCTGACCTCCGGCGGCAATGCTTGGAGCGTGCCTTTGCCCATTCACCATGCGTTTCGGCAAGTAAGGGCCCGCCCCATTGGGGGCACATCGAGAGGGGCAGCTGCGAGGTTTGTTGCTCCATGGTCCTCTTTGCAAACGGACTTGCGGGTGGCTCACGCGATTCATCGTTTTGAATCGCAAGAATCACTTCGTACGCATCCTGGGGGCTTTTTCACGGCTTCACGAAACTCGTCGGCCGTGATTGGAACCTCGACGATTCTTAGCACCAGTTCGCCGATATCCTATCTCAAGTGGATTCGCCCATCGTTCCTGACGATCTCGATTCCATGATCATCAAACACAATGACAACGCCCGTGGGAAATCCACCTACTGATGAATACTTCTCTTAAAATACAGCGTATATTTGCTAATACGACCAAGATGCATAATTGTAGGAACAACAGCTGTTAGTTCCCATCCCTCTTTGCCAAAGCCGTTAAGTTTGCCTAAAAGTTGCATATCGTTAGAAATTTCAACAACTTTATATTCCCATGTGATTTTGGGTTCCAAGGCGAACGCCACCTTCAGAGAGAATATGTGCAACGTCCGGATAGGTTCAATTCACCGGATATCTCGATGAAATGTCAAGGGTCAGAAGACCAGGTGGAGTTCGGATAGGTAAGACCTCGCCGTGACCCACGCATGCATCGCGAAACGGAGACGACACCCATTCCGACAGGACGCACTCGCCCCATGTTCGGCGCGCGTCGGATCCATGCGGCGCCGTCCAAAGGGTCGACAGCATCGCACCTTAGCTGTATACCTCCCACGAACCTTCTGCCCGCGCAGATTTGTCGGACTCTGCCTCCCTTGCCCATGGACGGGTATGCATAGTCCCCCTCGACATGGAACAGACTACCATATAGCGTTCTCGACAGGGGGATTTCGATGCCACGGCTCACGTTGCTCAAGCACGCGCACGTCTACGCGCCGGACGATCTCGGCATCAGGGACATCCTCATCGCCGGTCGCCAGATTGTCGCCATCGAACGCGACCTCCACCTCGCCGGGAACGTGCCCATGGCCGTGATCGATCTCGACGGCCGACCCACGTTCCCGGGACTCATCGATCAGCACGTTCACATGGCGGGCGGTGGCGGCGAAGGTGGGTTCCACTACCGGACGCCCGAGATCTCGCTTTCCCACATCACGGCCGCAGGCGTGACCACGGCCGTCGGCGTGCTGGGAACCGACGGTGTCACGAGGAGCACCCGCGAGCTTCTCGCGAAGGCCTTCGCGCTCGACTTCGAAGGCATCACCACCTATATCTACAGCGGCGCCTATCAGGTCCCCACCCGGACGCTGACGGGCATGCCGAGATCGGACCTCGTCCTGATTGAGAAGGTCATCGGCGTCGGAGAGATCGCCATCGCCGATTCGCGATCCAGCCACCCCGATGAGAACGAGATCGCCGAGTTGGTCTCGGAAGCGTACGTGGGAGGGCTCCTGGCGGGCAAGGCGGGCGTGGTCCACTTTCACATGGGCGACGAAGACGATCACCTGGACCTCTTGATCCGCGTGGCCCAGCGCACTGGCTTACCTCGTACGACGTTCGTGCCGACGCACCTCAATCGAAACCCGGGGCTTTTGGAGGCGAGCATCGAGTGGGGCAAGCGGTACGGGATGTGCGACATCACGAGCGGCATCCGGCCCGACGCGCACGATCACGTCTCCGTCAAACCTTCGAAAGCTATCGTCAAACTCCTCGACGGCGGTGTGGAACCGCATGTCATCACCATGAGTTCGGATTCAAACGGCTCGTCGCCCATCTTTGACGAGCGAGGCAAGCTCGTGGCCATGGGGATTGGCAGCATCGCGACGCTGTGGGAAGAAACGGTCGATCTCATCCGGGAGGAGCATCTCCCCATTTCGCTCGCCGTCTCGTTCGCGACGGCAAACGTTGCCCGGCTCCTGAAGCTTCGGCACAAGGGCCGGCTCAAGGCCGGCTGCGACGCCGATCTGATCGTGTGCGACGATCAATTTCGGATCGAGCGCGTCTACGCAAAGGGAAGGCTCATGGTGGAAGGTGGAAAACCAGTGGTGTTTGGCACCTTTGAGGACGCAGGTCGCGTGCCGGGATCGCCCGGTTCCAAATCCGAATCGGGCCACGCCGGGGAACGCGTGGAGCGCGCAGCGTTCGGGCCGTCGTCCGAGGACGAGGACGACTTTCCCGATCGCGACGAGCGCCAGGAGCGCTCCCGCAGGCGCCATTTCTGTTGCTGAGGGGGCGGAATGGGTGCGCGCGATCACACGCCGAGGCGAATGAGGTGCAACACCTCTTCGCGCAACCGCGCGTCCTCCTCGTACTTGCCGCGCGCGGCGATGGTCGTCGTTCGGCTTCCTGGTTTGCGAATGCCGCGCATGCTCATGCACAAATGTTCCGCGTCGATCACGACGAGCACGCCTTCGGCCTGGAGCGCCTCCGACAAGGCATCCGCGATCTCATTCGTCATGCGCTCCTGCACTTGGGGCTTCTTGGCCACGACGTCCACGAGCCTAGCGAGCTTGGACAGCCCTGTCACGACGTTGTTGTGGGGAAGATAGGCCACGTGTGCCGTTCCGAAAAAGGGAAGCAGGTGGTGCTCACACATCGAGTAGAAGGGGATGTCCCGCACCAACACCACTTCGCCGTGTTCGACGTGGAACCGAGCCGACAACTCTTCCCGGGGATCTCGATGCAGCCCAGCAAAGATCTCCTCGTACATTCTGGCCACCCGGGCGGGCGTGTCCACGAGACCCTCCCGATCCGGGTCTTCTCCGATGGCCTCCAGGATCATGCGGACCGCCTGTTCAATCCGCGCCGTATCCATCGGCTTGTTCACGTGCAAAGACGCGTGCGCGCGCTCCGAGTCCACGCGAGATGTCGCCACACCTTTTCCTCCTCAAAGTCGCCGCCCGAGACGCCCTCGGCCCGCCGTCAGGCGGGCGGGCAATCGACACCACTGTCGCGAAATTGAACGGTATTGTACAATCCGCCCCACGTCTTCACCTGGTTGACGTAGGAAGCGGCTGGGCAGCCGGCGTAGTACGCGATATAGCCGCGGATGTTTGTGCCGTTCACCATGGGGCGATTGCCCTCGATCGGCGCGATGGCGATGAAGCACGGCAACGCGACCGCCTGAAGGTCATACGTCACGTACTGCCACTGATTGACGTAGAAGGCTGGCCGCAGCCGCGCCGAGACGCTTTTGACGCCTGCGACAAACCCCTGGATGAACGACTGGAACTCCGCCGCCGTTGACGCAGGATTATTGTATCCCTCCGGATCCAAAATCACAAAGTCGGGCCTTCTCGAACCGGGATATGCCTCCACCTGCGACGCTGCGTAGGCGCCGGCCGCGTAGCCGGCCTCGTAGAACGTCGTGCCAGCCTGCGGCCAGCTGACCGTCCAAAACGAGAGCCACCACGCCGAATGATGGGTCGCGGCAAACGCCCGCGCGATGTTCACGTCGGGCTGCGACGCGATGACTCGCGTGTACGGGGCAGTCTTCGTGCCGAGCCCCGCCGTGGTGGCCACGCCAGGCCAGCCCTGTTGAAACGCCCGAAGGACCTCCTGCTCGGTCGCAAACGCGGCGTAGAGACCGACCGACGGCGTGGTTACGCTGGGAGGCGGATCGGCCGCCTGCGAAACCGAGACGCCCACGACGTGCGGGGAGCTTCCCGTCACGCACACGCGCTGCGGCACCTCCTGCGCCGGCAGCGAGGTGTAGCCGCGGGGAAACGTGCCATGCACGGCATAGTACGACAACATCACGGCCAGCGTGAGGCTGTCCAGGGCCGTGTACCCGGCGGCGTTGACAAACGCGTTGGCTCGGGCCGTCTGCACCCCCTGCCCCACGGGCTCCTGGATAAACGGCGTGTGCCCCGCGGGCATGGCCGCTGGATTGGGCCAGCCGCAGGGGTTGTAGTAGAGGGCGTACAAGGCCACGCCCCCGACCGCGATGACGAGCGTAGCGTCGTCCGCGCATTTGGACCACGCCGTTTGGAAATCACCGGTACATTGGCTGTACGGGATACCCGCCACGTCGGCAGCTGCGTAGCATTTGATGAGATCGCCCTGCGTCGCGGCGTACAAAAGCACCTGTTCGGGCCGTACGGTCACGTTCTCCTCTCCTCAAGCACAAAATGCGGCAAACACCCACTCGTTTTGTGCGACGTCAGCATGGAATAGAGTTGCGATGGTTCATTGTGTGCCGACGTCCCGCCGCTTGCTGCGGGCGCTGGCCAAGGAGTTGATGAGCGTGATCGTGCTGCATTTGGGCGACTCCATTGCGTCCGGAGAAGGCGCGTCTCGGCCGTTTTGCGCCTACCCTCAGGTCGCATCGCGTGCGCTTGCGGCCGAGATGCGCTCGGCGGTGGAGACGCGCGTGATGGCGGAACCGGGATGGACCAGCGCGGAGCTCGCCGCTTGCGTGGCGGCGGACCCCGCTGCGCTCGCGCGCGCGGATGCAGCCGCCGTTCTCGTCGGCGGCGATGACCTCGTTCAGGCGGCCGTCACCTCGCGCTCGGAAGGTCACCTGCGCCGACAGCTCCGCGCCGCCTACCGGCGCTATGCGCGCGATCTCGCCTCCATCGCAAGCACCTGCCGGCGCCTCGGCGTGCCACTCGTGTTTTGCACGATGTACAATCCGTTTCCCCGCTCCGCTCTCGCCGCGCTTGCCATTCGAGGCCTCAACGACGTGACGGTCCGAGTGGCGACTCGCCTCGGCGCACCCGTCGCGCCGGTCGACGCCTGGTTTGCCGGCCGAGAGCCGCTTGTCATCGCGGGCTACCGAACGGGCCGCGTCGAGGATGTGCTCGCATGCGGTCGAGCGCCGGTGCATCCCAACGATCTCGGCCACGAGATCATCGGACGTGGACTGGCCGCGTACATCTCACCCCTCGCGGCGATGCGACATAGGCTAGGAAGCACGGCCGTTTGGCACAGTCGGAGGTGAGTCCCCATTGTTCAAGCTGTCTCTCTTCTCCGGATCGGCCGATGACTTTGTGTTGGCGTCGAGCTTTTCCAGCCAGTCGTTTCCTCAGCCGCTATCCAAAGAGGACGAGGCCAAATACTTTGAGCTCTGGCGAAAACATCGCGACAAACAGGCGCACGATATCCTCGTCGAACGTAACCTCCGCCTGGTTGCTCACGTCG
>NZ_BCRQ01000040.1 GCF_001552675.1 Alicyclobacillus sendaiensis NBRC 100866
CACGGTTGCCGGAGGGAGGGACGCGTGGTAGGATCACGAGGGGCTCATGCAGAACTGAACAGTCGTTTCAGGGTCCTCTCGTGTGAGGTGAGTTGCCTTGACAGGTGCGAGCCGCCTGCGCGTGTGGTGGCGCGTCCTTCGCCCCTTCACGCTGACGGCGAGTATCGTCCCGGTGATTGTCGGCACCGCGGTCGCCGTACCTTCGTACCCGTTTCACACGTGGCGCTTTCTCGCCATGCTGTTGGCCTCTGTGCTCATTCAGTCGGCGACCAACATGTTCAATGAATACTACGATTATCAGCGCGGCTTAGACGACGAGCGGATGGTGGGCATCGCGGGAACCATCGTGCGCGATGGCGTTCCGCCGAAGGTGGTGCTCCGCCTGGGATTCGCCTTTCTCGCCGCGGCGCTCCTTTTGGGCGTGTACCTGTGTGCGACCACCAGTTGGTGGCTGGCCTTGGTGGGCGTCATCTGCATGGCCGTGGGCTATTTCTACTCGGGCGGTCCGCTGCCTCTCGCCTACACGCCGTTTGGCGAGATCGCCGCTGCCACCGCCATGGGGCCGACCATCGTCCTGATTGCGTTCTACCTCCAGAGCGGCACGGTGACGCTGCGCGCGCTTTGGGTGTCCATCCCCATCGGACTGTTGATTGGCGCCATCCTCTTTGCCAACAACATGCGGGATATGGCGCAGGACGCCGAGGGCGGCCGGCGCACGATGGTCATCCTCATCGGCCGGGAGCGGGGCCGCGTGTTGTTCGCCAGCGTGTTTGTGGCCGCGTACCTCGTCGTGGTGGCGATGGTCGCGCTCGGCATGCTGACCCCGTTCGCGCTCCTCGTGCTGTTGACGGTGCCGACGGCCGTCTACGTAGTTCGGTTGTACTATCAACACACAGAGCCCGCCAAACTCCACAAGGCGGTCAAGGGCACGTCGAATCTCCTGTTTCGATTTGGCGTCCTGATGGTGTGCGCGTTTCTCGTCTCCACGCTGCGCTTCTGAGCGCTGCAGCGCGAGCGGGCTGCCGAACCCTTCGGCAGCCCGCCTTTTTCATGCGCCTTCCATCGCGCCCTGCGCCTTTTTGGCGTCCGCCAAGCGCCACGGATGGCTGTACACGTTGAACGCGCGGCCGCGGACGAAGCCGATGGCCGTGATGTTCAGCTCCTCGGCGAGATCAACGGCGAGCAGCGTCGGCGCACCTCGGGCGATCACGACGCCCACACCGATCTTCGCGACCTTCAACAACACCTCGGAGGAGATCCGGCCGCTAAACGCCACGACCGTGCCGGCCAAACTCACGCCCGCGCGGAGGCAGTGGCCGTAGATTTTGTCGAGCGCGTTGTGGCGCCCGATGTCCGCCCTCGCCAGGAGGAGCTCTCCTCCACGCACCAGGGCCGCCACGTGCACGCCGCCCGTCTCCTCGAAAAGTCCGGACGACAGATCGAGCAACTCCATGGCGCGGAACACGTCGTCCGCCGAGAGCGACACAGGGTCTTGCACGGGACGGGCGGTCAGAGCGTCGCTCTGAAAATAGAAGCTCTGGCGCCCCTTGCCGCAGCAAGAGCCGATATACCGCTTGCTGTAGAGCGCGGGGGAAAGCACTGCCCCCGACTTGGTTTGCACGCGAGCCGTGCCCGTCCACAGGCTGACTTGCATCGACTCCACGTCGTCGACGCCGCGAATGACGCCCTCCGACGCGAGGAAGCCATACACCAAGTCCTCCGCGTACGTGGGCGTGCACACGAGCGTCGCAAACTCCTCGCCGTTGACGTACAGCGTGAGGGCGAATTCGGTCGCCATCACGTCCTCCTCCTGGTGATACTGCCCGGAACGGTATCGGAGCACGACGCGCCTCTGTGTTTCCGCTCCCCCAAAGCGCGACACGCCATTCACACTTCAGGCCCCCTGTCCTTGTGCGCCGACTCGCCCGGCTCGGCGAGCCCGCTGCCCATGCCCTTCAGGAAGGCGAATAGCATGGCGAGCGAGCGGCCGACATCCGGATCGCGCAGCGCTTTAAGGACATCATACACCCCCATTCGCTCATTTGCCTCGCTTTGCTCGGTGGCTCGCTCGAGGCCCCGAGCCACCGCGTGAAATATCCGCTCCATGTCCTCAGGCGGGACGACGCTCAAGAACTGCGCGATGCCGATGAGATTCTTGAGGCCGTCCGTCACCCCCTTGCGTGAGACAGCCTCCACCACCACGCGCAGCACGGCGTCTCCCTGCTCGACCAAAGCCCGCACGATGGGGATGAGCCCTTTCTCCTCGCACGCTTGGAGCAGCCCGAGCCCGTCCACAATCCCGTCCGCGCTTCTTACGACCGCCTCTTCCACACGCGCCTGCGCCTCGCGCCGCTCGTCTCGCGGCGCGCGTTCGATCTGCTGAATGGGTTGCGCCATGGTCTCACCCCCTCGCCTTTTCTTTCGCCGCCTCGGTCACCGGCACATAACCTCGCCGCGACCACTTCCGCTCGACGCGCACGCCGGGCTGCGGATTCGGCTTGTGCATCCGGTAGTTGAACCGCGTCATGGGGCTCTCGCCGCACGGCCGAATGACCTCCATCCGCACCTGAAGCTCTTTGTACGCCGGCGTGTGGGTCGTCTCATCCGACTCGCTCGACGTGAGAATGTTGATGGCTTCTTCGTCGTTCGAGGTGTTCATGGGCAGGTACATCTGTTTGCCCTTGACGCGATCCGTCACCACCACCGGCAGCTTCAATTCCCCGTACGGCGAGATGATTCGGACGAGCGCCCCCGTCTCGATGCCCCGCTCCTTGGCGAGTTCGGGAGACACTTCGAGGTACGTCGTCGGCACCTTTTCCTTGAGGCCGTGGACGCGATACGTCAGATTCCCCTCGTGGAAGTGTTCCAGCATGCGCCCATTGTTGAGGTGGAGATCGTACTCCGGCGCAAACGCGGTGGGCTCAATCCACTTGGCAGGCACGAGCCGCGCCTTTCCGTTCGGAAACGGGAAGCCGTTCGTGTAGAGAAGCGGCGTGTCGGTCCCGTCGGGATGGACAGGCCACTGCAGGCTTCGATAGCCCTCGAGCCGATCCCAGCGCACCCCTTGCATCAGCACCGCCAGGCTCGCTATTTCTTCAAGGATTTCCGACGGATGAGTGTAGGTCCAGTTGGCGCCGAGCCGATTGGCGAGATCGCGCAGAATGATCCAGTCCGGCCGGGAGTCCCCGAGCGGCTCGAACACCTGGTACAGGCGCTGGATGCGCCGCTCCGTGTTCGTGAAGGTGCCTTCCTTCTCGAGGCTCGGGCTGGCGGCGAGCACCACGTCGGCGTACTCGGCCGTCTTGCTGAAGAACACGTCGATCACGACGAGCAGATCGAGCTTGGCGAAGGCCTCGCGGACGTAGTGCGAATTGGAATCGACGAGCGCCATCTCCTCGCCTTGAATGATGAGCGCGCGGAGCTTGCCTTCGTGAATCGCGTCGACCATCTCGTGATTGTCGAGGCCCTTGCTCGTCGGGAGTTCGACGCCCCAGGCGGTCTCGTACTTCGCGCGCACGGCCGGATCGTCGACGCGCTCGTATCCAGGCATGTATACCGGGCTGCAGCCCATGTCGCCCGCGCCTTGGACGTTGTTGTGGCCGCGGAGCGGATAGGCCCCCGTGCCGGGGCGCCCGACGTTCCCCGTGACGAGCAGGAGGTTGCAGATGGCGGTGCTGGTCTCGCTGCCGCCCTTGTGCTGCGTGACGCCCATCGCCCAACAGATGCAGGTGGACTTCGCCTCGTGGATCATCGTGGCGATCTGAACCAGCGTGTCGCGCGGCACCCCCGTCACGCGCTCGGCGTACTCCAGCGTGTACGGCTCGAGCGAGCGGACGAACGCGTCGAACCCGTCGACGTGCTGGCGCACGAACTCGTCGTCGTGCCAGCCCTGATCGATGATGTACTTCGTGACAGCCGAGATGAGCACCAGATCGGTGCCAGGGTTGGGCCGGACGAACAGATCGGCGCGGTGGGCGAGGTCGTGCTCGCGGAGATCGATGACGATGTGCTTCTGGCCGTACTTCTTCTTGGCCCGCCGCATGCGGGTCGAGAACACGGGGTGAGACTCGGCCGGATTCGCGCCGACGATGATCAACAGATCCGCGATGGCGAGATCGTGCAGCGAGCCGGTGTCGCCGCCGTAACCCATCGTCCGGCGCAGGCCCTCGGTGGCGGGCGACTGGCAGTAGCGCGAGCAGTTGTCGACGTTGTTCGTGTGGAGGACGGCGCGCGCGAGCTTTTGCACGAGGTAGTTTTCTTCGTTCGTGCACTTGGAGGATGAGATCAGGGCCACGGCGTCGTCCCCGTACTGCTGCCGGATTTCCGTCAGGCGCTTGGCGACGAAGTCCAGCGCCTCGTCCCAGGACACCTCGTGAAATGCATCGCCCTTGCGGAGGAGGGGCTTGGTGAGGCGCTCAGGGCTGTTCACAAAATCCCAGCCGAACTTGCCCTTGACACAGGTGGAGATCTGGTTGGTCGGCGCCTCCATCTGGGGTTCGACCTTCAGGATGTCTCGGTCCTTCGTCCAGATGTCGAACGAGCAGCCCACGCCGCAGTACGTGCAGACCGTCTTGGTCCGCTTGATGCGCGCGTTGCGCATGTGGCTCTCGACTTCTGAGATGGCGAAAATGGCGCGATAGCCGGGTTCGACGGCCTTCGTCACATCGATCATGCGCTGCAGAGGCTCCGGCTCAATGCCCGTGAGAAACCCCGCTTTTCCGAGCATCGACTTTTCCATCAGCGCATTGCAGGGGCACACGGTCACGCAGTGGCCACACGAGACGCACGACGACTCGTTGATGGGGACGTCGTTGTCCCAGATCACGCGCGGAATCTCGCGGTCCCAGTCGATGGAGAGCACCTCGCTGACCTGGAGGTTCTGACACGCCTCGACGCACCGGCCACAGAGGATGCACTGGCTCGGGTCGTACCGGTAGAACGGGTGGGACATGTCCACCTCGTACGGCTTCTCGCGGAACGGATACGACTGATGGTCGATATCCATCGCCATGGTGGTGTTGTGCACGACGCAGTTGCCGTTGTTGTTGTCGCAGACCGTGCAATACAGGTCGTGGTTCTTCAGGATGCGATCCATGGCTTCCTTGCGCGCGTACCGCGCCGCCACAGACTTCGTGCGGACGGACATGCCGTCCGCGACCGGCGTGGCGCACGCCCGGACGAGATCGCCGTCCACTTCCACCATACACGTGTCGCAGGTCTGGATGGGGCCAAGCGCAGGATGATAACAAATGTGGGGAAAATCTAGGCCAGCCGCCAACATCGCCTGCAGGATGGTTTGTCCCTCGGTCGCCGTGAGGGGCGACCCGTCCAGCGTGAAGGTTCGCTTCACATCAACGCTCATCTCAATCCCTCCTGCACTCGGATGGTCACACGTCTCCCCTATAGGATGTCCGATTCGTTGACAACCGTTCACTTCCAGGCGGGCGGCTGCCGCAAACCGTTCACCACCACCTCCCAGTTCGTCTCCGGGCGATCACAGCGAAAGCCCCGACAGACAAAGTACTGCGGCGCACCTTGTTCCCCCATCGGATACATCGCCGCGTCTCCGCGGGCATCCGGCGTGAGCCAGACCGCCTCCGGCAGCTCCATGGATCCGAGCTCCCTGGCCTTCTGCACCGCCTCTTCCAGGCGCGCCGCGATGACCACCTCCGTGGATCCCACTTCGCTCAGCATGGCCGCGGTCACGAGCCACAGGCAATCCGTGGGCGAGGACGCCAAGTCCCCGCCAAACGCGCGCAGCAGCCCGTCCAAACGATCCGCATACTCCGCGTCACCGGTCAGGGCGTGAAGCGCCCACAGGTTGTGCGCCGACTGGCTGTTCGCTGACGGCATCGCGCCATCGTACACCGGCTTCGGCACGGCGATGAGCGACTCCGCGTCGCGGCCGTAAAAGGTGTATCCGCCCTTCGCCTTGTCCCAAAAGAGCGCATCCTGCACCGCCTGCCAATGCTTGGCGCGGTCCAGATACGCGCGGTCGAGGGTGGCGCGATACAGCTCGAGATACGCGGCGACGAGGTAGGCGTGATCGTCCGCATACGCAAAGATGCCGGCCTCCCCTTCCCGATAGCGCGCAAGCAGCCTCCCGTCGTCCGGGCGGACCAACATGCGCTCGATGGCCGTCAGCACCTCCTTGGCCCGCTCCACCCACGCCGCCTCGCCGCACGCAAGGCCAGCTCGCGCAAGCCCGTGCGCCATGAGCGCGTTCCAGGCGGTCAGGCACTTGTCGTCAATCGCCGGGCGCTCGCGCGCGTCCCGCACCGCGCGCAACGTGTCGTTCAGCGCGTCAAGCTTCTCCCAGAGCTCCTCTTCGGTCATGCCGCGCGATGCCGCGAACGCCGCCGGATCCTGGCCGATGCAGTTCGGCACATTCGCGCCTTCGAAGTTGCCCGCTTCCGTGATGTCGTAAAAGGCGTTGTACAGCTCTCCGTCTTCAGGACCAAGGGCGGCGATCACGTCTTCGGGCCGCCAGAGGTAAAATCGGCCCTCGCCGCCCGACGAATCCGCGTCCACCGCGCTGTAGTAAAGGCCTTCGGGCGATCGCATCTCGCGCTCGAAAAAATCGACGGTCCGGCGCATGAAGCGCAAAAACGTCGGGTCCTTGGCGCGCGTGAAGGCTTCCGCGTACGCCGCGAGCGCCAGCGCGTTGTCGTAGAGCATCTTTTCGAAGTGCGGCACGCGCCAGAACGGGTCCGTGCTGTAGCGCGCCATGCCCCCGCCGACGTGATCGACAATGCCGCCTTGCTGAATGCAGTGAAGCGTGCGAAGGGCCATTTCGGCCGCGCGACCATTCGGCCGCAGGCGCGCGTAGCGCAGCAAAAATTGCACCTGGTGGAACGTGGGGAACTTCGGCGCAGGGCCGAACCCGCCGTATTCCGGGTCGAACGCCGCTTCGAGCGCCTGGTACGCTCGGTCCGCGGCTTCCCGGCCGCGCGCCTCACCCGCTTGGCCCTCGAACAAGGGCTGCATGCGCTCCGCCACCTGGCGGCTCGCCCGTTCCAGACGTGCGCGATCCGTCCGCCACAGCCTCGCAATCTCCTGCAGGATCTGAATGAGCCCGGGCCGCCCATACCGCGGCGCCTTGGGAAAGTACGTTCCCGCAAAAAACGGATGTCCGTCGGGCGTCATGATGATGGTGAGCGGCCATCCGCCCTCACCCTGCAAGGCCTGGCAATAGGTCATGTAGATGTGGTCAATGTCCGGCCGCTCCTCGCGGTCGACTTTGATGGCGACGTAGTGCTCGTTGAGGATGGCCGCCACGGTCTCGTCCTCGAAGGACTCGTGGGCCATCACGTGACACCAGTGGCAGGTCGAAGGAATGTCCTTGGGCCCCCGAGGGGGCTACGAATAGCCGATGGACAAAAAGACGGGCTTCGATTCGCGTTTCGCTCGCTGAAAAGCTTCTGGACACCAGGGATACCAATCGACGGGCTGATGCGCATGTTGGAGGAGGTAAGGCGACTTTTCGTGGATCAAGCGATTCGTGTGCCTCGCGGATCCCTCGTGAGCCACGCCGCGCACATCCTTTCTGGATTCGTTTTCCTCCATTCTACCGCAAACGAATCCAGAACGATATGGAAAGACAAGTCCCGTTTCACGTCATGTGCGTGCGCGTGCCAAAAGCGTCACCGTGGCGAGCACGAACCCCATGCCCAAAAGCGCGGCCCAGGTGAGCGGCTGATGGAGCGCAGCCACGGCGAGCGCAGTCGCCGCCAGCGGCTCGCCGCTTGCGACAAGGCTTGCGTCCGCGGGGGTGATGTCGCGAAGACTCGCCAAATACAGATAAAACGGGACAAGCGTGCCGAACAACACGACAAAGCCGACGAGAAACCATCCCCCAAACGGCAGCGAAGGCATCGCCATGTGAGGCAAGCCGATGGCCGCCATCGCTGCACCGCCAATCAGCATCCCCCAGGCCGTGACCACGAGCGGTCCGAACGACGCGAGGAGCGACACGGGATACACCGTGTAGACGGCGACAGCAACCGCCGACAAGAGTCCCCACCCCACGCAGGCCGCGGACACCACGAGCCGGCCGAAGTGACCGCCCGTGACCAAAAGCGCGCAACCCGACATGGCGAGCGCTGCGCAGATGATCTCCACGCGAGAAGGGAGACGGCGAGATCGCGCGGCCCCGTACGCGACAATGACGAGAGGCGCCATGTATTGGAGGACGGTGGCGGTTGCTGCGTTTCCCGCCCGAATGGCCGCAAAGTAGGTGTACTGGACGCCAAGGAGCCCCGCGAGGCCGAAGAGAACCAACCGGAGCGCCGACGCCCGGGATCGCCAGGGAGCGTAGACGGCGCTAAGCCCGGCAGTCCAACCGGCTGCGGCGAGGAGGAGCACGCCGGAGACGGCCATGCGAACGGCTACGAGCCAAGCGGAATCAACGTGATACGCGCGGAACAGCACCTGGGCCGCCGTTCCGGAGACGCCCCACAGGACGGACCCAAGCAAGGCGAGCGATAGACCTCGCCAGCGGCGGAATCGATCCGTCCGTGCGGCGGACCGCACGAGGCGGGCGATGGCGACAGCATCGAACATTCACCTTCATCCTCTCTCTCGAATCGAGCAAGACCTGGTTGGACCTCGGGCGCCTCGACCCAGCGCGGCACATGTGGGCCGATGGGCGAGCCGACATCACCCATCGCCGCCCTCCAACCAGGTGTAGGCCTCCGGCTGCTCCAGCCAAAACACCGGAATGGAGCAGCGGCCCCTCAAAGCCTCGGCAATGCGCCGCATGCCCGGCGACTCGCTCGCCTGGTGGCCAAGCCACAGCACGGCGCGGGAAAGTCCCATGGCGGCCGCGTCCCGGGCGTACTCCATCGCTTCCCACTCGGGGCCCTCGCCTGCCAACAGCAGATCGGCTCCCGTCTCGCGGAACACGCGGGCGACCAGATCGCCCGTGCCGCGGTAGCCAGGTAATAGCGCGGCGCGGCGCACGAGATCAGCGCGGCCGGAGAGTCGCACGCGAGGCAGTTTGAGCCGCGCGCACACGTCCCGCACAAGGTCGTCCAGGGGCCGGCCTTCCGGCCAGACGGCGACGGGCACGTCGCACGGCGTCGCGAGCCGCTCGCGCACGTGCGGGGCAAAGCCAAGCGCCTCCGCGAGCCCCTCGGCGATCCAGTCGGGCGCCGTGCGATGCGGCCTGTCGTGGAGGCGATACACAGCCACGCCGAGGTCCTGCATGCGCCGCGCCTTCGCGGTCGCGACGGGATCGCCCTCGACCTCGCCCTGGTGGCGAAACAAGGCCCCCTCGTGGCTCAGAACGAGGTCGATGCCCTGGGCGCGCGCCGCGTTAAGCACCGCGAGCGAGGCCACAAAGGTCACGCCGACAGCCCGCACCGGCGCCTCCGCGTCTCCACACACGAGGCCGTCGACGGAGATGCCCCGCTCGTCGCAAGGCATCATCGACTCCAGCGCCGCGATCACGTCTCGCACGCGCATCCACACGCCCCCATTTGCTAGCTGCCATGGCCCACTTGCTTCTCTAGTGCTATTATACAATTGCGACGATACGTTGGAAATCTGCTGGGATGCCACTAGGGGAGCGACGAGCTGAGACGGGGATACCCCGAACCCTTGGAACCTGACCTGGGTAATACCAGCGTAGGAAAGTGGCGCATGGGACCCTTCATGTTCCCCTTATGGCCTCCGGCAAAGGAGGCGGTTTGATGTCGTTTTCAGCTTCCCTCATCGCGATGTCCAATGCCATCCTCGACGCAATCTGCGAACACCCCTTTGTCCAAGGAATCGCGCGCGGCGACTTGCCGAAAGAGGCGGCCATCCGGTACGTCAGCCAGGACAAGCCGTACCTCGAGACCTACCTGCGCGTGTTTGCGCGTGCGGCGGCGCTTGCGCCGTCGCACGAAGACGTCGCGGATTTTCATGGCCGCATGGCGCTTCTCCTCGACGGCGAGACGGAGGCGCACGACAACCTGTTGCGCTATGCAGGCGCGACGGCAGACGATGTCGAGGGTCTGCCAAAACTTCCCACGCTCCACCACTACGAGAGCCATCTTTTGGCCGCGGCGGCGCACGGCGATTTCGCGGAACTCGTGGCGGCCATTCTGCCGTGCCATCACGTCTATGTCGAAATCGGCGCGCGACTCGAGGCCATCGTCCAGGAACACCCTCGCCACCCGTTTGCGGCCTGGATCCGCTTCTACGCGCAGCCGGACATGCGGGACGCCACGCATCGGCTGTTCGCGATGGTGGATCGCGAAGCCGCGCACTTCTCTCCTGAGCGGGCTCGCCGCGTGGAGACGGCCTTTCTCACGAGCTCCTTCCTCGAATACCGCTTCTTCGACATGGCCTACCACGGCGAATCGTGGCTTCCCAAGGAGGCGATGCGCGATGTTTCGGCGCCCTGACGGCCACGTGGCGCGCATGCTCACCATCGCCGGATCGGACTCGGGCGGCGGCGCCGGCATCCAGGCGGACCTGAAGACGGCCCACCAGTTCGGCGTGTACGGGATGAGCGTCGTGACCGCCATCACCGCGCAGAATACCGTCGGCGTGCAGGCCGTGTATCCGCTGCCCGCCGAGATCGTCCGGGCGCAGTTCGAATCCGTGCGCGACGATCTCGGCTTTGACGCCATCAAAACGGGCATGCTTGGCGATCGTGCCGCCATCCACGCTATCGCGGACGCCCTCGCGGGCGTCGACTGCCCCATCGTCGTGGACCCGGTGATGATCGCCAAAGGCGGCGAGGCGCTGCTTCAGCCGGACGACGTGGCGGCCGTGACCGAGCGCATGCTGCCCCTCGCCTACGTGGCGACGCCGAATGCGCCGGAGGCGGAGCGGCTGACCGGCATCCCCGTCCGCTCCCTGGCGGACGCAGCGCGGGCCGCCGAGGCGCTGGCGCGGCTTGGCGCGCGGTATGCCGTGGTCAAAGGCGGTCATCTGGACGGCGCGGGCGATCTCGCCATGGACGTGGTGTTTCACGGTGGCACGTGGACGGTGTTCGCCGCCCCCCGCGTCCCAAGCCGCAAGACCCACGGCACCGGCTGCACCTTTTCGTCCGCCATCGCCGCGGCCCTCGCGCGCGGAGCGCATCCGCTCGAGGCCATCGCCGCGGCGAAGTCGTTCATCTCGCGCGCCATCGCATCGGCCGCCGACTGGGACGTCGGGAGCGGGCACGGGCCGACGGATCACAGCCAATGCCCGGTCTTTCCGGATCACATCGAGGCCGGGCGGATGTACGTGTTTGATGGTCGTCAGTTTGCCGAGGCCGCCCTTCCACTGTGAGCCTCGGGTGTGAGCCTCGGGCGAAGGGAGAACCACTCATGCAAATCGGACACTGGCTTGAGCGCGTGCGCGCGGAGCGCCCGCTCGTCCACAACATCACGAATCTCGTCGTGACGAACATCGCGGCAAACACCCTGCTCGCCCTCGGCGCCTCGCCCGTGATGGCACACGCGCACGAGGAGGTCGCGGACATGGCTTCCATCGCGCGCGCCATCGCGCTCAACCTGGGCACGCTCGACCCGTACGTCGTGACGAGCATGGATCTGGCGAGCGAGGCCGCCAACCGCCGCGGCGTGCCGATTGTGCTCGATCCCGTCGGCGCCGGCGCCACACCGTACCGGACGGGCGCCGCCATGCGCCTGCTCGACACGCGGAGGGTCCAAGTCCTGCGCGGCAATCAGGGCGAGATCGGCGTCCTCACGGGCGCGGGCGGCGAGGTGGCGGGCGTCGACGCGAAGGGCGCGGGTGCGGGCCTGGTCGACGCGATGAGGCGGTTCGCGCGCGCTCGCGGCCTCATCGTCGCGGCGACGGGAGAACAGGATCTCGTGACCGACGGCGAAGTGGTGTACGAACTCGCAAACGGCCACCCGTGGGAGGCGAGCATCACAGGCTCCGGCTGCTCGCTCACGGCCGTGATCGGCGCGTTTGTCGGCGTCTCGGATGGGACAAAGGGCGGCCTCCTCGAGGCGACCGTGGCCGCCATCACGTGTTTCAACGTGGCAGCCGAGATGGCGGCGGAAGGCGCAGGGGGACCGGGGAGCTTTCAGGTGCGGCTGCTCGATGCGTTGCACGCTTTGACCGCGCGCGACGTCGACGCACGCGCGCGCATTCGGAGGGGATAGTGGGCACATGACAGGACAGGATTTCGCGGACAAGCTTCGCGTGTATCTCGTGACGGACGACCGGCCGGACCACGACGAGGTGGTCGCCATCGTGGAACAGGCGCTCGCAGGCGGCGTGACGTGCGTGCAACTGCGGCGCAAACGGGAAGACGGCGGGCCGATGCTCAAGCTCGCCGTCCGCCTGCGGGAACTCGCGTCCGCTCACGGCGCGCTCTTCATCGTGAACGACCGCGTCGACATCGCGCTCTTGTCGGGCGCGGACGGAGTGCACGTGGGGCAGACGGACCTCCCGGCGCGCCTGGTCAAGGCTCGCTTCCCCGAGCTTCTGGTCGGCGTCTCGGCGCGATCCGTCGAGGAAGCGGTGCGAGCCGAACAAGACGGCGCGGATTACCTCGGGGTGGGCTCCGTGTATCCGACGGCGACGAAGGACGACGCCGTCCTGACGGGCCTCGAGACGCTCGCCGCCTGCAGGCGCGCTGTCCACGTCCCCATCGTCGGCATTGGCGGGATCACCGTCGAGCGAGCGGCAGACGTGCTGGCCGCGGGCGCGGACGGCGTAGCGGTGGTCTCCGCCATCATGTCAGCGCAAGATCCGAAGGCTGCGGCCGCGGCGTTGGCGCAGAGGGCGATCTCGTGAACCAGGAAGGGCAGAGCCTCGGTGTGTAAATGGTTGCGTCGTCAGCCCCCCTTCCTGGCTCTACGTTTCAGATGGAACCGGACGCGCTGCAATGTCAATCCCAACAACGGCACACCCACCACCGTAAACAAGAGGTAAGATGGTCCGACGTGTTCGATGAAATACGCCATCTGGGCGACATTGCGATAAAAATACAATCCGCCCACAAACATCGCCGTTCCGGTAGGTAACACCGCCCAGCGGTAGTCGCGCGTCTTACAAAGGTCTTGAATTCCCGTGCACATCGCCAAATGGATGACGGCCAACTTCGAGATGATAGTCATCAAAACGGCAATTCCATAGATTGTATCTAATCGTTCGATGAAACGCCCGATGCGTACAACGCGAATCAACTCCAACACTGGGTATTGCAGATAACGCACCGTATATCCGAACACGCCAACGGTCAGGAGGACCACGATGAGAATCAGCACTGTGGATATCGAGGCTGCGATCACGATGTCGTTGGGAAGCTTCTCGGGTGATCGCAAATTAGGAACCAATTGGATGGCAAGCGAAAATTCCAACCCATAGACGAACATCGAGACAATCGAAGCCTTCCATACCGGCAGCCAACCACTCGAAAAAACAGGATAAAACTGATGGACGTCGCACAGAGTTAAGGGTAAGAGAATCAGGAGCGGGAGTACCACAGCGGCGAGCGGAACGATAAATTCGTTCGCGCGTGCAAAGGACTCAATGCCTACATAGGCAATGTAGGCGACGCTGGCGCAGCCGATAACCGCCACAGCAGTTTCCGATGTATAGGGCAACGAGACCATGGTCACAAAGAGTGTAAACTCCCGCGCCACCACTGTCCCGACCACAAAAACCACTGAAACGTACCATATAATTAATACATTACCTATTGCAGACCCCGCCGTCGCAAGGAGCGCACCGGTTACCCGCAAGTTGGGAAATTTTTTAACATGCACACGAGCAATGCCCGCCGAGAGCAGTCCTCCAACAAACAATGAAGGAACGGCCATCCACGCATCCGTCACGGTGAACTCCGTGATCACAGAGGGAATGACAAGAACCCCGGTCCCCATGGTCAACCATATGAGAAGCAGGATCAGTTGATATCGAGATATCTGTTCTTTTCTCATGGCTCACAACCCAAATAACCATTCGGTGGCCGTCCCAAATACGAGTTCCAACGGGTAGAGGGGTTGAAAGTCTGGCCACCACTGGAACATCAGCGCCAAATACGCAATCACTACAAAGCATACGCTCAACAACCAAACGAGGATTGGCCCCCAAGTGGGTCTCTTGACCACGTAATCCCCCCTCTTCACCCCGGCGATCGAGTCGACAGTCCAGAGTGGACGATGTGAGGATGAATGACATAAGACACGTCGCATTTCTTCCACCAGGATGGATCCTTGCGCTCCAATATGCGAAACAACTGGGGTGCTGTTCGATACAGCGACATTCGCCACAGATTGACGTCAGCGGAGCGCATACGCATGATGCACTGATGTATATCGCGCTGAATGTCGCGTCCCGCCTGATCTTCAAGGACCTTAAAAGTCGTTCGATCAGCGACATGCCCCGGACTCATCGCCTCGATATAACCGTTGCCCCACCAATTTACAGTGACGTACAGCTTGTTTTTATGATACCTAAACCCAAACGTTGTATGCGTATGCCCCCACCTGATACAAATTTGACCTTCTTTACCTCTATACGGGTCTTGAAACACGATTTTTTGGACCAAATTGCGCGTATCTCCTAGCAGCCAAAGTGCTCCATTGTCTCGAGGAGGGCAGATAGACCACCACGCTATGCCTCCCCGGGGATCCACAAATACGAGACCTGCAACCCAATTGGCCGCCTGTGGATCAAGCCACGGTAAATGGGCAACTCCGTATGGAGCATTCCAGTCGCGCAGCATGCGGAATTGTTCCGCCCGAAAAGCGTCCGTGCATGCTTCCCAATTTTGAATCGCCTGCCGGATCGTGATGGCAAGCGGTGTTTCGCTTCGATTGGAAATGGTCCAAATTTGGTCGGCATCTCCTCGAACTACGACCACCATCTGATTCAAGCGTAATTCGCGGTTTCGTTCTAGTTCGTCCAGCATGGATGCAAACCTATCGGAGATCACCCTGTCGCTCAACACAACTAACGTGTTGTGCGACAGATAGATGCGCTTGTCAAGCTTTTTTTGGATGTTTTCCAGAGCGGAGGCCATGCTCAATCCTTCTCCAGTGACCAACATGTCCTGATTTTGATTCGCAGACGTGTTGTCTGAACCGGATTCGCTGGACCTCATGATGTCACATGTCACACGCAAGTGGTGATTAGAGGTCTCGTCCATCGACATTCCAACGACCACAGCAAGGTCTTCCACTTCGCTGTAGTCGCCGCAGCTCGTTACCACGCATGTAACCGCCATCACCAACACCACCAGCCAATAGCGTTTCAACGGCCGAATCTACCTCCGTCCGCGTGCTCGCTTTCGGTCCATAGGTTCATATTCCTGGGGACGACGGCCCATATCCCACCATGGCGCACGCACCAGAGCGTCTTTCCAATCCGTCAAAAGGGTTGGACCAACAGGTGCCAGATATGGAACGCCAAAAGAACGAATGGATGCAAGGTGAACAATCAACACTATCCCCAGAATCGCGACACCATAAAGCCCAAATACGCCTGCACACAGGACAAACACAAATTGTAACAAGCGTGTCGCCTGCACCATCCCTAAGGCAGGCGCGGTAAAGGAGGCGATCCCAGTGGCGGCGACAATGATGATCATGCCTGCGGACACGATCCCGGCGCGCACTGCAGCCTCTCCGATGACCAAGGTGCCCACAATGCTCACGGACTGCCCCACGGCTCTAGGCAGTCTCGTTCCCGCCTCCCTCAAGGCTTCAAATGCGAACATCATGAAGAGCGCTTCAAAAACCGTCGGAAAAGGGATCCCGGCGCGCTGCGAACTGATCTTTTGAACGAGAGGCGTAGGAATCAAATCTTGGTTATACGTCAACAACGAGACATACACGGCCGGAAGTAGTACCGATGACCAAAACATGATGTGACGCAGGAGACGAAGTGGCAAAGCGAGCGTGTAATGCATATAGTAGTCTTCCGGCGACGTGATGAATTGCGCGAATGTCGCGGGGAGCACCATGCACATGGGGGTGCCGTCCACGATAATCGCGATTCTTCCCTGCAGCAGACCCGACACCACGCGTTCGGGCCGTTCCGTTTCCTCAATGGTTGGAAAAATCGTCCTTGGCGCATCTGCAATCCATTCCCTGACCACATTCATGTCAACCACACCATCAATACACACCTTGGATAATCGCGAGCAGACCTCTTGAACCAGTCGGGGCTTCGTAATACCTTCGACATATACGAGGGAAACCGTCGTTCTGGTGCGCTCGCCAATAGTGAAATCGAGTATCCTGAGGTCTGGTGAACGTAATCTCTTTCGTACTAAGGCGATATTGAGTACGCGGTTCTCCACGAACGCCTCTTGCGGCCCCTGTAACGTCGGTTCGTTTTCCGCACGCTCAACCTGGCGACCTGGCCAGGACTCGACATCCCAGATGAAAGCTGTTCCGAGTCCGTCTTGAAAGAGAACCGCCTTCCCTCCCAGCACGGCTGTGACCACGTCGTCTAGTTTCTCCGTTGCGGTCATTGACATCCATAGTGCCTGCTGCCCCAAGTGCTTCAAGGATGATATAGATTTTTTTGACATTTCTTCCATACGCAAAATCGAGAGTCCTATTTGAATACGCTCTGCAGCCACAAGACCGTCGATCCACACAACGAGAGCGAGGGATCCGTTCCATTCAAATGGCATTCGCTTGAGGTCAGGCGCGGAGGCTAAACAAGCCTGGAGCATCAACCAGTTGTCTTCGACTCGCTTCGACAGCAGCCCATTTGCTCTGCCTGTCATCTTGCATCACCAGCGTATCTGGAATGCGATTCTCCCGTAGCTTTCACCAAACTCGATTTCCCTATGCATCTAGACGAGCGGGCACCCTGTAATCCTCGCAACCTCGGCATCCCAAGCAACAAGATCGCTCTGATCCAAGGCGTGAATCGAAGGCTTACCGAGCGCTCGTAGTCCGACGCCTATCTCGTCGGCACACGCCAAAAGAAATTTTGCCAACGACTCTGCTCCCGCGCGGACGTCAAACTTCGTTGGAATCTCCGCATTGGCCCACGCGATCTGGGTCGGAGGTTCGAACGGAAGTGTGCGTGTGAGTTGAGTGTGCACGACGGAAAATAGTGCAGCTGTTCCCATGTAAACCGCTGAGGCGCCCAAACAGAGCGCTTTCATAATGTCCCCCGGCGTTCGAATTCCTCCCGAGATGATGAGGTCGACCCGATCCTGGTACCCTCGCGCCCGCAGAAATCGAGCAGCGCGACAAAGGGCGGAGAGTGTGGGAATTCCAAAATCGTCAACGAGCACTGCGGGAGACGCATGAGTTCCACCCTGTGCCCCATCGACCACAATCACATCTGCGCCAGCTTTCACTGCCCACTCGATGTCTTGCTCGATGTAGTGACTCGCCGGAATCTTAACCGCAATGGGGGCTCCTCCACTTATTTTTCTTAATCTTCTGATTAGATTGCGGAAGGCGAGCATTCGCTCGACTTCGGGATGGCCGGCCGGTATATAAGCTACGTCCGACTCATCGGTCAGCCCCAAGTCTCTGCGGGCGGCTCGATCCAGACCTTTCGCGGACACAAAAGTTCCGGAACCGACATTCGCTCCTTGTCCGAAGCGAATTTCAATCATGTGTGCTCGCTGGAATACCGATTCGTCCCCCCGCCATGGCGCGCGATGGTACTGAACCACCCATTTGTCTGCCGAGTGCGTCCATTCCGCTACGACGGGTCCTTGCCCCACATTGCATGCCGTTCCGGCTTTGGCTGTGCCAAGCGCAATCGCTTGGACAATGGGCTTCCGTAAAGCAACACCGTATCCCATGGCACTGACGAGAATAGGCATCGACAGGTGCAGCGGTCGTTTACAGTGTCGGCCAATGGTGACCTGAAGATCCACTGGATCCGTCAACTCAAGAGGACGACGACGAAGAGGACCCGGAGTGATGAGCAGTCCGTCAAAATGCGGGAAGGGGCGTCCTGTCCCAATCGGCTTTTCTAACGCTCGTCCGCTTTGCGCGCGCAACTCATTTTCCAACATCCATTGTAGACCAAATTTTTTAAGCGCCGTGTAACCCTCTAGCAGATTGTTCGTATAAGGGTCTCGAAATACAACTTCTGTGAATCTACGCACCGCCAGTCTGAAGAAAGTCCGAAATAGCCATGGAGATAACAATAGCAGAAAGAGGAAAGTGACGCCCAACTCGACCCCAATGACGATGTATACACTTTGGAGAAACTCCACCCTGCTTCCCATACGTGCCTCCTGAACCAGATGGAACGCACCATCACGTGTGGTCTCCTGCGATATGCCGCCTCTCCTCTTAGTCTCGGCATCTAAACCTCTTCCTACACGTCATACCGGCTCAACGAACACTTCCGTTCTTGAAGGAACTAGATCCCATTTCTCGTTGAATCGTCCACAACGCGCTGTAGATGCCTCCTCGATGAACAAGCTCACGATGCGTACCGCGCTCGACGACGCGCCCTTCGTGTAATACGAAGATCTGATCCATGAATTCCATGCCCGTGAGCCGGTGGGTGACCCAGACGACGGTCTTGTCTCGCAGCGCTGTAAAAAACGCTTCCATGAACGAGCGTTCGGTTTCAACGTCAAGCGAAGAAGTCGGCTCGTCACAGAGCACGACCTCGGCCCCAGAAAGCACGGCCCGTGCAAGGGAAAGCCGTTGACGCTCACCTCCCGAGAGCGAGTACCCGCGATCCTGCAGCACCGTGTCGAGCCCCTTCGGCAGCCGCGAAACGAGATCCTCGAGCTGCGCGATGGAGAGGGCCATCATGAGTTCTTCGTCGGTAGCATCAGACCTCGCGAGCAAGAGATTCTGGCGAAGTGTCGTATGGAAAATGTACGTATCCTGTGGCACCGCTGTGACGAGACGTCGAAGCTCAGACTCCGACCAACCGACGAGTGGATGGCCGAACCATCGTACCTCGCCCTTATCGTAGGCGACGAGACCTAGCGCCACCTGGAGCAACGTCGATTTCCCGGCCCCGCTATCCCCAACGATAGCAACCCGATGACCACGGGGGACCTCGATGTCGACGTCCCTCAGCGCCCACACGTCTCCTCGGCGGCAGCAAAGACCATGCGTCGAGAATGCCGTATGGGTTGACGCGAGAGCGAGTGACAAGGTGGCCGACGTCCCTTCGCTCTCCGCTCGTGGACCGACCTCCTCGCTCGACACCGGCGCGAGATCGACCATCTGCGCAACCGACCGGCTCACCTCAAAAGCATCCGCGAATGCTGGTCCCGCAGTGGTCCAAGGCTCCATGGCCGCCATGACCATGAGGGTCACGGCTGCTATCATCGTGCCAGGCAAGTTCGACGTAAGATGCAGTTCGATGGCCTCGGCGAGAACAGCAGCCACAGTAGCCGTAGCGCCCACATACAACGTTCCATCGAGGATCGCGCGCACGGCGTCGAGGTGAGCAGTCAGCCGCTCCTCCTCCTCATCCCAACTGTCCAGGCGCGCGAGCATCTCGTCCATCTCGCCATGCGCGAGTAGCTCGTCGATCCCACGGACGAGATCGTCCATCCCGGCTTCGCGCCTCTGGCGAATGGCGAACCTCGAGCTATGCCAGCGATTCGAGATCCACAAGGCCAGTAACGGTGCCGCGATTCCTGCCACGAGAACGCCGAGCGCGAAAGTCACCGCGAGGCTCAGATCCACCCGCGCGAGCCATGCACCCACCAGCGCGCTCGAAGCAAGGCCGCTCCCGAGCGGCAAAAGAAGCCTCAGAAGCCCGTTCTGCACTCGTTCCATGTCCGTCAGGATGAGATCCAGGGTCGTCACGGTGCGACGGCCAATCAAGGTATCCGGATGGCGCTCTAAATGCGAAAATATGAGCGCGCGCAGGCGTGCCGTCAGACGAAGGACGGTATCGTGCGAAATCAGGCGCTCGAGATAACGAAACGCCGCCCGACTGGTGCCGAAAAACCGCACGCCCACAATGGGCACCCATAGCATCAGAATCGTCGACGGTTTGAGCGCCGCGGCGGAAATGAGGTAGCCCGCCGTCGCCATCATCGCCGCGGCGGCCACGAACGTGGCGGCGGAAAGCCCAGTACTACCCGCCACACGGCCGACGACTGGACGCACAAATCCCCACATCCAGCGCACGCGTCTCATCAGGAAAGCACCTCTTCGCCACGGTAACGGCTCACCATAGCGTGAAAATAGCCATACGCAAGCAGAAGTTCCTCCGGCCGTCCCTCCTCGACAAGCCGACCTCCGTCGAGCACCAACACGCGGTCCGCCGCGAGCGCAAGGCTCAGCCGATGCACAACGGCGATCGACGTGCGCTCCCGAAGCCACGGGACGACCCGCTCCTCCAGCGCCCGCTCGGTGGCGAGATCGAGCGATCGTGTCGGCTCATCGAGCAGCGCGACGGCCGGTCTCCGGAGGACCAGGCGCGCCAGGGCCAGCCGCTGCCGCTCGCCGCCCGAAAGCTGCACGCGCTCCCCGTCCAGTTCTGTATCGAGGCCTGCAGGCAGCCGCTCGACGACGTGGTCGAGCCCCGACATGACAAGCGCCTCCCGAACCTCCTCGTCGGATCTCGGCTCGTTCCACGTGACGTTGTCGCGCAAGGTCGCGTGGAACCACGTCGGCTCCTGCGCGACGAGGCCCAGATGACGGCGAAACGCGCCAAGATCAATCTCGTCGAGCGGCACGCCGCCGATGAGCACCTCGCCTGACTCCGGCCGGATGAAGCCAAGCAGCACGGCGAGGAGCGTGCTCTTCCCCGCGCCGCTCGGCCCGACGACGGCGACCAACTCGCGCGGCCCGATGCGGAACGAAACGTCCTCAAGCGCGGGCTTCTCGGCACCGGGATAGCGGACGGTGACGTGGCGGAACTCGATGGCGACGCCCTGCGGGCTCACGAACGGCGTCCGGCCGCCGTCGCGCTGCCGCACGGCGGGAATCGGCGTCTCGAGCACCTCCCGGTGCCGCTCGAGCATCGCCACGCCGTCCCGCGCCGCGTGATACTGGGCGCCCGCGTTGCGAATCGGCAGGTAATATTCCGGCGCGAGCAGGAGCAGCACAAACGCCGCGGCGAAGTCCATGCGGCCGTTCAACAGGCGGATGCCAAGTGAGACGGCCACGAGGCCGATGCTCACCATCGTAAAGAGTTCCGTCACGAGCGAGGACAGAAAGGCAAGCCGGAGCACCTTCATGGTCGTCCGCCGGTAATCGTCGGCCACGCGCTCGATGATTCCCACCTGCGCCCGGCTGCGCCCGAACACCTTCAGCGTCCAGAGCCCACGGACCACGTCGAGGAAGTGGCCCCCGAGGCGTTCGAGGGCCTCAAACCGCCGGTCGGTGGCTTTCTGCGCCGCCCGCCCCACGAGAACCAGCAGCAGCACCATGAAGGGCACCGTCCCCGCGAGAATGACGGCCGTCAAGCGATCCTCGACCGCGGCGAACGCGAGAATGGCGATGGGCACCGCCGCGGACGCCGCCGCTTGCGGAAGATAGCTCGCGAGATACGCGTCCATTCCGTCGATGCCGTCCGTGAGCCACGTCCGCCACGCGCCGGCCGGGTGGCGGCGTACCTCCACCGGCCCAAGCGCAGCCATCTGCTCGACCATCTCCCGCCGAATGCGCCGTTTGACATGCGAGGCGAAGCGCTGGGACAGCCACTTGGCGACTGCCATCAGCACCGCTCTGGCCGCAATCACGGCGAAAAACGCGGTGAGCGCGGCGAACCACGCATGTGCCCCGTCCGCACGCGGGAATACAGAACGCACGGCCCGCGACAAATACCACGCCTGCGGCAGGACCAAGAGCCCGGCGAGCGCGGAGGCGGCGGATGCGAGCAGGAACGTACGCCGTTCCTGAGGCGTCGAGATGGGCAGCTGTCGCGATATCGAGCGCATGAGCCTCACCTTCGTTCCTCAGTATTCGAGCGGGTGATCGCTCGACAGCCGCTTCCGAAACACCCAGTAGCTCCACCCCTGGTACAGGAGCACGAACGGCACCACCGTCAGCGCGACGATGGTCATGACCTTGAGCGAATACGGATTCGATGCCGTGTTGTAAATCGTCAGGCTCCACGCCGGGTTAAGCGAACTCACCATCACCCGCGGGAAAAGGTCCATGAACACCGTGATGGTCGAGAGTACGATGGTCAACCCCGTCATGAAGAACGCCCAACCGTCCCGCTTCGCGCGAATGAAGAACTGAACGGAGAACAGCGCCAAACCGGCCAGGACTGGCACGACGCCCGGGTCAATGCCCCGGCGCGTGAACATATCCGTCTCGAGGTAGCTCAGCACCACAAACAGGAAGGTGAGCGCCGTCGCCCACGCGCCAATGGCCGTGGCGGCCGCGCGAGCTCGCTCCTGCAGCACGCCGGACGTTCTGAGCGAGATGAAGAGCGCCCCGTGCAGGACGAAGAGGAGCGTCATGCTCACGCCGCCCATGACGGAGTACAAGCTGATGAGATCCCAGAACGATCCGACGTAATTCTTGTTCTGATCAATCGGGACGCCGTGCATCATGTTGGCGAGGGCAATGCCCCAGAGGAGCGGTGGCAACAGACTGCCGCCGAAGATGACCCAGTCCCAGAACGTCCGCCAGGCCTTGTTCTCCACCTTGCTGCGAAACTCGAAGGCGACACCTCGCCCGATGAGCGCCACCAGCAGCAGAAAGAGCGCCATGTAAAATCCGCTGAACAGCGTGGCATACCAGCCCGGGAAGGCGGCGAACATCGCGCCGCCAGCCGTGATGAACCACACCTCGTTCGCATCCCAGAAGGGCCCAATGGTGTTGATGAGCAGCCTTCGCTCTTCGTCCGTCTTGCCGAGAAACGGAACCAGAATGCCGACGCCGTAGTCGAAGCCTTCAAGGAAGAAAAACCCAATGAACAACACGGCGATGATGGCAAACCACAGGGATTCCAGTGTCATCTCGCGCACCTCCTCAGGCTCGTCGCCCTCATCTCACAGCGCCACGGGCGAAAGCGACTCGGGTTCATCGTCGTGATCGTCTGCCACTGGCCCCTGGCGCACAACTCGCGCGATGAGGAACAGGTCGACCGCGGCGAGGAGGCCGTAGAGCACGGTGAAGGCGATGAGGGTCGTGAGCACTTCTCCTGCAGACACCGTCGGCGACACGCCATCTCGCGTGAGCTGCAGGCCATACACCACCCACGGCTGCCGCCCCATTTCGGTCATGATCCAGCCCATGGTGTTCGCGATGAAGGGCAGGGGCGTCGCCCAAAGCATCCACTTCAGGTAGCGCCGGCTGGGAACCAAACGATTGCGAACCATTCGCCACACGCCCCACGCGGAGGCCAAGAACATCAGCGCACCGGCGAAGACCATGATGCGGAAGCTCCAGAAGACCATCACGACGTCAGGGATGTAATTTCCCGGACCATATTTCGCCGCCATTTGTTGTTGAAGCTCGAGAATGCCCGGCACGCTGCCGTACAGCCGGTTGTAAGACAAAATGCTGAGCAAATACGGGATCTGAATCATCCACGTGTTCTTGTGCGCGGACGCGTGGATGATGGCAAAGAGTGTCCACGGCGCTGGGCTTCCGCTTGTCTTCCAAAGCGCCTCCGAAGCTGCGAGTTTCATGGGCTGAGACACCAGGAGATATTGCGCCTGCTCATGCCCGACGACCATCACGAGAAAGCTCGCGGCCACGGCCACGACGGATGCAATCCCGAAGCTCGGCTGGAACACTTCGATGTGGCGCTTGCGCAACAGCTGATACGCGCTCACGCCCATCACGACGAACGCACCGGTGACGAGCGATCCCAGGAACACGTGCGGGAACTCGTACCAGAGCTGCGGATTAGTGATGAGGGCCCCAAAGCTCGACATCTCGGCATGACCGTCCCTCATCGTGTAACCCACAGGGTGCTGCATGAACGCGTTCGCCGTCAGGATCCAAAAGGCCGAAAGCGTGGTCCCGATGGCGACGAGCCATATCGACGCCACGTGCATGCGCTTCGAGAGCTTATCCCATCCGAACATCCAGACGCCTAAAAACGTCGACTCGAGGAAAAAGGCGAGCAGCGACTCGATGGCAAGCGGTGCACCGAACACGTCGCCCACAAAGCGAGAGTAATTGGCCCAGTTCATGCCAAACTGGAACTCCTGCAGAATGCCCGTCACCACACCCACCGCGAAGTTGATGAGAAAAATCTTGCCCCAGAACTGTGCCATCTGCTTGTAGCGATCGTCCTTCTTGACGACGTACAGGGTCTCCATGATGGCAATCAGGTACACCAGACCGATGGTCACCGGGACAAAGAAGAAGTGATACACCGTCGTGATGCCAAACTGCCACCGCGCCAACGCGACTTCACTGGGCATGCGCTCTCCCCCCTGACAGGTCTCAGCTCTCGTGATCACGAGTGAACATTTGGAGCGCTCTTTACACTTGGATCGTATCACCATATCCTTCGAAAAAAATGCGCTCAATGCGTAGGTTTTTGAACAAACCGCGGCACGAGCTTGAACAGTTTGTAACGGGTCTACTTGCCTATAAAAAAGCCGCTCGACGGGCCCCAGTGGAGCCCGTCGAGCGGCACGTCCTGCGCGGCTTAGCCCGCGTGTTCCTCCGCCTCTTCCGCGCGGAAATACTCGTCGCCCTTCAGTTTCACTTCCGGCAAGAAGAATGTGCCGACGAAGGTGAGCACAGAAAAGACCAACCCAACCAAGAACAGTTGCTGAATCCCGTACGTCAACGACAGCTTGACTGCCTGCATGAGCTCGTGGTAGAGCGCGTGCCCGGCTGATCCCAACCGGTCAAACTGGGCGGCAATCGCCTTCTGGGCCTGCGCTGTGAGGAGCGCCTGCGGGTTGACGGATCCCAGGTTCGACTTCATCGCCGACAGCGACGGCGGCAACAATTCGCGAAGCTTGCGCGAGAAGGCGTGGTTCAACACCGTGCCGAACACCGGCGAAGCAATGACACCGCCGAGCGAACTCACGAACTGCTGGCTCGCGTTCACCGTGCCCATCACGCGATAGGGAAACGCGTTCTGCACCGCCATGTTCATGAGCGGCATCAAGGCGCCGATGCCCACGCCGAGGACAATCATGTCCACCATGATGGTCGGCCACGACGTGTGAACGTTGACCCGATTCAACAGAACCGAGCCCACCACAATGACGGCGCCCGATAGCCACGCCACGTGACGGTACCGGCCTGTTCTCGACATCACCTGTCCAGACACCATGCTGCCGACCATAAAGCCGCCCATCATGGGCGTCATGACCCACCCGCTGTTCTGCGCGTTGAGCCCGATGACCCCCTGCACGAAGATGGGCAGGTACATGAGACTTCCGAACATCGCCATGCCCACGAACAATTGCAGCAAGAGCGACGTGGTGAACACCCGGTTGCGGAACAACCACGGCGCAACGAGCGGATCCGCCGCACGCGTCTCCCACAAGACGAACGCGACCAAAATCAGCGCGCCACCAGCCAAGAGGCCGACGATGTCAAGCGAGCCCCACGCGTACTTGCTCCCCGCCCAGCTGAGGGCGAGCAGGATGGGCACGAGGCCAATGGTGAGGAGCGCCGCGCCCTGCCAATCGACCTTGACCTGGTCCTTCGTCCGCACCCTCGGCAGCGCGAACACAACGCCGGCAATGGCGAGGACCACAAACGGAAGGTTGACGTAAAACACCCATCGCCACGACCAGTTGTCCGTGATGAAACCGCCGATGGCCGGACCCACGATGCTCGATAGGCCGAAGACCGCCATCATCACGCCCATCCATCGCGCGCGCTCCTTTGGCGAGAAGATATCACCGACGGTGGCGCGCGGCATGCTCATCATGGCGCCGGCACCGATGCCCTGCACCGCCCGGGCCCACACGAGTTCCATCATGCTGTGCGCTTGTCCCGAGACGGCGGATCCAATGCCGAACATCACGAGCCCGAACAAATAGAACGGCTTGCGCCCAAACACGTCCGACAGCTTGCCGTAAATCGGCACGGTGATGGACGACGTGATCATGTACGCGGTGAACACCCACGTGTACAGGTTCAGCCCGTGCAGGTCGCTGATGACCGTCGGCATGGCCGTGGACACGACCGTCTGATCCAGCGACGAGAAAAACATCGTGAGCAGGACGGTGGCAAACGCCCACCATTTGCGCGAGCCAGTGATCTGGTTCGTCCGTTGCACCCCATCCAGAGCGCTCAAGTTCATACCTCCTGACGGGGCGTCTCTTCCCCGTACGATTCCACGCGCAATTGCTTCGCCGCGGCGACCATTGTCTCGAGCGCCGAGACGCACTGCTCGAACGCCCCGGGTTCGATCCTCGACACCATCTTCCGCATCATTTCAAACCACGCCCGCTCCACCTCGGCGAGCTTGGCGCGCCCGGCCTCCGTCAGTTCAATCACGACCACTCGCCTGTCCTCCTCGTCTCGAACCCGCAAGACGTAGCCATGGTGCTCGAGGCGATCGATCATCACGGTGATGGCGCTCGGTGTCACTTCCAATCGCTCCGCAAGCTGAGACACCTTGAGCCGCCCCTCGCGCCGGATCATCTGCATGGTGAAAAACTGACCTGCGGTGAGACCCGTGTGCAACCGGTTCAGCAGGTGCGGCCCGAACTCCTGGGCCAGCACGCCGAGCGACTGGGCAAACCGCTGCGTCAGCACGTCCATGTCCCCTTGCATCCGCTGTCCTCCTGATGTTAGATCACTCAAACCGCCAAACCTTTATAACGAGCTAATCTTTCTATCGTTTAACATTTACATTGTATAAATGTCCCGCGATCGCGTCAAGTCGACGCGATCGGACG